>JBDLIT010000009.1:0-59202 GCA_039714735.1 Pseudomonadota bacterium
CAGTAAGACTATTTTCTACAATATCACCACGGATGAGGCATGGGCGGGAGGAATGGCCCTGGGCCAAGCCAATAAAGCGCTGGAGCATGGTTATAAGGTAGTATTGTTTCTCAATGTACGGGGTGTCTTTCTCGCCTCCAAGTCCTTCCATACCGATACCTTATCCGCCTCCGGCATGAGTCTGCAGAATATGTTGAAAGCTGCTATGAAGAAAGGCGCCAGAGCTCTCATATGTCCGATGTGCATGAAGAAAGCCGGTATGACCATGGATGACCTCATAGAAGGTATTGAGAAAGGTGGTCCGAATATCACCATGAAGCTGATGACTGCTGATGACACGGCTGTCATGAGTTATTGATTCTGGACTCTGCCATCCAGTCATGGACAGCACAGGGAGGTGCGTCCAGATTACTCCCCGCCTCTTGGAAGCCGGTCACAGTCCGTTAAGGCATTCTTTCACTTCAATAAGAATCGAAGTCAGATTATTTTGAAACGGAAACATATTTTACGCCGCAGTGCATCGGTAACTATTAATATCCTGGGGCTCTAATCCTCGTCAAGGGCAAACAGCCCATCGAGCACTAACAGGTTAGGACTGATGGTGCCGAGTACCTTGTCATTTTCAATGGCCAGGGCACGAACTAGATTGAATCTTGCAAACAGCCTGGAACAATAGCGGATGTCCATGTTCGGGTCGATATAGACGGCTGGTTTGGTCATGACTTCATATACATTGACCCGCTTGGATGAACGATCCTTTGCCAGGACCTGGCGTGCAATATCGGAAACCAGCAAGATCCCAAACTCATCATCCTCGTTACGCTTATTGACCACAAGTACAGAGGTTTTGCGCTCCTTGATCATCATCAGCGCATCGTGAATTGTGGCCATGCCCTCAATCATCCCGAAATCTGATTTCATGATATCTCGGACGGTAATGTATTTGGTGGAAGCGCGCATAAAAATATCCTGATACTTTTGCCGTAGAACGCTGGTTGTGCTGTTCGGTTTATCGAGTCAGATTTAAATGGCTGGGCCGGATCTTCTCTGCTGGTAATGAGATAAAAATCGACTAATCTTTTATGTGGAGTTTTCGACAACCTATGATTGAGCAATCTTAGATTGCTGGAGGTAAAAATGTCAAAACTTGGATTTTTCATTTTGCTGTTGGCTTTCTCCATTCCATCCTGGGCCGAGGAGAAGGCCAGGTACGTAGAGCCACCCTATCAGCCACCCAAAGTCGTTTATGAGTTCTATCTGGATGATCCAGCTAAAATGTCGTCTGCACTCTATTGGGTGAGAGCATTGATTAATCCGTTGACCGAATCCCCATACGATATGGCGCCGGATTTCATGGATATAAAATTGGTCATTCATGGATCGGAAATTGTCACCCTGGTAAAGAAAAATTACCTGCGGTATCACGATATCGTTGAGCGCATACGCTACTATGCGGCGTTGGGAGTAGAGATTAAGGTCTGTAGTCTGGCAGCGGAAGAATTTAGCTATGATGTGAGTGATTTTTTTGAATTTGTAGAATTGGTCCCTTCGGCATTCACTGAATTGGTTCACTGGCAACAGCAGGGATATGCCCTGATCACACCCCAAGTCTTCTTACGTACCCGGTCTATCGACGAAATTCGTTAGATCCAACAGTTCATTCTCGACCATCGTCGCGAATACTCGATAGTCCCATCTTAATAATTATAAATAATACAAGACGATACAGCCCAGCAGAATTCCAAGACGCTATTTCTGACACAACAGCTTTGTTCATGCATGGTGCAAAAGGTATGTATGGAGCAAGTAGTGAGCCTTGTGAAACATACTGAATCAGAAATGATACAAGATATGGCAGTTATGAAACATACTGAAGCAGTGTGGCTAACTCCAACTGATATACTTGATATTAGGTTCCAATCAAGCTGTTGGATTGTAACAAGACTGTAAGTGATATTTAGTTACAAACCTAAAATGACCACACCGTCCAATTTGCTTTTTCTCCGCGTCATGAGTGCAGAAATCTGCCAACACGTGTGAGAACAAACTAATGGATGAATAATAATGAACTTTGGACCTTTGACGAACATATGGCAGAAAAAGGCCAGTACGGGCAATCCTGTCACCCGTGAACTGGAAGAACGGGTACGGGTTGAACAGGTAGCGTTCCTGTATCGAAACTCCATAACCGGGTTTGTATTCAGCGTAGTCATTGGGGCATTGCTAATCATCGCGCTGAGCGATCAACTCCCGATGACTCGACTTATCATCTGGTATGGAATTCTCCTGGCTGTCACAGGCGCAAGATATTATCTGACTCATCGCTACTGGCAGTGCACGCTGGAAGAGCAAAAAACAGCCATGTGGGAAAGGCTGTTTTTGTGGGGGGCAGGATTTTCCGGTCTGGCCTGGGGCCTGTCAATTATCATGCTGTTTCCCGTAGATTCCGTCGTTCATCAGTTTCTTATCGCGCTCACATTGGCGGGTATAGTGGGTGGTTCTGTGCCCGTATTTGCAGTTCGGCATCCTGTCTATCTAGCGTTTTCTTTGATGATATTTATACCAGTCATGCTGCGCTTTCTGTATGAAAACAATTCAGCGCATACGGTTTTGGCAATCATGGCTGTCGTTTATCTGGGCGGTATGACCATGACGGCCAGAAATACCGAGAAAGCGATCAAGATTGCAATGATGTTGCGTTTTGATAATCAGGATCTGACAGAACAAATCGCCAAGCGAAAGCTAACTGAAAAGGCTTTAACATTAAGCGAAGCAAGATTCAGGGATTTCACCGAATCGGCAGCAGATTTCTATTGGGAGCTTGATGAGAGATATCTTTTTACTGATGTTTCCGAACGTTTTCAGAAAATTACTGGTTTGCACCGGGACCAGGTGATAGGCAAATCAAGCCATGAGATTTTTACCTGTAATTGTGTTGAAACTGACTTGCTGAGTGGCTTGTTACGAGGTCTTGAATTGTACGAGGCATTTGAGAATATTGAACTGCAATGGATGAATGAGGAACCATCCAATTGTATCCTGGTGTTCAGCGCCAGACCGATATTTGACGGTAATGACACCTTCCTGGGTTACCGGGGAGTCGGGCGCGATATGACGGAAGAGAGACGATCTGCTCAGCTGATAAAACACCAGGCTACCCACGATGAGCTGACTGGATTGGTAAATCGCAGGGAATTTATGCGTCGTCTCGATAACGCGTTCGATCATGTTAAACAGGGTGGTACTGCCTGCACGCTATGTTATATCGATCTGGATCAATTCAAAATCGTTAATGATACGGTGGGTCATGCAGCCGGTGATGTATTGTTGAAGGAGTTCTCCGGGTTGTTGCATGGCAGGCTTCGAACCCGCGATACCTTGTCCAGGGTGGGTGGCGATGAATTCGCTCTTCTATTGGAAAACTGCCAACTCGAAGCCGGCGTACAGATTGCTGAGTCGCTTCTGGCTATGCTGGCAGACTTTCGGTTTCGCTGGGAATCACAGGAGTTTCAGGTTGGGGCGAGTATCGGTGTTGTCTCAGTCAGTTCAGGGGATAAGACTGCATTGCAAGTCTTAACTCATGCGGATCTGGCCTGCTATACAGCAAAGGAGCTAGGCAGGAACCGAATCCATATATATAAAGCTGACGATCGAGAGCTGACACGCATGGAGCGTGAAATATCACTGGTATCAAAGCTGCAGGGCGCATTGAGAAATAATCTGTTCCAGCTTTACTATCAGCCCATCTATGCGCTGGCGGATGGTCAAATAGAACATTATGAGTTGCTACTGAGACTGGAAGAGTCACCGGGCAGGCTCCTCTCCACGAGGCATTTTATCTCTGCCGCCGAACGTTATGGGATTATGAATGAGATAGATCGTTGGGTCATTAAAAACACAATTTCTGCTTATTCTCAGCAGTATGGGGATTCAGGCAGTGTCTCTTATTCAGTCAATCTTTCGGGTAACAGTCTAAATGATAAAAGTATTCTTGACTGGATCTTCAAGCAGTTTAAACAAGCCAATGTATCACCCAAATGCTTCTGTTTTGAGATAACTGAAACGGCTGCGATTCGTAACCTGAACCAGGCAAGTGAGATGATCAAGGAGTTGAAGGCGAGAGGATGCCGATTTGCATTGGATGATTTTGGCAGCGGGCTTAGCTCCTTTGCCTATATTAAGCATCTGCCGGTGGATTATCTAAAGATCGATGGTGGTTTTGTACGTGATATGGCTAAGGATACAACCGCAAGTGCAATGGTTTCAGCAATCAATGAGATGGGACATGCCCTTGGCATCAAGACAGTAGCTGAACATGTTGAAACCGAAGAGGCTTTGCAGATTCTGCGGGGAATCGGAGTGGATTATGTTCAAGGTAACGCATTAGCTGAACCCGCTCTGCTGGATCTGAGTGTATGAGCAGTAAGGGAAGGTTTCATACATATTCTTCTCGATTAGAATCTTAATGAATTAGCAATTGCTCAATTCCAGAGGGAATTCCTCAAGTTTCTGGAATTAAAGCCGACTGACTCCTGGCAGGCATCCAATACTCGGGAAATGAATCATGCTAGGCGTTGAACTACACAACTTCGGTCACTTCAAGCCCTTTCAACAGCAATTCGATAGACCTCATCTGGCTCCTAGAACCACTTTAGAAGCAGATAACCTGAATAACGATTTCCGGCAAACGAATCCTATGACCAGAATTCAACAAATTCTCAATCATAGATTGTCGGACCAATTGGGCGCACCTGCCAAGGCAACTCCATTCAGTTCCCAAAATAGTGCATTTGATGCAGAAGAAGTTGCGAACAATGTGTTGGGAATGGTTCAGAATCGTCTAAATCAAGCTGCAGCCGAAGGTGCTGATCAGCAACAGTTGCAAGCGATGCGGGATCAGGCGAAATCCGGCATAGAACAAGGCATAAGCGAGGCGAGGGAAGCTCTGCAAGGCTTGGGTATGCTCAGCGACTCTGTCGAGGACGGGGTTGGTCGTGTGAAAGATCTCCTCTCCAAGGGCTTGGAATCCGCGTTGGATAGTGATGAGCATGCAGTGGAAGCTGCTCGAATGGTTGAAGTCGCCCACCGCTTTGAACAGCTGGAGGAATCCTCCTTCGAGTTGCAGATAAAGACACGGGATGGTGATCAGGTAACTCTGAAGTTCAGCCAGTCAAACAGTGAAGAAGGTTTTCTCTCATACCAGCAAACAGCCAACAGTGAGGCGTTCGTTTCCAGTCACACTGTCATCTCCGACAGCCGTTTCGAACTGTCTATCGAAGGAGAGCTGGACGAAGAGGAGCTGGCGGCCATCACAGATTTCACCCAAAACATTGCACAGGTCAGTGACAACTTTTTCGACGGTAATGTGCAGGCGGCCTTCGAGCAGGGCATGCAACTGGGATTCGACACCGCGCAGATTGCCGGTTTTGCCCTGGAATTAGAATACACTCAGAGTAGTGTCGCCACCAGCAGATACCGGGAAATCAGCTCACTGGATGGGACAGATTCTCACAAGCTTCCGGGTTTGGAGCAGGTCAGGGAACTGCTCAATCAAATGCAGAATGTATTCGCACAGGCTGATGGACTTTTCGAACAGACCGAACAGGCTGCATCAGGCTTGTTGACGGGCTTTATGTCACATCACCCCAAAGCGGATGGATTTTCTGAACTGTTGCATCAGCATGGTGATGATGAACTGGAGGATGTGGTCGAAAAGCTGGTCGGTCAAGTTTCCGCTGAGCACGAAGATCACGATGATTGATCGGACATAGAGCGTCAGAAACCAGTTTCATGGATCTACCAGCTGATCCAGCGGCTCAGATCTGTAATCAATCTGAGCCGATTACACTATTTACACCGAATGCCAAATCAGGCTGACGCGCTCAAGCGTTTGTACTTGATACGATGTGGCTGATCGGCCTCCATACCCAGGCGCTGTTTCCGGTCTACCTCATAATCCGCGTAGTTACCTTCGAACCAGACAACCTTCGAATCGCTCTCGAAGGCGAGGATGTGGGTGGCAATGCGATCCAGGAACCAGCGGTCATGGCTGATGATCACCGCACAGCCAGGGAAGTTGAGCAGCGCTTCTTCCAGCGCCCGCAAGGTCTCGACATCCAGGTCATTGGTTGGTTCGTCGAGCAGCAACAGGTTGCCGCCACTCTTCAGCAGCTTGGCCAGGTGAACCCGATTTCGCTCACCACCTGATAGATTGCCGATACGCTTCTGCTGATCCGAGCCTTTGAAGTTGAAATGACTGACATAGGCCCTGGACTGCGTCTCAAAGCGGTCGACTGTGATGATGTCCTGGCTATCGGAGATCTCTTCCCATACGGTTTTGCTGCCATCCAGTGCATCACGGCTTTGATCCACGTGGGCGATCTGTACGGATTCTCCGATATGCAGCTCTCCACTGTCAGGCTGTTCCTGACCAGTGAGGAGGCGGAAGAGGGTGGTCTTGCCCGCTCCGTTGGGACCGATAATGCCGACGATACCACCCTTGGGCAGGTTGAAGGTGATGTCGTCATACAACACGCGGTCACCATAGGCCTTGCTCAAGCCCTTTGCCTCGATGACCAGGTCGCCCAGTCTGGGGCCGGGGGGGATGTAAATCTCATTGGTCTCATTCCGCTTCTGGAAGTCTTGCGATTGAAGCTCTTCAAAGCGTTGCAATCGCGCCTTGCTCTTCGCATGACGGCCCTTGGGATTGGTGCGCACCCACTCCAGCTCCCGTTTCATGGTTTTGATATGCGCGGCCTCCTGTTTCTGTTCATTTTCCAGCCGCTGTTCTTTCTGCTCCAGCCAGGATGAGTAGTTGCCCTCCCAGGGAATGCCGTAACCCCGGTCGAGTTCCAGTATCCAGCCCGCTACATTATCGAGGAAGTAACGGTCATGGGTCACTGCAACCACAGTGCCGGGATATTCGTGAAGGAATCGCTCCAGCCAGGCCACTGATTCGGCATCCAGATGGTTGGTGGGTTCGTCCAGCAGCAACATATCCGGCTTTTCCAGCAACAGACGGCAGAGCGCCACACGGCGGCGTTCACCGCCTGAGAGTTTACTGACGTCGGTATCCCAGGGCGGCAGGCGCAATGCGTCCGCGGCAATATCCATCTGTCGTTCGATGTTGTGTCCGTCAGTGGCCTGGATGATATTCTCCAGTTCAGCCTGTTCTTTGGCCAGGGCATCGAAATCCGCGTCAGGTTCGGCATAGGCCGCATAGACCTCATCAAGCCTCTGCAACGCATGTTTGACCTCTCCCATCGCCTCTTCCACGTTACCCCGCACGTCTTTGCTCTCATCCAGCTGGGGTTCCTGGTGGAGATAACCGATGCGGATGCCGGGTTGAGGCCGCGCCTCGCCTTCGATCTCGGTATCGATGCCGGCCATGATCCTGAGCAGAGTCGATTTACCTGCACCATTGAGCCCCAATACGCCAATCTTGGCCCCAGGGAAAAATGAGAGGGAGATATCACGCAGGATATGTTGTTTTGGCGGGACAATTTTTCCCACCCGATTCATGGTAAAGATGTATTGGGCCATTGGTCAGGGACTGTAAGTTAAATATCAAGGGATTCGCAACAGGGTCGATTCTATCACGGGGTTGTTATGCATCTCCATGTGCCGGTCAATCCACTTTATAATTGGTTTCTCTTTGACGTTAGGGAGAAGAGCCATAAAGAAACCGCCAACGTACCCTCTCAGGATCAATTGCAAACCCGTCTGGATGTCAGTGTACAGTACCGTTTGGTGAAGGAGATGGCGCCACAGATTCTACAGGGAACAGGCGCGGCCGAGGATGCAGTAAGGGTGCATCTGGTGCCAAAGCTACGCTCAGTGCTGCGGGAGCAGGGTAAAACAATCAAGCGGGCAGAAGATTTCTTTCAGGAACAGACCCAGAATATGTTGCAGGTCGCGTGACCCATTGCCGTTGATGCATTTAGGCGAAAGATAAAAATAAACGCTGTGGTCTGCTTATTCGCTATGCTCCTTTACTTTGCTTGATCAATCTGACAGCCGGCATCATTTTTTTCTGAGCCGGCTGCTTTGTATTCAGGGTGGTCTCTTTAATCAGCGCCAGTAACTCGGTTTCTGGAACTGGCCGGCTGAAATGGTAACCCTGTGCCAGGGTGCAACCTGATCTCTTCAGATAATTTCTCTGTGATGGGCTCTCCACTCCTTCCGCAATCAAGTCTAGATTCAACCCCTTGGCCATAGCGATAATGGCGTTGACGATAGAGTTGTCACCTCTGGCCTTTATGCCATTGACGAATGATCTGTCCATCTTGAGGGTGTTGATGGGCAGCGACTGCAAGTAACCCAGTGAGGAGTAGCCAGTACCGAAATCATCGATGGCGATGCGTATACCCTTCCTTGAAAGAGTGGAAAGAGTCTCTATGGCCTTCTCCATATCCTGCATGATCTCGCTCTCGGTGATCTCCAATTCCAGAACGTTTCTCGGCAGATTGTGTTTTTTTATGATCTTGAGCACCTTCTGTACAAAATCAACCGTCTCCAATTGCTGTACAGAAATATTGACTGCAAGACTGAGTTTGAGTTTGTGTTCATCGAGCCAACGACTGACATCCTGGCATGCTTTGGTCAGCATCCACTCGCCCAGCTGTACGATAAGACCTGTGTCCTCGGCCACTTGAATAAAATCAACCGGGTTCAGCAGCCCTTTGTCGGGGTGCATCCATCTGACCAGGGCCTCGATACCCACGATTTTATTATTTTGGATATCGACCTGGGGTTGATAAAAGACTCTCAATTCATCATTTTCGATGGCCTTCCTGAGACCATTTTCAGTATCCAGTGACTGTGCATAGAGATGCTTCATGCTCTCAGCATAAAAGGCATATCCGTTCTTTCCTGAATATTTGACCTGATACATTGCTATATCGGCATTTTTAATCAGTGCTTCACGCGTGTCGCCGTGATCGGGATAAAGGGAGATGCCTATGCTGAAGCTGACAAAGATCTCCTCTTCACCGATGTGGAAGGGTTCAGAGAACAGGCTGAGAATCTTTTTTGCCAATGTTCTGGCATCATCCTCACTGTTTATTTCAGGAATCAGCAGGTTGAACTCATCACCGCCAACACGGGCCAGCGTATCGGCCTCCCGTAAACCGGTTTTCAACCGATTCGCCACCTGTTGGAGCAACTCATCACCGACAAAATGGCCGCGGGAGTCGTTGATGATCTTGAATCTATCCATATCCAGGTAAAGGACGGCAATACGTTTACCGCTGCGTTTGGACTGCGCCAATGCCATGTTCAGACGATCTCTGAACAAAGTGCGGTTGGGTAGATTGGTCAACAGGTCGTGATAGAGCTGGTATTTGATCAGTTCCTCGGCCTGCTTTCTTTCAGTGATATCTCTGGCGACGCCATAGCTGCCGATGAACTCTTTGCCCTGAGAATTGTTGATGGTATAGACACCGATGGAACTAAGCTCAATGGGTACGGAGCGTGATTCGAAATAACGGGGGGAGTCGCAATTTTTACAGCGCAATCTGAGTTCTATGCTCTTGGTAGCGCGGTCTCCGCTACGGCGTTCATTAAAGGTGAAATCGGCGTGCTCCAGATCATCCTGGAAGATCAATTTTGAAAAATGCTCACCAACGATCTCAACCTGCTTGAAGCCGAGCAAGGTTTCTATCCTTTTATTCACAAAGGCAAATTTTCCATCCTGATCCAGCAGGTAGATCATGTCAGGAGAGTTGTTGACAATGAATCGATGCAGGTTTTCCGACTCCTCAAGACGCAGTTGGATCGATTTGTTCTCTTCCTGAAGGCGTCGCTTCTCGAGTACGTTTGAGATCGAACGCAGCAGTTCGTCGGGTGCATAAGGTTTGCGTAAAAAGTCCTGGGCCCCTCGACGCAATGCCTGGGTTGCGTGATTGAAGGTGGTTTCACCACTGACAATGATGACATCGGACCCGATATTGTCATGATTGATGAACTCCATGACATTCTGTCCACTCATATCAGGCATATTGAGGTCGAGAAGAATTAGTTCGTAGCGGCGTTCCTTCAGTTTTTCTATTGCTTCAATGCCTCCACTCGCGACGATGGCTTCATATCCGGAGAGTTGCAGCAATTCTTGCAGGCTGTCACGGGCCCTGGGTTCATCGTCCACGACCAGAATGCGAGCAATAAAGCGCTTTTTTTGCTGCAAATTGGTGAGCTGTTCAGGTAACTCGTCTATCTTTGGATTGATGCCATGCCAGGGTGCTGGGTAACTCATGAGTTAATTCTCGGCCGTGGACTTATCGTGGATCGCACGAGGTATAAAGAGTTGAAACCTTGTGCCTGAGCTGGGACTCGATGTGCAGCTTATCGAACCTGAAAGTTCATCAACGAGGTTCTTGACGATGGCCAGTCCCAGGCCGGAATGGGTGCTGTCCTTGGTGCTGGTTACCGGACTGAAAAGATGCTGCATGATCTGATCGGGAATGCCGGGACCGCTATCCTGCACCACAATCTCAAAATAGGTTGCTCCATTCAGATGGACATTGTCATGCGTGGATATTGCCAAAGATCCACCATCCTGCATTGCTTCGACGGAATTTTTAATGAGATTTGTGAGAATCTGCTTAAGATGACTGCGGTTTGTGTCAAGCTGTGGAATCTTTCTGTCAAGATCCAATGAGGCCTCAATGTGGTGAGTGGTGAAAAGGGACGAACTGAATAGTTTGAATAGATTGGTTGTCAGGTCGTTGATATCCACAGCAAGGCTTTGTTGTTCGAGTTCATCGGGTATGTCCCGCAGTCGCAGGATTATCTTTCCAACCCTTTCGATCTCCTCCTTGATGATATCGAGTTCTTCATGAACCGGGTGTTTGTCTCCCAGTTTCATACCCAGTATGTGCAGGTAGTTGTTGATGATGCCTAGCGGATTGTTGGCTTCATGGACGATTTTTCTTGCCTCCAGATGGAAGGCGCTACGTTCTTCAGTGATGCGTTCCCGCTCGAGGATCTGTCTGGAAACCTGTCGCGACAGGGTGGTGGCGGCTTCATGGGCGAATAATTTGAGTAGATCAGCCTGATGTCTGAGTTGCTGCCATTTACTGTGATCCAGTCCTGCGGCCAACAAGCCAAACTTGTTGTCTGCTGAGAGAAGAGGCAGGTAGATCAGCCCCTCTTCACCCAGAATACGACTGAGCTGGCGGTCGGCAACCGATATCCTGGAAGGGGTTGTTTGTTCTAAAGTGGCGCTAATTCGATTTGTGTGGAAAGCATGTGCCGCCAGGCTGCGGCCGGATCCTGCCGAAATGGAAATGCTCGATAGAAGTTCGGCATTTGCATCATTTTGGCCGACTGCCTGCAGGCAATCGGTGGCCTTGTCATGGATTAGGAAACAACTCGCTTGCAGGCCGAACAGGATGCCGATATCACGCTGTATGAGTCTGAATGTTTCGTGGAGATCCGATGTGGAACTCGTTTCATAGCCTTGGGTCCCAAGCAGCGCCAGACCTTTAACGCGTTCACCCAGTGCTTGCCTGATTGAAGCCCCCGCTTGGTTGTCCGGCGGTTGGGATAATTTTATACCTAGACCTTCAGCGGCTGCCTTTACCTTCGTCTGAGTCTTGTTGAGAATCCCGTCGAGTGACGACTGATTGAGGCCGAAGAGTAGATCTGACCGCTCCAGCAAGCCGTTATCCGGAGTGCTTTGTGTGGTGGAGAGGTGGCAGGCGAGGTTAATGAGCTTCACCAGGTGGGAGCTGTCGAGAATGGCCTGGGTAGGCTCATACTGATAGAGCACCGCATCTGAGATAAAAGAGCGAATCTTCCAGCTATCGATGAGGTAAGCACCCACCTTGCAGGAAGTGACATGAAGCCGTTCTTTTTCACTGGATGCCAATTCTTCCCCGCTGAGCTTCATGGCAAAGATCTCGGCATACTCCTGGGGGAAATTTTGCAATAAAGCGAGCTGTCCCAAACGGTGCAGCAGGCCGGCAAGATAGGCTTCGTCCGGAGAGGGGTAGGCGGTCAACTCAGCCAATGATTTAGCGATCTGCGCGCAGCTCAAGGAGTAGTACCAGATCTCGTCAAGGCAACGCTCCGCCGGCTGTGCCAGCTGTGAAAAGAACTGTTGCACCGCACCTGTTATGGCAATGGTTTTAACCGCCTGCAGGCCCAGTACAACGAGCAAGCGGTTAATGTCGTTGATTTCATTCCATTGCCGGTATGCAGGTGAATTGGCGGCGGTAATGACTTTGGAAGTGACGCCGGCATCCTTTTGGATGATTTCAGACAGGCGAGCGAAACTCACATCAGAGCTATTGCAGGTATCAATTAGCTCGATGAGTATGGCTGGTGGAGTAGGCAATCCCGCGAAATCCAACCCAGTAATGACGTCTATCGAGGAGTCACTCATGTGTGTTCTAAAATTATTTTCTAAACATGAGGTTGAAGAACATATTAATAGCACTAATTGGTGCAAAAATTAAGTATTAATACTGAATTATTTTCTTTTATTTACAAACTTTATTCCTAGATTGCCGGCATGCAGTCAGTTGATCCGAAACGATATCAATATTTGATGCAACGTCGAAAAATCGCTTCCGCGGTGTTTTTGATTGTCAAAGATTTGTCACTCTTCATATATAAAAATATATATCCTTGTAATTAAAGATAATTAATTGAATTATCTTATGGCATCTATTTTGCTTTCTTTCAGTGTAAATCTCAGAGAGAGTGAAAATGGCCGATCAAGAGACAAATCAAGACCTGGATCTCGGTGAAGAGAAGTCAGGTAAGAAAAAGCTCATCATCATCATAGCGATTGTTGTACTCCTCCTTATAGGTGGCGGGGTGGCCGCCTATTTTTTGCTGGCGGGTGATGAGGAGACTGACACGAGCGCCGCAGAGGGTGAGTCTGTGGAAGAGCAGGAGAAGACAGAGTCCGACGTAGAGAAGGGACCTGCTCAATATTACGACATGGACCCGGTATTCGTAGTAAATCTGCCTGGCAAACCAAGCCTGCTCCAGGTGGGTGTCAATGTCAGGGTTACCAGCGACCAGATGGTCGAGTTTCTCAAACACAACGATCCCATGCTTCGCCACCATCTGCTGAATCTTCTACAGGCCAAAGACGCAAAGAATCTGGTGACCAGGGCAGCCAAGGAAGCATTGCAGACCGAGATGCTCGATGAGGTCAATCGCATCGTGAAGGAGTTGTCGGGGCCAGGGAAAGTGGATGCCCTCTACTTTACCAGTTTTGTAATGCAATGAGTCTATGAGCGCTAACGACTTACTCTCACAAGAAGAGATCGATGCCCTATTGCACGGTGTCGACAGCGGCGATGTGGGTACTGAAGCCGATGTCGAAATCGATGCCGGTGGCGCCAGTTCGTACGATTTCGCCAGTCAGGATCGGATTGTTCGCGGTCGTCTACCGACCCTGGAGATGATTAACGAGCGGTTTGCCCGTTATTTTCGGACCAGCCTGTTTAATATGCTGCGACGCACCGCGGATATCTCGGTATCCGGCATTCAGATGCAGAAGTTTTCCGAATTTGTACACAGTCTGTTTGTGCCGACAAGTCTTAATATGATCAAGGTCCAGCCTTTGCGCGGCAAAGCGCTTTTCGTAATCGATCCCAAACTGGTGTTCAGTGTGGTGGATAACTATTTCGGTGGCACTGGCCGTTTCCATACCAAGATCGAAGGTCGTGATTTCACCCCGACTGAAAATCGGGTCATCCAGATCTTGCTGGGGCTTGCCTTCGACGATATGCAGCAGTCATGGAAACCGGTTTTCCCAGTTAAATTTGAATATACGGACTCTGAGGTCAATCCTCAATTTGCGAATATCGTCAGTCCTTCCGAGGTGGTGATCGTTACCTCGTTTCACTTGGACCTGGAGAATGGCGGGGGAGATTTTCATATCTGTTTTCCCTATTCGATGATAGAGCCCATTCGAGAGTTGCTTGATGCAGGCGTGCAGAGTGAACGGGGGGAACGTGACGAACGTTGGGAGAAATCCATGCAGGATGAAATCATGAATGCTGAGGTGGAACTAACGAGCATGCTGACCGAGGTGACCCTGAGTTTGGATGAAATTTCAAAGCTGGAGAAAGGTGACATCATTCCCATCGAGATGCCGGATGAGGTAGTAGTGGAGGTGGCTGAAGTACCTATTTTTTGCGCCAGGCTGGGCGTCTCCGAAGGTAATTATTCCCTGAAGATCACAGATTGGATTGCACAGAGTCGACAAACAGGCCTGCAAGAGTATCTGGAGTATGCGCAGGGAATGGAAGAACCGAATAATGCATGAACTCTACTCTAGAGGGTCAATCTTATGAGCGAAGAAGAGAAACAGAAAGATCCTAATGCAGCGCTGGCCGATGATTGGGCTGCTGCCTTGGATGAGCAGGGCGATGCAGAGGATGCTGAGGGTCCCAAAACGGCAAAATTCGATGAATTGCAAAATGAGCCCAATGATGAAAGCGTCAATCTCGATGCGATTCTTGATGTCCCGATCACCATTTCCATGGAGATTGGCAGGACCAAGCTGAATATCCGTAACCTTCTGCAGTTGAATCAGGGGTCTGTCGTGGAGTTGGATCGGCTGGCTGGTGAGCCGATGGACGTCCTGGTGAATGGCACCTTGATTGCGCAAGGTGAAGTCGTGGTGGTGAACGAGAAATTTGGCCTGCGCCTGACCGATATTATCAGCCCCGGGGAACGGGTCAAAAGACTGGGATGATGCGTATCTCACTCACCAGCATCCTTTGTCTATTCAATACGCTGGTGTTGGCGGATTCTGCTGAAAAGCGCTTTGCACCCTTGGGTACCCAGAGTCTGTTGGAGACCGGTGGTGGGCTGCTGCTGATTTTGTTGCTGATTATCGGTGGCGCCTGGTTGTTCAAGCGCTATGCTCAATTGCCCATGGCGGGTAAGAATTTGGTCAGTGTCCTGGGTGGCGTGTCCGTGGGTCCCAGGGAGCGTGTAGTGGTGATAAAAATCGAGGATACCCGCTTGGTTGTCGGAGTGGCGCCGGGGCAGGTCAGAACCCTGCATGTTTTAGGCGCTGAGGAGCAGGCGGAAAACAGTTTTAAATCCCAACTTGCAGTGGCGAAACTGGAAGAAGAAGGGGCATGATATGAACCCCATTCAGTTGCTGATTTTGCTTATTGTCTATGCCTCCCCAAGTCTGGCGGTGCCTGGTGTGGATGCCATGACCGTCACCACAGATGCAGAAGGCGCCCAGACCTATACCCTGACCATCCAGGTGCTGTTCTTTATGACAGCGCTGACCCTGTTGCCAGGAGCCTTGATGATGATGACCTCCTTTGCCCGCATCATCATCGTGTTGGCTATCCTGCGTCAGGCATTGGGCACTCAGAGTACGCCTAACAATCAGATTCTCATCGGGCTGGCGCTGTTTCTGACCCTGTTCATCATGATGCCGGTGTTCGATGAGGTGAATGAAGTGGCTGTACAGCCCTATATGACGGATCAGCTGGATACATTGCAGGCACTGCAGGCGGCAGCAGGTCCGGTGCGGGAGTTTATGCTGGCGCAGACCCGTGAGGACGATCTTGCCCTATTCGCCCGTATCGGTGATTTCGGCGAGCTTGAGGGTCCGGAGAGTGCGCCTTTTACCTTGCTCCTGCCTGCCTTCGCCACCAGCGAGCTCAAGACCGGGTTTCAAATCGGTTTTCTCCTGTTTATTCCGTTCTTGATCATTGATGTGGTAGTTGCCAGTGTGCTGATGTCGATGGGTATGATGATGCTTTCACCCATGATTATCTCATTGCCTTTCAAGATCATGCTTTTCGTGCTGATTGACGGTTGGGCGCTGGTGTTCGGCACCCTGGCTTCCAGTTTTCAAGTGTAGCGCAAGGAGAGAGAGATGGACCCTGACAGCGTAATGAATATCGGCCGACAGACCTTAGAGGTTATCGGCATGCTTGCCGGTATGGTGTTGCTGCCTGCATTGGCGGTAGGGCTGCTGATTGCGATGTTTCAGGCCGCCACCCAGATCAATGAGATGACCTTGACCTTCATTCCCAAACTGGCAGTCGTCGGACTGGTGTTGATGTTTGCGGGTCACTGGATGCTGCAGGTGCTGATGACGTTTTCCCTGAATCTGATCGAGAGCATTCCCGAATTGATTCAATAACAGGTGCATGTGTGGTCGTGTGGATTACGGCTTTCTTCCTGCCATGGATGGCAGGGTTTATTAAACCAAGAATCCTCAATTGACCGCTATGGACTGTGTTCAACTGACAATTTTAGGTTCAACAGGTGGCACAAGACCCGGTGTTCTATGCCTTTCAGTGAAGCGCAGCTCAGTGCATGGTTGGCCGCCTATCTCTGGCCATTTGTACGCATCAGCTCGATGCTGCTGGCGACACCTGTGTTTAATTCCCGGCAATTGCCTGCCCAGATACGCCTGTTCCTAACACTTACGATTACCTGGGTCATTGCGCCATCCCTGCCGGCGCAACCCTCCATCGATATACTCAGTCACGAAGGATTCGTGATCATGCTGCAGCAGGTTCTGATCGGTGTGATTATGGGTTTCATTCTGCAGATGGTGTTCGGTGCGCTGGTGTTCGGCGGGCAGGTGGTTGCCTACAGTATGGGACTGGGTTTTGCCTCCATGGTCGATCCCCAGAATGGTGTGCAAGTGCCCGTACTTGCCCAGTACTACCTGATTATCGCTACCCTGTTGTTTCTTACCTTCAACGGTCATCTGCTGATGATCGAACTGGTGGCGGACAGCTTTCACAGTCTGCCGGTCGCATTGGATGGGATTACCCGCAATAGTCTGCATGAGCTGGTTGCCTGGGGTAGCCGTCTGTTTGCCGGTGGTCTGCTCATCGCGCTACCGATCATGGGCGCCATGTTATTGGTGAATATGGGGATGGGGGTGGTGATGCGGGCCGCACCTCAACTCAACATCTTCTCGGTGGGATTCCCGATCACCATGCTGATGGGCTTCACTCTGATGTGGGTCACTCTGCCGAATGTGATGAACGTTTTCAACAATCTGCTGGCTGAGGCGTTTCAGTTGATTATGCAGATCCTGCGGATTACGAGGTGAGACGTGGCGGATAATCAAGACGGCCAGGAAAAAACTGAACAACCGACAGGGAAACGCCTCGATGAGGCGAAGAAAAAGGGCCAGGTAGCCCGCTCGCGCGAACTCAACACCATGGCTGTCACCTTGATTGGTGTAGTGGCGCTGGTGGTGATGAGCGGTCAGCTGGGTGGTGGTCTGAAGGAGATCATGGTTAACAGCTTTTCCTTGGAACGAACTGAGCTCTTTCACGTCAACAGTATCTTCATTCATCTGCGAGATGCAGCCCAACAGGCTTTTTTGAGTCTGGCGCCATTCTTTCTTTTGATGATTGTGGTGGCCATTGGCAGTTCCATCGTCTTGGGCGGCTTCTCCATCAGTGCTGAGGCATTGACCCCTAAACTGAGCAAGCTGAGCCCGATCAAGGGACTGAAACGGACTTTTTCCGCCAAAGGCTTGGTGGAACTCCTGAAAGCGATGGCCAAATTCGCGTTGATCGGCGGCGCAACCCTGTTGCTGCTGTGGAATACCCTTGAAGACTATCTGTTGCTGCACGAAATGGATCTGCATCAGGCGATCGATCATTTGGGTGGCCTTATCGGTTGGTCGGTCATTCTGATTAGCTCCACCCTGATCCTGATAGCTGCTATCGATGTGCCGTTTCAGCTCTGGGAACACAAGCGCCAGTTGAAGATGACGCGTCAAGAGGTGCGCGACGAAATGAAGGAGACCGATGGGCGCCCCGAGGTCAAGGGTCGTATCCGTCAGATGCAGCGTGAAATGGCCCAGCGGCGCATGATGGAAGAGGTGCCCAAGGCCGATGTGATCATCACCAATCCAAGCCACTATGCAGTGGCGCTGCTTTATGATCCAGACAAGATGGTTGCCCCAAAACTGGTGGCCAAGGGGGCTGATCAGGTGGCCTTTAATATCCGCAAAGTCGCTCAGAAAGCGAAAGTGCCGGTCGTTGAGTCACCGATGCTGGCCCGCGCCGTCTATTTCCATACTGAGTTGAATGAGTTTATTCCGGCAGGACTCTATCTCGCAGTGGCCAAACTCTTGGCTTATGTCTTCCAGCTCAGGGTCTATAAAACCGATGGTGGCGATATTCCGGATGAACCCAGCGATCTGCCGGTGCCTGAGGAGTTTCAACATGATTGACCTATGGATCTGTGGTGCTATGGAAATTGAAAGGTATTGAGACGTGGACGCAACAGCAATCCTCCAAAATGTAAAACAGGTAGGCGCCAAGGGCTTAGGCGCTCCCTTGGTGCTGGTGATGTTGCTGGCGATGGTGGTGATTCCGTTGCCGCCGATCATGCTGGATCTGTTTTTTACCTTCAATATCACCCTCTCACTGGTTGTGATGCTGGTCGTGGTATATATCAAGCGTCCCCTCGACTTTTCAGTTTTCCCCAGTCTGCTGTTGATCGCCACCTTATTGCGTCTGGCCTTGAACGTGGCTTCCACCCGTGTCGTATTGCTGGAGGGACATACCGGCGGCGATGCCGCGGGTAAGGTTATCGAGGCGTTTGGCGCCTTCGTGATCGGCGGTAACTATGCGGTAGGTCTGGTGGTCTTTTTTATTCTGGTGATCATCAACTTCGTAGTGGTAACCAAAGGTGCGGGAAGGGTTTCTGAAGTCAGCGCCAGATTCACCCTGGATGCCATGCCGGGCAAGCAGATGGCCATAGATGCCGATCTCAATTCCGGGCTGATCGATCAGGACCAGGCGCGCACCCGGCGCGAAGAGGTGGCGCAGGAGGCGGATTTCTATGGTGCGATGGATGGCGCAAGTAAATTCGTGCGCGGGGATGCGGTGGCCGGCATTCTCATTCTCTTCATCAATATTATTGGCGGCCTCTCCATCGGCATGGCCCAGCACGATCTCGATTTTTCCACTGCCTTGCAGAACTATGTACTGCTGACGATTGGTGATGGTCTCGTGGCGCAGATTCCTTCACTCCTACTCTCCACCTCGGCAGCGATCATCGTTACCCAGGTGGCCAGTTCGCAGAATGTCGGTGGCCAGATTGTTACTCAACTGTTCAGCAGTCCAAGAGCGCTGGCGGTGGCCGCCGCTGTGCTGTTTATGATGGGCATCATTCCGGGCATGCCTAACTTCGCATTTCTTACCCTGGCAGCCGCCGCAGGTGGCGGCGCCTGGTTGATCTGGCAGCGCCGGAAGCCGCCGGTAGAGGAGCCGGTCGCAGCCGAACCTCAGCCAACGCCTGAGCAACGGGAACTGACCTGGGAAGATGTCCAGCCAGTGGATCTGATCGGTCTGGAAGTGGGCTATCGCCTGATCCCCTTGGTGGACCGCAATCAGGGGGGGCAACTGATGAACCGCATCAAGGGAGTCAGACGCAAGCTCTCCCAGGAGTTGGGATTTCTGATCCCGTCTGTACACATCCGGGACAATCTGGATCTCTCGCCCAATGCTTATCGCGTCACCATCAACGGAGTCACGGCAGCGGAAGCGGAGATTTACTCTGATCGTGATCTGGCGATCAACCCTGGGCAGGTATTTGGTGAACTTCAGGGCACCCAGACCAAGGATCCAACCTTCGGCCTGGAGGCTGTCTGGATTGATCCCGAGCAGAAAGATCATGCCCAGACGTTGGGCTACACGGTGGTGGATGCCAGTACAGTGCTTGCAACCCATCTGAGTGAGATTCTGCATGGCCATGCCCATGAATTCCTGGGACACGAGGAGACACAACAACTGTTCGACTCTCTCGCCAGAAACGCCCCCAAACTGGTTGAGGACCTATTACCCAAAACCCTGTCCCTGAGCATCGTGACCAAGATCCTCCAGAACCTGCTCGAGGAGCATGTGCCGATCCGGGATATCCGCACAATTGCCGAAACCTTGGCGGAGCAGGCCCCGAGAAGTCAAGACCCCGTCACTTTGACAGCCGCCGTCAGGATTGCGCTGTCACGAGGGATAGTTCAGCAACTCATTGGATCTTATGAAGAAATTCCAGTAGCGGTGTTGGATCCAGGATTGGAACAAATATTGCTGCAAACCTTGCAGACCTCCGAAGAGGGTCATGCCGGCTTCGAGCCGGGACTGGCGGAGAGACTGCAACAGGCTTTGGCGGAGACCAGAGCTGTGATGGAGCAAGAAGGCCAAGAAAGTGTGTTGTTGGTGGCTGCTCCTATACGTCCCTGGATGGCAAGATTTGCGAAACATGCAGCCCCGGGAATGCACGTCCTCTCCTACAACGAGATACCGGATAATCGCCAGATCAGGGTGATTTCCACTATCGGTAATTCAAATCCGGAAACCAGACCGGAAGGCTGACAGCTAAACGTCGGGGGAGCAATCTAAGCCCGCAATCTGTCGGTTTCAACTGGGGGATTGGGGACTATGAAGATAAGACGTTTTTTTGCATCTGACATGCGTCAGGCCCTGCGCCAGGTTCGTGAAACATTGGGTGCGGACGCGGTGATTCTCTCCAACAAGAGTGTGGAGGGGGGCGTAGAGCTGGTAGCTGCGATGGATTTTGCAGAAGAGGCTTTTGCAGCGCCTGAGACACCCAGCCGGGTCAGGGAGCAGTCAGCTTCTACAACGCTTCCTGACACGGCTGAACCAATAAAATCTGAGTTTAAGTCTTTTATAAAACCCGAAGCCAGGTCAGATTCAGCGGCGTTCTCTAAACCCGCTGCCACGCCTGATTCACGTTGGCTTGATAAAAAACCGCCATCTACGCTGCAGGCCAAGCGGAACGTGGAATGGAGTCAGGATCCTGTGCTGCAGGAAATGCGTCAGGAGATGCACGCCTTGCGCCGTATGATGGAGAATGAACTCTCGGAACTGACCTGGCGTGATCTGGGACAGCGCCGTCCGCAGACTCAGGAACTGATTCGGCGGCTGATGGGGCTTGGGTTGGGCGCCGGGATCTGTCGTGATCTGGCGGCTCGTGTTGAGGATGCGGATACTCCCGACAAGGCCTGGCGGCAGGCGCTGTTCCAGTTGATCAGTGAGATTCCCATCATGCAGGGCGACCTGCTCGACCAGGGGGGAATAATTGCATTAGTGGGCCCCACTGGAGTGGGTAAGACCACAACCATCGCAAAACTGGCAGCCCGCTTCTGCCTGCGGCATGGGAACCGCCAGCTGGCCCTGGTCACCACGGATAGTTATCGGATTGGCGCGCAGGAGCAACTGCATAACTACGGACGAATTCTCGATGTTCCCGTGCGTACCGCCGCAAACTCTGAAGAGCTGAGTGCGGCGCTTCACGCCCTGTCTGAGAAACGTCTGGTGCTTATCGATACCGCAGGTATGGGGCAGCGGGATCTGCAACTTTCCCAGCGACTCACCATGCTGAGCAGTGGCAATCATCCGGTAAAGACCCTATTGACCCTCTCTGCAACCACTCAGCGATCAGCCATTGCCCACGCCATTAGGTCATTCAGTGTTGCCAGACCCATCGGGGCTGTGCTGACCAAGATGGATGAAGCGGCATCCCTGGGTGGGGTTCTTTCCTCGCTGATGGAGGCCCGGTTGGCGTTGTCCTTTGTGTCTGATGGGCAAAGGGTGCCGGAAGATCTGCATGTCGCCCGAGCCAATACCCTGGTCAGCCAGGCGGTGGAGCTGGGTAAGACACTGGATGAATCGCCAGATGAAGATTATCTGGCATTAGCCTTTGGAGGAATGGGTGAAAATGCGCATGTCTGAGCCGATAGAAGATCAAGCCACAGGGTTACGCAGAATGGTGGAGCCTAAACCGGTACGCGTGATCGCAGTCACTGGTGGTAAAGGCGGAGTTGGTAAAACCAACGTGTCTGTCAATCTTGGCATTGGGCTTGCCGAATTGGGGCGCCGTGTGATGTTGCTGGATGCCGATTTGGGATTGGCGAATATCGATGTTGTGCTTGGCCTGCATGCCAAATATAACCTCTCGCACGTCATGAGCGGAGAATGCACGCTGGAGGAGGTTCTGGTTGACGGACCGAAGGGTATGCGTGTTGTACCAGGTGCTTCCGGGCTGCAAAAGATGGCTGAATTAAGTCCAGCTGAGCATGCAGGTCTGATTCATGCTTTCAGCGAGGTGGCGAGTGATGTTGATGTCTTAATGATCGATACCGCTGCCGGAATTTCAGATCTGGTCGTCAGTTTCAGCCGGGCGGCTCAGGAGCAGATTGTAGTGGTCTGTGATGAGCCGGCCTCCATCACCGATGCCTATGCGATTATCAAACTGCTCAACCGGGAACATGGTGTGAGTCAATTTCGTATTCTGTCGAATATGGTGAAGAGCGTTCAGGAGGGAAGGGACCTCTATAACAAGATGTGCCGGGTCACGGACCAGTATCTGGATGTCATGCTCAGCTACATGGGTAGCGTGCCTTACGACGAACAGCTACGCAAGGCCGTGAAGGGTCAAAGACCAGTGGTTGAGGCCTATCCTCGCTCACGGGTAGCGCAGGCATTCAAGAATTTAGCTAAGAAGGCCGATAACTGGCCTGTACCCACAGGAGTGAGTGGAGATCTGCAGTTCTTCGTCGAGCGTTTGATCCAGTTTTCAAGTCTAAATGGGGAGATCTGACGGTGAGCGGCTTAGCGACATACACCACCTTGCAGGAACAAAAGGGCAGCAATGATTTAGTCAATCAACATGCCGGGTTAGTAAAACGTATTGCCTATCATCTGATGAACCGTTTGCCGCCCAATATCCAGGCAGATGACCTTATTCAGGCAGGTATGCTGGGGTTGCTTGAAGCAAGTCGAAACTATGATCCGACCCAGGGCGCGAGCTTCGAAACCTACGCGGGAATACGTATTCGGGGTTCGATGTTGGATGAAATTCGCCGCAGTGACTGGACGCCTCGCTCAGTACATCGCAAAGCCAGAATGGTAGCTGATGCGATGCGCGAGATCGAAAACAATGAAGGTCGGGATGCACGGGATGTCGAGGTAGCTGAAGTACTGGGTATGTCGCTTGAGGGTTATCACCAGATTTTGCAGGACTCTACAGGTTGCCGGATCTTTAGCCTGGACGAGCTGAATTCGCTGGGTGAGGGGTTACATGATCTCGGCGAGAGGATCTCAGATCTGCCATTCGAGGGATTGCAGAAAGATGCATTCAAGGGGGCTTTGGCCGATGCGATTGCCGGGCTGCCGGAACGGGAGCGGCTGGTTGTTGCAATGTACTATGACGATGAACTGAACCTACGTGAAATTGGCCATGTGTTAGGCGTCAGCGAATCACGGGTTTGCCAGATTCACAGTCAGGCTACATTACGTTTGCGCTCACGTTTATCGGATTGGCTGAGCCTGGTGCGAGAAGATAGCTTATAACGAAGAGTTGTAGTACAGATCAAATTGATACACTGAGCTGGCGACACTGAAATGGGAGGTTGCCTTGGACAAAAGTATGAAAATTCTTATTGTGGATGATTTTTCCACAATGAGGCGCATCATTAAGAATTTACTCCGGGATTTGGGATTCACCAACACCCATGAGGCAGATGACGGCACCACTGCCTTGCCACTGTTACAGAACGGCAATTTCGATTTTCTGGTTTCAGATTGGAACATGCCGGGCATGACAGGCATTGATTTACTTCGGGCGGTCAGAGCTGATGCAAAGCTGGCCGGCTTACCTGTGCTGATGGTCACGGCTGAATCGAAACGGGAACAGATCATCGAAGCCGCTCAGGCTGGAGTGAATGGTTACGTGGTTAAACCATTCACGGCCGGGACTCTTGAGGAAAAGATCAACAAAATATTTGAACGCGTCAAGGGATGATATCTCTTCGTACAGGAGATCCGGAATGCAGGAACAATTAATGAATAAGACTGTCTGGCTTGAAAAGGCAGAGGCGTTGGTCTCTGCAATAAAGGCAGACAGAGATGCTGATGCTGAGCAAATTATTACTGAACTCTCAAATTTGAAAGAGAATCATTTGTTCACTGAAGTGGGGCGATTGACCCGCGAGCTACATGAAGCGATCAATGGTTTTCTACTTGATTCTAAAATAGCAGATATGACCAATGTGGAGATTCCTGATGCAAAGGAGCGTCTCAGTCATGTGATTACTATGACTCAGGATTCAGCAGATCGGACACTTACCGCTGTCGAACAGAGTCTGCCGTTAGTGGAAGAGTTTGCCAAGAATTCAGAGAGCCTGTTGAAGGAGTGGGAAAAACTGCGTGCGCGTCTACTTAATAAAGATGACTTTAGTGAATTGAGTGAATCACTGGTGGCTTTTTTAACACAGACTCAGTTGGATTCCGACACCCTCCACAAAAATTTGTCTGAAGTGCTGATTGCCCAGGACTTTCAAGACCTCACTGGCCAGATTATCCGTAAAGTTATCAACCTTGTACACGATGTGGAAGAGAAGCTGGTGAAGTTGGTGCGTATCACTGGCGGAAAAATGGACGGGAAAGTAACACAACATAAAGATCCGAATGAACTTGAAGGTCCAGCTATTCCAGGTATGGATCAGGGTGATCAGGTGAATAGCCAGGATGAAGTGGATGATCTCTTATCCAGTCTTGGATTCTAGCAACTCATATCACAATCAAAATATTAAACTCAATAGTGTTCATCAAAGTTACACGGTTTGGAGTGATAAATGAGCATTGATGTCAATGACGAGATCCTACAGGATTTTTTGGTCGAAGCCGGTGAGATACTCGAGCAATTGGGCGAGCAACTGGTAGATCTTGAACAACAACCAGACGACTTTGACCTGTTAAATGCGGTATTTCGTGGCTTCCACACAATAAAAGGTGGCGCGGGCTTTCTGAGTATTGATCCCTTGGTTGAGGTCTGTCATAGCGCGGAAGATGTATTCAATGTTCTGCGTCAGGGTCAGCGGACTGTCAGTCCTGACTTAATGGATTCGATATTAGAGGTACTGGACGTGGTCAACATCATGTTCGATCTGATACGAGAAGGAACAGATCCAGAAAATGTTGATTCTGAGCTGATTCAACGATTGGGCAGATTTGCTGTTCCGGAAAGTGAAGAACAATCCGAACCTGAAACCAAGCAGGTCGAGCAAACATTATCCGAGCCTGTGACGTCGGCAGAGAATCGCCAGGCTAGAGAAGAGGTTAAGCATGGAGAGCTCTCTGATAGTGAATTTGATGATCTGCTGGAGGCCATCCAGGATCCGAATCAACAATCATCACATAGTGATAAGATCTCAGAAGATGAATTTGAGGAGTTACTGGACGACCTGCATGGTAAGGGTAAATTTTCAGGTGGCGCACCACTGCCAGTAGATGAAGGTATATCAAAGAAGGAGCCTGAAACAGAATCAGATGAGATATCTGAAGACGAGTTTGAGAATTTGCTCGATCAGATCCATGGTAAAGGTCAATTCGGCTCATCTCAAGCAGCAACGTCTGTAGAACCAGAGCCCAAGAGTAATCCAGTCAATGATAATAGCGGCGACAATGAAATATCCGAAGAGGAGTTTGAAAAGCTATTAGATGATATTCATGGTGAGGGAAAGTTCAAAGGTGCAGCAACAGGTCTCTCAGGAGACGTGATCAAGTCGGCATCAGAACCCAAAGCCAGTGCTGTAAAATCCAATGTCGGCAAACAATCCAGTTCGGCCAATGTAGCAACGGCAGTTAAACCCCAATCAAGTCCGAAGAAAAAGACGGCAGAAAAAAGGTCACAAACAAAACCGAAGCCAGCTGCGGAAACAACAGTACGTGTCGATACTCAGCGGTTGGATGACATAATGAATATGGTTGGTGAGTTGGTTTTGGTGAGAAACCGTCTGGCCAATTTAAAGGAATCCATGAAGGATGAGGAAGTTGCAAATGCGGTAGGGAACCTGGATGTGGTTACCGCTGATCTTCAATTGGCTGTGATGAAGACACGCATGCAACCAATCAAAAAGGTATTTGGTCGCTTCCCTCGGGTGGTTCGGGATCTGGCAAGAAGCCTGAAGAAAGAGATTGACCTTGAGATGAAAGGAGAGGATACGGACCTTGATAAGAATCTGGTCGAAGCCCTCGCTGACCCATTGGTGCATCTGGTGAGAAATTCCGTGGATCACGGTATCGAGATGCCGGATGAAAGGGAAAAGGCGGGTAAACCACGTCGCGGTACTGTACTGCTCTCTGCTGCACAGGAAGGCGATCATATCTTGCTTTCCATCAGTGATGACGGAAAGGGTATGGATCCAGAAGTATTGCGCCAGAAGGCTGTAGAGAAAGGTATGATGGATCAAGAGGCTGCTGCGCGATTGGATGATCGTGAATGCTTTAACCTGATCTTCCATGCGGGGTTTTCCACGAAGAAAGAGATCTCGGATGTCTCTGGCCGAGGTGTGGGTATGGATGTGGTGAAGACAAGGATTGCCCAGATGAACGGTTCGGTCGAAATTGACTCAGAATTGAGTCGTGGGAGCCTCATAACTATCAAATTACCCCTGACACTCGCAATTCTCCCAACCCTGATGGTGCTCTTGAAGCAACAACCGTTTGCCCTACCGCTGGCCAGCGTCGTCGAAATCTTTAACTTGGATATGAGTCGCACCAATGTAGTTGATGGTCAATTGACTGTTTTGGTTAGGGAACGAGCATTACCTCTTTTTTATTTGCGTGAATGGCTGATATCAAACAGCTTTGTATCCGATGAGGAAAAGCAGGAAAGCCATGTAGTCATCGTAAATGTTGGCAATATACAGGTTGGTTTGGTCGTGGATGACCTGATTGGACAGGAAGAGGTAGTGATCAAACCGCTTGGAGCCATGCTTCAAGGTCTTGAAGGTATGGCAGGCGCTACCATTACCGGTGATGGGAAGATCGCACTCATTATCGATGTGCCTGGCTTAATGCGAAAGTACGCAAGAAAGTACTAGCCATTTTACCAACTCGGATGGTTGGGTGCTCTTCTCAACAATTAAACGAAAATGCTTAACAGCAGCCTGAAAATACTGATTGTCGATGACTCAGCCTTCTTCAGGCACAGGATTGCCGAAGTCATTGAGCCTGTACCTGATATGAGTATTGTTGGATATGCAACCAATGGTGAGGATGCTATCCAAAAGGCAAATGAATTGCGGCCCGATCTGATCACCATGGATGTCCAGATGCCTGTGGTGGATGGGATTACCGCAGTACGTAGAATCATGGCGGAATGTCCCACACGTATATTGATGTTGTCAGCCCTGACCAGGAAAGGAGCGCGTGAGACCCTGGAGGCATTAGAGGCTGGCGCCATTGATTTTCTGCCGAAGGAATTGGACAGTTTAAGCGCCAATACCTCAAAGGATGAGTTTACGGAAAAGATTCTTGAGAAGTTACAAGTCGTAGGGCGCAGTCAATTGGACGTGAGACGGATGGTAACCGGCCGTTTTCGCCGTGCGCCTGTTACGCAATCTGGCAGACGAATAAATGCGCTGGAGACGGACCCACCAAGACTGGTGGTAATAGGAACATCTACCGGAGGCCCTGTTGCGCTGCAAGCCGTTCTGAGCAGTCTGCCCCGGATTTTTCCATTACCCGTGCTTGTGGCCGTACACATGCCAGGCAGTTTTACCTCAGCCTATGCAGAACGGCTCAACACACTCTGTGCGATTCATGTCAGCGAAGCCACGGACCATACGCCTTTGAGGGCAGGCCAAGTGCTGATTGCGCCTGGCGGCAAACAGATGATAGTGGCGAGAGGGGCGTCAGGTCCACAGGTAAGGATCAAGAATGCCCTGCCAGATGATCTCTACCATCCAAGTGTAGATCAACTCTTTATTTCAGCAGCACGTGAGTTCGGGAGTCAGGCGTTGGGGATGATTTTAACAGGAATGGGCTCAGACGGGCTGAAGGGAGGTCAGCAACTGAAGGCGGCAGGCGCACAATTATGGAGTCAGGATGAGAAAAGCTGTGTGGTGTACGGAATGCCGCAGGCAATCGAAGGGGCCGGTCTATCTAATCGTGTTTTACCGATAGAAGAGATGGGTCCACAACTCATTAAGCAGCTATGAGACTCGATTTTCTCAGCTTTATCGGCATCCTCGTTGCTTTTCTGGCTGTGGTTGGCGGAAATTGGCTGGAAGGTGGTCATATTGATTCCCTCATCAACGGACCTGCGATGGTGATCGTGATAGGCGGCACTGTTGGAGCGATACTTCTACAGACCCCGGTAAACGTTTTCATTCATGCCTTGCGACTCTCTGGCCGGGTGTTCATGCCTGGACATATGGATATGGGAGCAACCCTGACTAAGCTCGTGGAATGGAGCAACATTGCTCGTAAAGAGGGGTTGTTGGGTCTGGAGACCATCGCTGAGAATCAAAAGGATCCATTCATACGTAAAGGAATGCAGATGCTGGTGGATGGCAATGAACCAGATATCTTGCGTGATGCGATGGAGATGGAGGTCGACGCGAGCGAACAGTATGATTTACAGGCCGCCAGGGTTTTCGAGGGGATGGGAGGATACTCGCCCACCATTGGCATCATTGGGGCTGTGATGGGATTGATTCATGTGATGCAGAATCTTGCAGATCCCAGCAAACTTGGTAGTGGCATTGCGACTGCATTCGTTGCCACAATCTATGGTGTTGGCTTGGCAAACCTCTTCCTATTGCCTTTCGCTACAAAGCTGAAGACCCAGACGCAGACGATCACCAAATATCGTGAACTGGTGATTGAGGGGGTCGTTGGAATTGCAGAAGGAGACAATCCTCGGAACATCGAGGCCAAGTTACAAGGTTTTCTCCAATGAAGCATTGGGGGTACAGCAAAATACCCAGGTCTTTCAGCGGTTACCTGGTGAATCACAAATCGCGGTCTGTCTTTCCAGATTCAACAAACATTGCGGTGATGAGAAAACTTCTCCACTTGGGAAGATCTATCTCCGATCAATGTTGAGCTTCGGAAAATCCTATGCCACGTAGAAAAAAAAGACATGAGGAGGTTCTGAATCACGAAAGATGGATCATCTCCTATGCGGATTTCATTACCCTGCTGTTTGCCTTTTTTGTCGTGATGTACTCCATTTCGTCGGTCAACGAGGGCAAGTATCGGGTATTGTCCCAGACATTGACAGATGCATTTCAGGAACCCACCCGCAGCCTGGACCCGGTACAGATAGGAGAACTGGGTCGCAAACAGGGTGACATTGCCAGCATCGATTCGGGGAGCGCCCTGATCGATATGCATGATCGTCAGGGGCCGGGTCTGTACAACCAGGATGGATCGGATCTGCAAACCACTGAAATTTCCACCACATCTTCTTCAGAGCAACAACGCCTCAGTTATTTAGCGGTCAGTATTGAGGATATGCTTGAACCCTATGTGGAAAAGGATCTTGTCGAGGTCAATGTCGATAGTAATCGAGTCACTGTTGATATGAAGGACAAGATGTTGTTTCCAAGTGGCAGCACACATCTTTCCCGTGATGCAGTCAAGGTATTACGGGATTTAAGCCGGATTCTCTCCAGCATGCCCAATCAGTTACAGGTTGAAGGCAACACGGACAACCGTCCGATACGTACAGAAGAGTTTCCCTCGAATTGGGAACTTTCAGCCGCCAGGGCTGCGAGTGTTGTCCATTTGATGACGCGTATGGGAGTTGATCCAAGTCGGTTATCTGCAATTGGCTATGGTGAATATCGACCCGTCGCGAATAATGATACAGAGGAAGGCAGGCAGAAAAACCGTCGTGTCACACTTGTCGTTAAAGGATTGGATGATTCAGCGGACCGCACACTCACTCTACCTGGAGGGGCGCCGTGAAAATCTGGACCGTTGCCAATCAGAAAGGTGGCGTTGGCAAGACTACAACAGCGGTTTCCCTGGGTGGGCTGCTCACGCAATGGGGATTGCGTACACTTTTAATCGACATCGATCCACATGGCTCCCTGACCAGTTACTTTAAATATGATCCCGATGCTATCGAAGAGAGCGTATATACACTCTTTGAAGCAGTCATGAATAAACAGGTAGCGGATCCTTCGGCCCTTATCTACGCAACCGGCACCGATGGTCTTGATTTGATGCCAGCCGCGATGAGGCTGGCGGTTCTTGATCGCCAGGCAGGTAAGCTCGACGGGATGGGGTTGGTCATCAAGAATGCCCTGTTGAAGTTGGAGTCCCACTATGATTATGTGATTATCGATTGCCCACCAATACTGGGTGTATTGATGGTCAATGCACTGGCCGCCTGTGAACATTTGATTATTCCGGTACAGACTGAGTTTCTGGCCCTGAAGGGGCTTGAGCGAATGTTGCACACACTGCAGATGGTATTGAAATCGAGACAGATATCTCTTCCCTATACCATTGTGCCAACCATGTATGATATGCGCACCCGCGCCTCCCAGGATAGCCTCAGAGTGCTGCGCGAAACCTACAGAGAGCATTTATGGGGGAGCCTCATACCAATTGACACCCGCTTGCGAGAGGCAAGCCGGGTCGGGATTCCTCCGGCTGTCTTCGATCCTAAGGGTCGAGCCATCATTGCTTACAGCAAACTCGTGGAATATCTGATGCATGGTGCTGATCCGGTGGTTTCCGGAGTTGCAGTATGAAATCAGGGGGGGATCGACAAAGACAGCATACACAACTTACCGATCTTGCTGATTCCAACAACGAGTTTTTTAGCTATCTGGATACCCTGCTGGCTGAGGTTGATCCGTCACCTGAAAAGGTATCCGGGCCGCAAACTAAAGTCACTACTCCAAGCGCCGCTACTTATAATCAGGAGCAATCGAATCTGCATGAGGATGTTGACCTTCATTCAGGTGCTGGCCCGTATGACGGAGTGACTCAAACCAATGAGTCGGATGCAGTTGCAAGAATCCCAGGATGGGCGAAAGCACCATTTCAGGTATTGATGTTCGAGGTTTGCGGCGTAACTCTGGCTGTTCCGCTAATTTCGTTGACGGGCATCCTGAAATTGAGTGGATCTCTCTGTCAGTTACCCGGTCAACCGGTGTGGCACATTGGGGTTCTGACGAATCGTTCTCAAAAGATTGTAGCCGTGGATACCGCAAGGTTGATCATGCCCGAACGCATCGACCCGGAAAGAGCGCAACAGGCCATACCAGGGAGTCATCTGCTGTTAATAGGTGAGGGTGATTTCGGACTGCTGATCGATAAAATCAAGACCACAGTGAAGATGGACAAAGGAGACGTGCGTTGGCGGCATGACCCGGGACAGCGATCCTGGTTGGCTGGCATCATCATAGGTCAGCTATCAGTTCTGCTGAATGTGGATGCTCTGCTGGTAATGATCCAAGAAGCGTGAATACTGAAAATATCAGATATCATCCAGTCGATGGCAGGGCTGGATGTCATGAAGAGGTAGTGTGATGAGTACAACGGCAGAAGAAGCCTTTGCTGATGAAGTGATCCAGTTTGTGACCTTCATCTTGAAAGATGAAACCTATGGCATTAACGTTATGCAGGTGCAGGAAGTCTTGCGAGTGACTGAGATTGCCCCTGTGCCTGGTGCTCCTCCCTATGTCCTGGGGATCATTAATCTACGCGGCAATGTAGTCACTGTCATTGACACGCGAGGGCGCTTTGGCCTGCCTTCAACAGAGATGGATGATTCCAGTCGGATCATCGTTATCGAATCGGAAAATCAGGTCGTGGGTATTCTGGTCGATGCAGTAGCTGAAGTGGTGGAGCTTCGGTCGGAGGAGATCGATGTAGCGCCCAATGTCGGCAATGATGAGAGCTCACGTTATATTCAAGGCGTCGCTACTCGTGAAAACGGACTACTCATCCTGGTTGAATTGAATAAACTACTGTCAAGTGAGGAGTGGGCGGAAATTAGTACGTTCTAATCAGCTTGAAGTAGAATGCGTGCTGTGCGTTTTCAGCAAGGCTTTACCATTAGTGATCAATGAAAATTAGATGGATTGGCTATTTTCATACTATTCTTTTTATACAACGCTAATTTCCCTGTAAGCAAGAGATTCTGTCCGGCCTATGTCAGAAATCGGTGAACAGAGCCCCCTGAAACCCCTGTATCCGGTCAATCCCATTCGCAGACCTGAGAGAAAGGATGTTTCCAAGCAGCCTGAGCAGCAGGATCGTGAAAAAAAGAAACAGCCGCAGGATGAGGAAAATGGGAAACCGCATATTGATGAGTATGCCTGATGGTCATTGAACAGAGTCTTTTGTTGATTGGGTTGCTGTGTGCCCTATGCGTTGCGACAGCAGGTCTGTTTTGGCTGCTGGCTGTCGACCGGAGAAGACGGGAGAAAATCAGGCAGTTGGAAAAAAATCTAGAGACCCTCAAGCAGACTGTCGGTGCACTCTGTTCCAGCGCCGTAGGGGTTGACCGCCGGGTTAATCGCGTAGAGCGGCATGGCCGTGATCTCGAAGAGCGGCAGGAGAATATCGAAAGCCAAAAAAATAGTGATCCGCCTTACGCAGATGCCATCCGTCTGGTAAAGGAAGGCGCCGATGCAGCGCATCTGGTTGAGGAACTGGGACTGAATCGCGGCGCCGCAGATCTGATCATCATGATGCATGGCTTGAAGAGCGAAGATGAAGTGCAGGGATGATCACTTGTCCCTTAGTCAGCGTTTTCCTGTAACATTATTGTCTCCATGAATTCTCCCCCGGATCTTTTAAACCTAGAATCCTTAGTTGAATGGTTGAGAGTCGCGTTCCTGTTCTGGGCTTTGCCGCATACAGTGGTAGTGGCAAAACCACCTTACTGACCAAATTGATTCCCCTGTTGAAGCATGAAGGGCTGCGTGTGGGTGTGGTTAAACATGCTCACCATAAAGTCGATATAGACAAGCCGGGTAAGGACAGCTACGAATTACGTAAGGCAGGCGCCGGACAGGTACTGCTCGCAACAGCGCAACGTTGGGCGCTGATGGTGGAAGAGGATGCAGATGGTGATCCAGATCTTCAAAGCATGTTGAATCGACTCGATACGGGCACTCTGGATCTCATCCTCGTTGAAGGTTTCCGGCACGTGGCCTTCCCAAAGATTGAACTCCATCGACCCTCATTGGGAAAACCCTTGCTCCATCCTCAGGACAGTTCGATTATTGCAGTGGCCACTGACGCAGGGCTTGCTGCCACAAGTCTGCCGGTACTGAATATCAATGATCCCGTTGAAATCCGGGACTTCATCCTGCAGCGCCTGTTCAACGCAGACTGAACCGCTGGTCTGAGTCTGAGCCGAGTGGATCTTTTGCCTGACTTATCTGGTTGACGCTTCCGCCATCCACTGCCAGACTGTTAGTACGAACAGAATAAAAATCTTAGTCTCATGTCTGATGCACAGGATTCCATCTCGGATATCAGCGTTGTCGCTGAAACCACGGAAAAACTTAGCCAGTTCCTCGATTCCATCGGCATCGAACTGTCAGTTTTCGGGCTGCAATTCACCGCACTGATCATTGCCCTGGCTGCATTCATTATCCTTCTCCCAGTCGCCTGGAAAAAGACCCAAACTGCTCGTTATGCCGCGATTGTGGGACTTGCTCCCCTGCTATTGGTCATTGTGTTTATCGCGACATCCTGGCTGGGTCAATGGCTCAACCCCCTGCCGGATTACATCTCAGGGCGTGTGGTCGCTGAGGATCTGCACGATATGTCGATTGGCTTGCTTGGATTTAGGGATAGACCTTTTGCCGCTGGGCCGGATTACGTGGATAGCATTACCGGACGATTTGCACTCAATTACCAACTCAGACTTGGAGATTACCCGCGTCAGTTTGTATTGAAAAAACCAGGCTGTGGTGATCTTGAGTTTCCGATCAGCTATTCTGGCCTGAAGTCCGAACAGCGATTCAAACTGGAGTTTATCTGCAGGGCCTCACCATGAAGATAACACGGCTATTTCTGATTGTTCTGTTGTTGCTGGCAGGGCATGCCGAGGCGGCAACGATCTCCGGCCAGGTGATGGATGCGATCAGCCGCAAGCCGATGGAAGGTATAGAAATCAGCCTGAAATGGTATGGAGGGGACCACCGCATCAGAGATGCCACAGACTCCCAAGGGCGCTTCCAATTCCAGCTTGCGCAGATGCTTCCGGCCGAGGCGTTACAGCGGCGCAGCCTCAACCTGCTCTTCTCGCAGCAGGGTTACATCGCCGAAAGTATCCTCCTCGAACGATTACCTGATGCAGCCTTCAATCTGAACCACGAGCGAATCGAACTGACTCCGGTTGAGGGTTCGAGTCCATCTGACCCAGGCAGCTATACAACCCTCTACGTGCTGCCCTATCAGGTGCCACAGGGATCTAATCTTTCCGATCCACAGGAGATGCAGACCCTGATCACGGAGTATCTGACCTCGGGGGTCGATATGTATCTGCAGGAAATCGCAGTGCCGGCGCCCATCGAAAACTTTGGTCTGCAAAGTCTGGGGATGGATACAGAGGTAAAAATATCCAATACCGCTAGGGTCATCGACTTTGGGTATCAGTTGAAAGATGCGCTCGCTATCGTAGGCGGCAGGGCTGGCACAAGACTCACGGACGAGCAACAGGAGCAGATGGAATTCAGCTCGCGTTATGTGATCGTTCCCGGAATCGAGGGTCAAACCGGTCGGGTCATGCGTTGGGACGATGCATTGCCGACTGGGCTCATCAGTTCCCGCATGATCGCAGACCGGCTCAACCGGTTATGGGGCAGGAATACCGTGCGCGCCATTGCGCTGGCGGCTTACAACCGCGCAATGACTGCGGATGCTGAAACCAAGCTGGTGCTACTCAAAAAGGCCGAGGAGTTTCTCAAGGCAGAGTTGAGAGATGCAGGTACGGATGAACCACTGGTTGCAGAACTGGATGAACTCCTGCAGCAGGTCAAGGAGGCGCGCAAGCCATGAATCAGCTGATCCGGACACTATTCCTGAGCATGATGCTGGTGTTATCCCTGAATTCAGGCGCTGGAGAACGTGTTGCATTCATTCCCGGGGCGCAGATCGGTGGGGAGAAGGTCCTCAGCCACCTGAAGCTCAAGAGTGTGATTACCGAATTCCTCGACCCGCAGAATACCGGGCTGGGAAAATCCATTGGCTATCTGGTGTGGCGGGAGACGTTGGCCGCGATCAGCGATCAGGCCGGCGCTGGGGTGATTCTGGCGCATCCACCCGGTGAGCAACGCATTGTGGAGTTGCTCAGGCAGGACTACCATAAGGCGGCGCTGGAAATCGCAAAATACGAAGAGGCCCCTATTGCGCTCTGGGGTCGGGTGACCCGGGATCAGGGCCGACTCATCGTGGATACCGCCTGCACCCTGCTGCCCGAGATCAGCGACACCGCGTTAAAGGTACGCCTGTCGACTAAAGATCCACGGGCTGCGGACAAAGATCCACTCACCCTGCAAGCGGTCATTCCTCGGACCCGCTTCAGTTTCGCTTGGGTGGAGACTACCAGGAAGCGTTTGTTCGAGCGCAGCCTGGTGACCGGTTATGCTGGCGCTGTGCTCAGGGCGGAGCCGAACAAAAACGCCCGGAAGGTGGCGACACTGCCTGCCAACCGCGGTCTGCAATCCGTGGATATGCAGGGCGCCTGGTTCAGGGTTCACCTGGATGATGGCGAAACGGCCTATGTGAATGCAGGCAGTGTGATGTTGCCGCCCAGAGAAGTCACAGCAGCAGGGAGGCGTGTTCAATTCTACCGTAATCCCGATAAGGGCTCGGCCAAGCTCAAACAGGTAAAACTCAATAGTCTCTACCAGGTGCTCGACTCACGCTATCTGCGCAAGGGTGTCTGGTATCGCATCAAAGCGGGAGATGACGAGGGTTGGGTTGAAGGTTGGCGGGTAACCCCCAGGTTCTCGTTGCCTGCGGTGCATTTTCTAGCGGGGCTGTTCCGCTATTTTGCCCAGAAATATGACATTGCGGAGCAGGAGTTCGGCCAGTTCATTGAACGGGCTGGCGCCAATACCCGCAACCGGGTGATGGCCACCGCCTACCAGCTCCGGGCAGCCAGTCGTCTGCTCAAGGAACGGCATGCCTTCGATGCGGATAAACAGGCTGTATTGTCTGATTTAGAGAAGGCCAGCCGACTGACCCCCTACGATCCTAGCAATTATAACCTCCAGGTCATTGCCCAACTGGGTGCATTTCCTGATGAAAGCAAGGCGCTCAAGGCCTTACAGCGGGCTCTTGCTCTGGATGCCGATGACCCAACGGCGCTTGGTTTGGCCAAAAAGTTAAGCAAGATTGCCGATCGACCGAGGGATACCCAGTACCGGCGGCTTATCCGGTTTACTCCGCAGCAGAAGCTCGAAATCGAGAAACTGACCATCCCACGATGACCAGGTTCGGCTCAGGTGTGCAGGGCAACGCTCTTGATCTGGGCAAACAGCTGCCTGCCGGGTTTCAATTGTAACGTCGATTCCGATTTGCGGGTAATCCGCGCCAACAAAGTCACCCCTCCAACCTCCAGACTGACGATAACGCGGCTGTCTCCCTGAGGAGTCAGCGCGACAACCGTCGCAGGCAGGACATTCAAGATGCTGGTAAGGCCGGGGTGGTCCGCAGCGAGGCTCACATCCTTGGCGTGGATGCGTAACCTGACTGGCGCGCCGATGGATTTGTCGATACGGCTGATGATCAGTCTGCCGCCGGGGAACTCCAGTTGGGTGAGGTTGAATTTTTCATCATGTGCCTGCACTACAGCACTGATCAGGGCGCCGGCATTCTCCTCCATGGCGATGCTGAGTCCGGTATTGATCATCATCTCCTGGATGGGGCCGCTCTGAGTGAGTCGGCCGGCCTCCATCAGCGACAGATGGTCGGCCACACTGACCAGCTCTTCCAGATCGTGGGTGACATAGATGATTGGAATCTCCGCCTCGGCATGCAATCGCTCCAGATAGGGAAGGATCTCGCGCTTGCGGGAACGGTCGAGGGCCGCCATGGGCTCGTCCATCAACAGCAGGCGCGGGCTGTTCAACAGGGCCCGGCCAATAGCAACCCGCTGGCGTTCTCCGCCGGAGAGGTCGCCGGTATCACGCTGCAGAAGCGGTTCCAGCCCCAGCATGTTGATGATATACGCGGGTTGGCTGCGCCTCTCTTTACCTGGGGTTCTGCGCCAGCCATAGAGAAGGTTGTCATTGACATTTAAGTGGGGGAACAACGCGGTCTCCTGAAAGACGTATCCAACGCCTCGTCGATGTGCGGCGATGTTGATTCCCAGGGTGCTGTCGAACCAAGATTCTCCATTCACCACGAGGTGCCCACTGATTGCCGGTTCCAGGCCGGCAATACTGCGTAGTACGGTCGTCTTGCCACAGCCGGAAACACCGAATAGGGCGCTGACGCCCGATGCAGGTAAGCAACCCTCCGCATCAAGCGCGAATCCCGGCCGCTGCAGGGTAAAATGGAAATGAACGCCGCCGCTCAAGAGGGCTGTCTCCGTTTGCTGGATCGCCGGGTCAGGGAGTAGACCAGATACAGGGTGATAAACGAGAAGAGCAGTAACCCGGCTGAAAGCAGATGGGCCTGAGCATACTGCAGGGACTCTACATGATCATAGATAGCGATGGAGAGCACCTGGGTCTCTCCCGGTATATTGCCGCCAATCATCAAGACCACGCCGAACTCACCGACAGTGTGGGCAAAGCCTAGGGTGGCGGCGGTAACCAAGCCCCGTTTCGAGAGCGGCAGCGCCAGGCTGAAGAAGCGGTTGAGTGGTGAGGCGCGCAGAGTGCCGGCGGCCTCGAGGGCTCTATTGTCGAGCTGACTGAAGGCATTCTGAATGGGTTGCACCACGAATGGCATGGAGTAGAGCACGGAGCCGATCACCAGGCCACTGAAGGAGAAGGCGAGCTGCTGGCCGCCCAGGGCCAGCCAAGTTCCACCGATGACTCCATCCGGCGCCAGGGCGATCAGCAGATAGAAACCGAGTACCGTAGGCGGCAGCACCAGAGGTATCGCAACCAGTGCTTCCACCAGGGTTTTCAGACGGCCCTGGCTGCGGCTGAGCCACCAGGCCAGTGGAGTTCCGAGCAACAGCAGGATGCCGGTGGCGGTCAGGGCGAGCCTCAAGGTCACCCAGAGGGCGCTGATATCCGCTTCAGTCATGATCGGGATTACTCAATGTCGTAGCCATTCTCTGATATCAGATGTTGCGCCTCAGGTGAGCGCAGATAATCCATGAAGGCATGGGCCGATAGGTTTTTTTCAGCCTGTTTAAGCAGCAGGGCCTGTTGTCGGATCGGTGGGTAATAAGTGTCGGGTACGGGCCAGTGATAGCCCGGGGTTTGCTTGCCGGCCAGCACCTGGGAGTAGGCGACAAAACCGATTTGAGCCGCGCCACTGGCAACAAACTGGTAGGCCTGGCCGATATTTTCCCCTCGCACCAGGCGGCCTTGCAGCTTGTCCCACAAATCCATTTTTTCCAGGCTGCGCTGCGCGGCCGCACCGTAGGGTGCGGTATTCGGATTCGCCATGGCGATATGCGTGAATTGAAGGGCTTGAAGTAGTTCCTCTGCAGGTTGGGTCGAGGTGACCGACGGTCCCCAGAGAACCAGTCTGCCTTTTGCATAGGTGAAACGACTGCCTGGCACAGCCTTGCCGGCCTGCTCGAGAAGCCGCGGACGTTCCACATCCGCGGCCAGAAAGAGGTCGAAGGGTGCGCCGTGGTTGATTTGTGCATAGAGCTTGCCGGTTGAGGCTGAACTGATCCGCAGCCGATGACCTGATTGGGCCTCAAAGGCCTCGGCCAGCAGACGCAGGGTAGGGGTGAAATTGCTCGCCACGGCCACACTGATCTGCTCTGCTGCGGCGCAGACCGAGCAGAGCATCAGAATCATGACAGGTATGAATCGTTTGGGCATGCTGCTGGGGGCAGGGTGAATGAGCTATTTTTCAGCTGTAATGTAGCAGATCCAGCCGGCATCCGCCTCGCCTTCAATTACCGGCTTGAAGATGCCGTCCGCTTCGCCCTCCTCATCGAAGCCCTGCCAGTAGACAGTGATCCTACTGAATCCGGCCTCGTCCAGCAGTTCACGAATCTCCGGCAGGGTCCAGAGCCGCCAGTCGTAGCTGAAGGCCCGCTCAAGCCGGGAGTTATCCGGAAAGTCAAAATGGATATGACAGATCAGAGTACCGCTGATGGGGTCGTATTTCTCCTGCTCCCAGACGTAGGTGAAGCTGGTGTCGCCATCCTCGATCTCCCGTTCCTCCTCGATATCGCGAAAGGAGTCGTAACCGCCATAGGCGTCCATGAAAAAGATACCCCCTTCCGCCAGTTGATTGTGTACGCGGCGAAAATACTGTTTCAGTTGTTTGCGCTCCTTGAACAGCCAGTAACTGAAATTCATCGCGGAAATGACATCCGGGGCCTCTGTCCTGACGCTCAGCACATTCTTCTGCAGCAACTCGATGCGTTTGGCTTGTGAGGGTTTGAGCGCGCCCAACTGGTGTTCTTCACCCCATTCCAGCACCTCTGGGTCCAGATCCACCCCAATGGCCCGGTTCTGCTTACGGCGCCGGACCCATTCACAGCAGACATTGGCGGTGCCGCAGAAATCTTCTCTCAACAGTGTTGCACGCCTTTTGCGCAATTTTTTGTAAGTGGCATCGACAAAGTCGATCTCCGCTTCCGAACATTGCACAGAGAGTTCGTAGAGGCGGTGGTGGTCGGCAGTTTCCGCCAGGGTCGGGGTCAATTTCTTTTTTCTTTTCGGCATTTTTTTCTGGTCATGAATACTGTTATTGATCGGGAGCCATATTTGACAGGAAAATAGCGGTCAACCTGTCAGAAACTAAAGAACTATACTCGAAATAGAGGGCAAGTTTTACAGGAGGACAATATGGCCATTGCAATCACATTGAAAGAGTATCTCGAGAACCGCGATGTCAGTTATGACGTGATTGAACACCGCCGCACGGATTCCACACTGGAGACCTGCGAAGTGGCCCATATCCCGGGGGACATGATGGCGAAATCCGTGCTTCTCGGTGATGATGAAAGCTATCTGATGGCGGTAGTTCCGGCAACCCATCGCGTGCAACTCGAGCATCTGGATGAACTGACGGGCCGGCATCTGGAACTCATCGAAGAGGTTGAGCTGGTCGAAGCCTTCGCCGACTGTGAGCCGGGTTCAGTCCCACCCACAGGCAAGGCCTATGGAATCGAGACCCTGGTGGATGACCATCTGCTGGAACAGCCCGAGATCTATTTCGAAGCCGGTGACCATACCCAGCTGATTCATGTTTCCGGACCGCAGTTCAGAGAGTTGGTGGGCGAAACCACTGTGGAAGAGATCAGCCGGCATATCTAGAGCACCTTGAAGGTCTGATTGATTTGCTTCCGGTATCGAACTGGTTTAACCTTGCGCCTCCAAAAAAAACGCTTGGCCGGTCAAAACTGTTGAGTTTCCCGGTGAGTGACAAAATATCTGGAGAGATGGCCGAGCGGCTGAAGGCGCACGCCTGGAAAGTGTGTATACGTTAATAGCGTATCGAGGGTTCGAATCCCTCTCTCTCCGCCAAATAAAAAGGGGACCCAATCGGGTTCCCTTTTTATTTGGCGGAGAGAGGATTTTTCGAATATTCTGGCGAGCGTGGGTACTCTGCCATCCATATAATCGACTATCCGAACTTCGTGTTTGCCAGTGTGTGGCTGGTGTAGTCGCCCAGCATATTGCACGAGTGTGCTTTTCCAAGATACCAGTAGCGAAAGAAACAGGGTATCCAAACGCGCATCGTCGAATCCTTCCCGATGTACCTCGGGGATACTTGATTAGGCGGCGTTCTTCTTTTATTGCAATAGAGGCAAGTTGTTCTTGGACTTTGCGCCGTTATTTTGCCGATCGGCCTCCCTGCAGAATGCCGATATGACGGCAGGTTTCTGTAAAAGTCAGAACGTCTTTCCGCCAAGCCGTTTTGTCAAAATCGGCAGCGAGAAATTGGCATGTCTCATCCTTCAGCTTGAGGCGGCAACAGCATTTAGCCTCGGCCCACTGCCGATCCTGCTTCGAACCATGCTGTTTCGATTTGGCCACTATTACTCTTTTGAGAAGTACTGAGTGTCAGTATCCTTTTGCCGATTCCAGGACCGAGGCAGCCTGTGAAAGCAGGCTGTCACCCTGTGTGAGTAGTTCATTCGTCCAGGATTCATCTGGTGGGCATCGATCTGCATGGTCATCTTCCCGCAAAGCGGCAATCAGGGAGAGGATTTCCGGCGGCAGCAGGTTCGTTTGCACCAGCGCGGAGTCGATCCATTCCAGATCCGGCGGCGTCTCGGCGGTGCGCCCCCGCCAAAGGGCCAAGGCTTGCAGGGCTGTCTCTACGGCCTCACACATCGGCGCCAGCGCTTCCACTGAAAAGCCACCTTCCTTGAGTACCTTTGCCATGCGCTGTTTATGTTCACTTTGGGCCAGGTGGTTGCGCGCCTTATTCAGCCGTTTTACCTGTTCACCATCCTTCGGCTCGTCCTCGGCTGAGGCGCGGTACAGGATTCTGGCGGTATTCTGGCTGGTGCTCAGGACGCCGGCCTCGATCAGTTGCCGGATGGTTGCGAAGGCGTCCCGGTCGAGCAGTTGCAGTTGCGGTGTCTGCTCCGGGAACTGTTCCTTGAGTTGCCGGGTGAGGGTATCCTGCAAGGCTCCATCTATCCGGTCCGCCACCACCAGCAGCGTCTTCCGCCTGCCCTCTCCATGTAGCTCCATCAGCTCGAGTTGGCTGCCCCACTGGGAAAGAATGTCATCCCGCAGAAGATCCATCGGATCGGTGGGTGGTGCCTGTGGGCCTTTTGTCTCACCGGACATCAGGGCATCGATCCGCTCCAGAAAAGCGCCCCGGCCGGAGGGCAGACGCATCTCTTTTTTGCCCTTGCCGTCCACCACACCTTCGGCCAGTGAACGTTTCTGCTCCAGCAGAGAGAGCATGCGGTGTTCGATAGAGCCTTCGGATACGAGATTGATTACCTGCACCGGGCGTTTCTGGTGTTTACGCCAGGCGCGGGCAATGCGCTGTTCCAGCTTGGCAGGATTCCAGGGCATGTCCAGATTGATCACCACGTCGGCGACCTGCAAATTGAGTCCCACGGCGCCCGAGTCGGTGGAAAGGAATAACCGGCATTCGGGATCTTTCTTGAAACGGCGGATCTCGTCGCGGCGTTTCGGCTGAGGGACCTTGCCGGTATGCCAGGCATAACCCAGCCCCATTTCTCCGGCCTGCTCCCGGACTAGTTCCAGCATTCGCTGCCACTCGGAAAAGATAATGATCTTGTGATCGCCATCTTCCAGGAGCTCCTGGAGGATGTCGCCGAGTTCCTTCAACTTGGGAGAAATGCGGCAATCCTGATCGAGAATATAAGGCGTGTCACACAGCATGCGCATGCAGGCCAGGTATTGCTGGAGTCGTTCCATCTCCTCTTTCTTCAATGGACGCTCCCTAGCTATAGCGGCCAGGCGCGCTACTCTGGTCTCATACTCCTCATAACGCAGCACCTGCTCCTTATGCATGGGGACGAAGTAGGTATTCACCGTCCGGCCCGGCAGCTGCCCTTCCACCTCCTCCTTACGTCGGCGCAGCATGACGGGCCGCAGCCGTTCATGCAGCCGATCGAGGTTCTTGTAACCGGCAGCACGTCCCTTTTCATCCAGTTGGTAGAAGTCGCGGTTAAAGCGGAACAGGGGGCCGAAAATCTGTGGGTCGAGGAACTGAACGATCGAGTAGATCTCGTCGATGCGATTCTCCACCGGTGTACCCGTCAGCACGAAGGCATAGGGGCTTTTCAGGCGCTTGATGGCGATAGCAGTTTTGGTCTGCCAGTTCTTGATCCGCTGGGCCTCGTCGAGGATGATGATATCCGGCGCCAGAGTGGTATTGATCTCTTCAACATCCGGCCGCATTTGCTCGTAGTTGGCAAGAGAGAAGAACGCGGGCTTCTCGTATTGGCGCAGGCGCTTGGCGCGTGGTCCCTGGATGATGTGTGAAGGCAGGTCGGTGAACTTGGCGATCTGCTCCTCCCATTCGCCCTTGAGCGAAGCGGGGGAGATCACCAGCACCCGTCGGATGCCCATGGTACGGCGCAGCAGTTCACAAGCGGCGATTGCCTGTACTGTCTTGCCCAGGCCCATCTCATCCGCCAGCAGGGCGCGGCCGGTGAATGCCAGGTACAACATTCCCTCCTGCTGGTAGGGGTAGAGGGTGTGTTTGACCAGGTCGAGGCTCGCTTTTCCCGCCGTTACCTCGGTCTCGAAGTGTTGGCGGCCGCGAATCTGCTGTTCGCGCCTGTCCAGTGTCTCGAGCCAGGCATTCAGCTCCTTCGAAATTCGGATCTTGCGTCGTACAGCCGCGTGAGAGGCATTGATCGCCCGCTGCATGGCGGGCAGTTTATCGAGCGGATCACCCGCCAGGATTTTATCGTCTCCGAAGAAGGGGGCGAGGAGATCACTGGCTTTGGAACGGCGTTGGCCGCTCCTGCGCATCCCTGCGCCCGCGGCATTTGTGCGTCCTTGCACGTCGCCGCTCCTGCGCGCGCCGAAGGAAGTGCCCTTGGGGTGCATTCCTGCGCCCGCGGCATTAGTGCGTCCCTGAACGTCGCCCCCCCCGGGCCAGCGCACTCGGACTTGGTGATCCCGCCGGTCCAGAAAGATCTCGATGTAAGGGCTGCCCTTGTCCGCCGCATCTTTGAAAGCGCGTTTGCGCCTGTGTTGGAGCCGGTTCAGGGTTGCCTCGATATGCTTGCAGGTGCCCAGACCGTTGATGCGGTGGTCGGGGCAGTCGCAGCTGTTGATTGGTTCCGCAAGCGAGCGAATCTCTACACGATAGGTTTGCCCACCATCGGAGTCGACCTGATAGATACCGAAAAAATCATCACCTTGCGTCAGGGATTCAATCTTGAACGCCTCGGTGGCGCCGCGCAAACGCCGGCGTTCGATCTCATCGGCGTCACTGGTGGACCAGCATAATGGCCGGCCCTGTTTTTGGGGATTCTTGCTGCGTTTCTTTGTTTTCGACATGACGGGAAGATATCGTATAAATGGCTTATGAACGTATAGCACCATTATTCTACTGAAAATTGTCAACAATGACCTTTGACAAAGAACCTGCTGGAAGCGAGGGTGAAATCAATTGAGCCATATCACCGGAATTTATCCGTTGGCCAATCCCACCGCATAAACATTGGCTATCCTGCAGACCCGTCTACCTCACATACGGCTAACTCAATCTGCTGAATGGGCAGCAACATGGCGATTGGTTCAGGCCGGTCGCCGAGAGCGCCGCTGACTAACTCGATAGTTTTGAATCCCAAAGTGGAATAGAAAGCAACCGCATCCGGTTTCGCATCCACCACCACGCCGATACAACCGGCTCGGTCCCGCATCTCCAGGGCAAGCTCCAGCATAGCTCGTAGCAGCAACCGGCCGATGCCGTGGCCCTGGTACCGCTCGTCTACAGCCAGCCGGGCGATTCGTAGGATGGGCAGGGGGTAAGATGGCAGGCGACTGCGCAGGGCCTTCGACAGCCTATCCGCTACCATTTCACCACTGGAAACTGTAACAAAACCGGTGATTCGGTTGCCTTGGACGGCGAGATAGGTGGTGCCTATGTGGTGACGGAACTGGTTCTGCCCGGCATAGCGCTGAAAGAATCGGTCCAGATCGATATTCCCGCTATGAAATCCCGAGCGGTCATCTAGGGATTCCAGACGGCGTATACAGATTTCCTGCTCCGCGTTACTCACGAAACAGCAATCTCAGCGCCTCTGTGGGTTGGTTCTCCGGAGCGAAGTGCTCGGCAACCTGTGCCATCGCCTCGTTGGTCAACACCAATCGCGAGGGGATGATGAGATCCTCGGGGATTTCACGTAGCGCCTGCAAGTGATGCTGTAATGCCTCTTCGATCAGGTAGGCCTTCTTGACCCCGTGACTCTTCACGTACGCCTCCACCTGGGCCTTTGTCTCTTCGGAAATGTAAGCGGAAACCTGTGTGCTTGTTGACATATCAATATATCCTCTACATTTTTGTAGATTTATGTAGAGAATATCACAAAAGTGGGTGTAGGTGCAGCAGTGACAGATGAACAGAAAAAGAGATCCGGACACGCCTGGGTCTTAAGCGAGACTTCCCGTGGTACATTGAGTCATCCGTGTCTGCAACGAATAAACGGGTATGCGGCGCCATCATTCAACCCACCTAACCACTTAGTCCCGCTACGTATGCTGCCGTTAGATCGTTGGCCGGGGACTCGAAGATTTGCCGGCACTGTCCGTACTCGATGAGCTTTCCTACATGCTCTGACATCCAAAAAAAAGCGGCGTAATTGGCCAGGCGGCGGGCCTGTGCGAGATTGTGGGTGACGATGACTACCGTGTAGCTACCGCGCAGGTGTTGGATGAGTTCTTCAACCACGGCGGAGGCGATGGGGTCGAGTGCGCTGCAGGGTTCGTCCATGAGTAGCACGGAGGGCTCCAGCACCAGGGCGCGGGCGATGCACAGCCGCTGCTGCTGGCCACCGGAAAGCGCCAGCGCCGGGGCGTCGAGTCGGTCACGCACCTCCTCCCACAGGCCCACATCGTGCAACGCCTGTTGCACCTTTGCTGCCAGCAGCTCCCGGTGACGCACACCGTGTTCACGCAAGGGTAACTCCAGGTTTCGGCGGATCGAAAGGGGAAATGGGTTGGGTTTCTGGAAGATCATTCCAATCTGTCGCCGTAGCGCCATCACGTCGAGGCTCGGATCAAGCAGGTCGGTTTCGCCGAAGTGGGCTTGACCGCTCACCCGGGCGCCGGGGACAAGGTCTGTGAGGCGGTTAAGCGCTGATAGAAAGCTGGTCTTGCCACAACCCGATGGTCCGATCAATGCCGTGATACAGCCCTTGTAGATATCGAGAGAGACCTCATTCAGCACGATCTTGCCGCCGTAGCTCACCGACAGGTTGTTGACGGCGAGGTGTCTAACCGGCTTGCAGCAGGATGGGCCGCTCTCAATCTGACCCAGGGTGTAGGAAGGCATATTCATGCGGTGATGATTCTCCGTGTCAGCCATCGCTCGGACAGGGCCTGAGCGATAGCGTTGATGGTGATGATGAGCCCGATGAGTATCAGTGCTGAGGCATAGGCGGCCTCATCGCCGCCGGTTACGTTCATCGACAGCTCGTAGATGTGTACAGCCAGCGATCGTCCCGAGTCACTGAGTGATTCAGGCATGCGGTCCACATAACCGCTGGTGAAGATCAGCGCTGCCGTCTCCGCCGTGGCGCGTCCGATGCCCAGCATGAGTCCGGTGGCAATCGCCGGTGACGCGGCGGGCAGAAGCAGATGCCATAAAGCTGCGGCACGGGTCATGCCGAGGGCGGCGGCCCCCCGTCGCCATTCATCCGGCACGGCTGCAAGCCCCATCTCGCTGGTGCGGATGAAGATAGGCAGGATCATGCAGGCCAGGGTCAGGCCGCCGGAAAGGATGGAAAAGCCGAGTCCCAGAAAGATGCTGAAGAAGGCATTGCCGAACAGCCCGAATACGATCGACGGCACGCCTGCGAGTACGTCCAGACTCATTCGAACAGCGCGGGCGCCACGTCCACCATCGCGTGTGTATTCGGCCAGCCAGGCTGCCGTGGCAAGGCCCAGGGGTATGGCTGCCGCCAATGCAACCGCGAGGATCAGCAGGGTGGACACGAGAATAGGTGCGATGCCACCTGAGCGTCCGGCATTTTCCGGCGCGCTGAGCAGGAACGACCAGGACAAATGATGACCACCCTGCAGCAGGAGGTCGCCGAGCAGCCAACAGAACATCACCAGGACCAGTATGGCGGCGCTCCACACGGCTGCCGTGAACAGCTGGTCGGTCAGGCGGTTAACCATGACGGGTCTCTCCAGCGGCATGCGCCGCCCACCAAGCCAGCAGGACGACCAGCAGGGTCAAGAGCATGCCGGAGGCAAACAGCCCGGCGCGGTGTTGTCCGGTGGCGTAAGCCATCTCCAAGGCGATGTTGGCGGTCAGCACTCGTACGGAGTCGAACAGGCTGCTGGGTGTCTGTACCACATTGCCGGCTACCATCAGCACTGCCATTGTCTCCCCCAGGGCGCGGGCCATTGCCAGCATGATGCCGCCGACGATGCCTTCGTGTGCTGTCGGTAGCGCTACACCCAGGATCATGCCCTTACGGGTGAGTCCAAGTGAGGCGGCGCCCTGCAACAGGGCTGTTGGTACGGCGGACAAGGCCGAGATGCTGGTGAGAGCGATCGTGGGCAGGATCATCAGCGCAAGGATCAGGATGGCTGCGAGCAAGCTCGCCCCCGGCGGCCGCCAGTGGGCGATAATCGGCACCAGCACGGTGAGACCCCAGAGTCCATAGACCACTGACGGGATGCCTGCCAACAGGGAGAGCAGGTTCCGGTATAGCCCGGCAATCGATTGCGGTGCGTAAAAACGCACGAATATGGCGCTTGCCAACCCAATGGGTGTGGCCAGCAGCAGGGCGCCGAATGAGGCCGCCAGGGTTGCCCACAACATCGGCAGCAGGCCGAAGCTGCCTTCCAGCGGATACCAGCCCTCAGCATCTATGAAACGTCGCCAGCCCCCTTCAGTCAATACCGGCCAAGCCTCGTTCCAGAGAAAACCCAGTATCAATAGCAGAACCAGTGCGGTGACGCAGGCCAGCGTCGCCAGCAGTGGAGCCAGCCAGCGGTCAGCGTGAAACATGGGGTGGCGGGACAAAAAATTGCGCTGCGAGCAGATCGTGGATCGTCTCTGAGCGAGCAAAGTCGATAAAGCGTTTGGCAAGCTCGCTGGTTATCCCATCCCGGGTCACCAGGTTTAGCGGGCGCGACAGGGGAAAGCGGCCGTTACGCAAATTGGCTACTGTTGCCGCCACCCCATCCATCGGCAACAAACGGATCGGTGCGCCCTGGGTGGATTCGTACTCGGCGGTCCCGATGGAGACATAGCCGATCGCGTCGGGGTTTCCTGCGACCGTCTTGATCCCTTGCTGGTTATCGCCGATTATCACCTGGGCCTTGATTTGGCGATTCTTCAGATCGAAGTGGTGCAGGAATAGTTCCAGGGTGGAGCGTCCCTCTGCTTTATGCACCACGGTGATGGTGCGGTCCGGCCCGCCGAGCTTGCGCCAGTTGCGGACCCGCCCGGTGTAGATCGCCTTGATCTGTTCGTCGCTGAGCGAATTCACCGGATTGTCGCGGTGCAGGATGATGCCGATGCCATCCATGGCGATGGTGTGTGCGGTGAGGTCGTCCTCTTCCGGCTTGAGCGCCCGCGATACCATGCCGATGCCGGCGAGTCCGGCGCGGGTATCAGCCACACCGCGCGATGAGCCGCCGGACTGTACATCTATACGCACGCCGGGGTGGTGGCGCTCGAAGCGTTTGCCGATTTCCAGCGCGAGGGGCGCCACGGTGCTGGAGCCGGTGAGCACCAGACGCTCATCTGTCGCCGAGGCCGTCTGGGATTGCAGCATAAGCAACCCGGCGAGGATGAACAGAAAAATCCTTCTTAGCATGTTTTTCCTCCTAGAAATGGTCCATGGGTTGATTACCCAGTTGCCGCATGGCGTCCGCGATTTGGTACTTGTCCATGGTGTTCAGGGGCAGGCTTGAGAGGGTCTCCACCCGGGTTTTCAAGGCATCGAAACAGCGGTTGAAGGCGCTCCGCACCTGGTCGTGAGTACCGGTGGTCGCGGCGGGATCAGGAAAGCTCCAATGGATACGCTGTGGCGCGTCGGGGAAGTCGGGACAACGTTCGCTGGCGGCGTTATCGCAAACGGTGATGACGAAATCCAGGGAAGGCGTTTGTTCCTCGGTAAACTCGAACCAGTCTTTGCTGCGGAAACTTTCGGGATCGAGTCCCAGCGTCTCGATCTGTTCCAGTGCGAACGGATTGACGCGTCCCACCGGATGGCTGCCGGCGCTGTAGGCATGAAACCACATGCCGGCACAGTTGAACAATGCTTCGGCCATGACGCTGCGGGCTGAGTTGCCGGTGCACAATACCAAAACCCCGTACTTTGCAGAGACCGGGTCTTGGGCGATTTGGATCCTGTTTAGATTTTGTGGCATGACGATGTGTGTCTCCTTTGTTTTTTCTGTGTCTCATGGTTGTCAGTGGCGGCCGCCTCGTCACCGAGTGCGCCACCACAGCTCGAGCCCTGGCTAGCTGTGCAGCCGTAGCAGTGATCTGTCGCCGACTGGGTCGAATTGCTTGTTGGGAATTAGTCGCGGGGAGGGGGAAAACCTTACACCGAGTATCTGACTGTCAAACCGGTCACTGCCTCCAGCAGGTGAGAGAATTGGGTGACACGCCACAGCTGGTCACCAGGTTGGGGTCTCGCGCCCCCATCATCGTGAGCAGGGTAATCAGGGTTTTCTAGAGATATTTTGAGTGGGTCATGACGGTTAGATCAGTTCCCTTGAATTCACCACCATCATCTTCTCGATCTGCATATCCCGGAAGGTGTAAGGGATGCCGCCGACCCCAAGCCCCGATTCTCGCAAGCCAGCGAATGGCATCCAGTCGACACGGAATGCCGTGTGATCATTGATCATGACGGCCGATGCATTTAGCCTTTCGTAGGCGCGAATGGCGGTATCGATATCTTTTGAGAAGACAGCGGCCTGGAATGCATAAGGCAACAGGTTAGCCTGGTTGATCGCGTCATCCATCTCATTGTACGGATAGACGCAGATAACCGGGCCGAAAATCTCCTGAGTACTGACCTTACTCTCAGACGAGGGGTTATAGAGAACAGTGCATGCATACGTGGTATCTGAAATCGGCATGCCGCCTGCAAGCCGTTCGGCGCCTTCCTTTATCGCCTCCTTGACCCATTGATCCACCCGTTCTACCTCGGTGGGGCGGATCAAAGGTCCAATTTCCGTCTCTGCAAGAATTGGGTTACCCATTACCAGTCTGTTTGCTCCTTCAGCAAGCTTCATGGCAAGTTCACGGGCAATGGATCGATGTGCAAAGATCCTCTGTACAGATACACAGACCTGTCCGGCATGATAGAAACCGCCCTTCAATAGTTTCGGCAGGGCATCATCCATGTCCGCATCTTCGGCAACGATAACCGGTGCGGCGCCCCCGTGTTCGAGGGCGCAGCGCGTGCCAGGAGCCAGCTTTGAGCGCAACATCCAACCCACCCTGGCGCTGCCGATAAAGCTCAGAAAAGCGACTCTTGGGTCCGTCACCAGTTGGGTGGCGACATCCAGGCTGCTGGTGATCAGGGCCTGACACCACTCATCGGGCAAACCGGCTTCCCGCAGAATATCGACGAAGCGAAAGCAGGAGAGGGGCGTGTCTTCAGCCGGTTTGACGATGACAGGGCAGCCGGCGGCAATAGCTGGCCCCACCTGGTGACTGATCAGGTTCAGCGGATGATTGAAGGCGCTGACCGCGACCACGACACCTATCGGCTCGCGGGTTGTGAAGGCGAGTCTCCCGGCGGATGCTGGGTTGATGCCCATGGGAACGGTTTCTCCTGTCGCAGTGCGCAGGCAATCGACACAGATCCTGATGCTGTCGATCGCCCGGGCGACTTCTACCCTTGAATCGAGCAACGGTTTGCCGCCTTCCCTTGCCGCTTCGATGGCGAGCGTTTCCACCCGTTCGGTCATGATGGCCGCGGTCCTTTCCAGAATTGCTATCCGCTGGTGGATAGGAAGCCACCGGCTTCGATCACGGAAGAGCTGGTCAGCCGTAGCGAGCGCCTGCTCCACCGCACTGCCATCGGATGTTTCGATGAGCGCGATGGGCGAACGATCAAAGGGTGCTGCAACCTCGAGGGCGCCGGCTGGTGTAGCGCCACCCGCAATCATTGATTTGAATAGGTCTGCCATGTCTTCCTCCTAAATCAGTCGACTCTTTTCCTTGATATCCCGGTTGAGGATCCGGTCGTTATCTGAGTAATCGATCGGAATCTCGATCAGGTGAACGCCCGGTGTATTGAAGCACTCTTCGAGTAGCGGGATCAGTGATCCGGATGAAGTGATGCGATGTCCATGCGCACCATAGCTGTTGGCATACTGAACAAAGTCAGGGTTGCCATAATCGAGGCCAAAGTCATCGAACCCCATGTTGGCCTGTTTCCACTTGATCATGCCGTAGGCATCGTCGCGGAGAATTATTACTACCAGGTCAAGTTTGAGTCGCACGGCTGTCTCCATCTCCTGCGAATTCATCATGAAACCACCATCGCCACAGATGGCCATTACCTGTCGATCCGGGTACACAATCTTGGCCGCCATTGCCGAAGGAAGGCCCGCTCCCATGCTCGCCAGTGCATTGTCGAGCAGCACGGTATTGGGCATATGGGCTCTGTAGTTGCGGGCAAACCATATCTTATAGACACCGTTGTCCAGGGCAATGATGCCGTTGTCAGGCATGACCTTACGTACATCAGCAACCAGGCGCTGCGGGTAGACCGGGAAACGGTCATCTTCGATGCCTTCCAGCAGTTGTCGGTCAAGGTGGGATTTAACCTCCATGAATCTGGAAAAGCCCCAGCCTTGCTGTGGAGTGATTCGCTCAGTCAGTCGTTGAATGCTGTTGGCAATATCTCCAATCACGCCTTGTTGGGGGAAATAGACCGGGTCGATAGTGGCGGTAATGTAGTTGACATGAATAACATTCAATCCACCCTGTCGCATAAAGAAGGGGGGTTTCTCAACCACATCGTGACCAATATTGATAATTAGATCCGCTGCTTCGATTGCGCGATGCAGATAATCATTGTCAGAGAGCGCGGCATTACCGAGAAAAATCGGATTGCGCTCATCGACTACGCCCTTGCCCATCTGGGTGCTGAAGAAGGGAATGCCTGTTTTTTCGATAAAGGCTGACAGGATCTGGCAGGTGTACTTTCTGTTGGCGCCGGCTCCGATCAGAAGCAGGGGATATTTTGCCGATTCAATCATTCCGATGGCAGTGGCAATGGAATGATCACTGGCATGGGGAATATCGAATTGGCTCTGGATGATGACTTTCGAATCCGTCTCTTCGCAGGCGATGTCTTCCGGCAGTTCAAGATGGGCCGCACCGGGACGTTCACCCTCGGCGTTGCGCATCGCCTCACGCACCCTGGCGGGGATATTGTGGCCGCTACTGATCTGGTGGGTGAACTTGGTCAATGGCCGCATCATGTCCACCACGTCGATAATCTGAAATTGCCCTTGTTTGCTGGTCTTGATCGGTTTCTGCCCGGTAATCATCAATAGCGGCATGGCGCCAAGTTGGGCATAGGCGGCCGCGGTGACGAGGTTGGTTGCGCCAGGACCGAGTGTAGAGAGACAAACGCCCGCCTTGCCGGTCAGTCGTCCATAGGTTGCGGCCATGAATCCAGCGCCCTGTTCATGGCGCGTCAGGATAAGCCTGATCGATGAATCCTTCAGCGAGTTGAGTAGATCGAGGTTCTCTTCACCTGGGATGCCGAAGATATATTCGACACCTTCAGCTTCCAGCGCCTTGATGAATAGGTCAGATGCTTTCATTTATTGCTTCTCCCGCTACGATTATTGTTCTCTTTGTTCCAGAGCGTTAACCCATCCATGTTGAGAAAGGCTTCTTATCACTGAACATTATCACGATCCTTTTCATATGGATTGAGCAGCGTCGCCACCAAGCCGGTCCAGCCGGTCTGGTGTGAGGCGCCGATACCGCGACCGTTATCACCATGGAAATACTCATGAAACAACAGATGATCACGAAAGTGTGGGTCATTTTGCAGCTTGTCGTTGTCGCCAAATATCGGTCGGCGGCCCTCTGCGTCGCGGCGAAACAGCCGGGTCAGGCGCCGAGCCAGCTCATCGGCCACTTCATCGATGGAGAGGAGGTGTCCTGAGCCGGTGGGGCATTCGATCTTGAACTCGTCACCGTAAAAGGTGGCGAAACGGCGCAGCGAGCCGATCAGCAGGAAATTGACCGGGAACCAGACCGGGCCGCGCCAGTTGGAGTTACCGCCGAATACGCCTGTTTCCGATTCTCCCGGCTGGTAAGAGACCGACAGGGGATGGTGCATGCAGTCGAAGACGTATGGGGCCTCTTGGTGGGCGCGCGACAGAGATCGCACGCCGTAATCTGAGAGAAATTCGGTCTCGTCCAGCATGCGCCGTATCAGGCATTTCATGCGGTGTCCGCGCAGCAGGGAGAGCAGGCGGCGATTGCCCCGACCGGGTTCTTCCCAATGAGAGACCAGGGCGGCGAGATCGGGGCGATAGTTGAGGAACCACTTCAATCGTCCCTTGAAGTCAGGCAGCTTATCAATCAGTTCGGGTTCAAGGATCTCCACCGCAAAGAGCGGTATCAGTCCCACCATCGACCGGGCCTTCAATGGCACATGTTCCCCATCGGGAAAGCGCAGCACGTCGTAATAGAATTGGTCCTCCTCATCCCACAGGCCGATCCCCTGATCGCCGATGTTGTTCATGGCCGCGGCAATGTAGAGGAAGTGCTCGAAGAACTTGGTGGCTATGTCCTCGTAGGTGTGGTTAGTCTGTGCCAGCTCCAGAGCGATGCGCATGAGATTCAAGCAGTACATGGCCATCCAGCTGGTGCCGTCCGCCTGGTTGATATGGCCACCGGTAGGGAGTGGGGCGCTACGGTCGAATACGCCGATGTTGTCCAGCCCCAGGAAGCCGCCCTGGAAGATGTTGTGGCCCTCGGCATCCTTACGATTGACCCACCAGGTGAAGTTGAGAATGAGCTTGTGCAGTTCCCGCTCCAGGAAGTCGAGGTCGCCTTGGCCTCCATTGGCATCCCTTTCGGCACGATAGACTTCCCATACCGCCCAGGCATGCACCGGGGGATTGACGTCACCGAAGGCCCACTCATAGGCGGGGATCTGACCGTTGGGGTGCATGTACCAGACCCGGGTCATCAGCAGCAGTTGCTTCTTGGAGAAGTCCGGGTCGATCAGCGCCAGGGTGACGCAGTGGAAGGCAAGGTCCCAGGCTGCGTACCAGGGGTACTCCCATTTGTCGGGCATGGAGATGATGTCGGCGTTGTTGAGGTGACGCCATTCGCTGTTGCGCCCGTGGCGGCGTTCGTCCTGTGGGGTGGGTTGGCCCGGGTCGCCATCCAGCCACTGAGGGATATCGTAATAGTAAAATTGCTTGCTCCAGATCATCCCGGCGAGGGCCTGACGCTGGATCAGCCGGGCATCGTCATCCGGCAGTGCCTTTTGTAAATCGGTGTAGAAGGCGTCGGCCTCGGCAAGGCGTGATTGGAACACTGCATCGAAGTCGCTGAACGGAGTTTGGTTGCGTGCCTTTTCGAGCCGTACACGGATCTCGATCTGACTTTGGGCAGGCACCTCAAAGCGGTAGAGCCCCGCCGCCTTGGTACCGTTCTGCTGGGGATTGACGGCATGCTGGTTGCCATCGATGAGATAGTCGTGAAAGGCATCCTTGAAGTGGCCGCTGCTATTCACCCCGTGCAACCTTCCCAGATTGGTATCGTTGTCGCAGAACAGGAGTTCCGGGTCACCGTCCAGGTGGCAATGGTAGTCGCCCAATTTGGGGTGTTCTATCACGATACAGCCCGTCTCGTTGGCGGAAAGTATTGGGCGGGCGGGATCATAGCCCCAGGACCAGGTGTTGCGGAACCAGAACTGGGGCAGCAAGTGGAGTGGGGCGTCCCGGTCGCCGCGGTTATGCACCGTGACCCGCATCAGGATATCGTCCACGCCCGCCTTGGCATACTCGATAAAGACATCGAAGTAGCGGTTTTCGTCGAAGATGCCGGTGTCGAGCAGTTCGTACTCGGGTTGATCCTTACCTCGGCGACTATTCTCTCCCACCAGATCGGCATACGGGAAGGCTTGCTGTGGGTACTTGTAGAGCATCTTCAGGTAGGAGTGGCTCGGCGTGGCATCCAGATAGTAGTAGAGTTCCTTGACATCCTCGCCGTGGTTGGCCTCGCTGTTGGTCAAGCCGAACAGCCGCTCCTTGAGAATCGGGTCCTGACCGTTCCAGAGAGCGAGTCCGAGACAGAGTCGTTGCTTATCGTCGCTGAAACCGGCAATGCCGTCTTCGCCCCAGCGATAGGCGCGGCTGCGGGCCTGATCGTGGCTGAAGTAGTCCCAGGCCTCACCGTGAGGACTGTAGTCCTCGCGCACCGTGCCCCACTGGCGTTCACTGAGATAAGGTCCCCAGCGGCGCCAGGCCTCCTTTCCGCTGGCTTGTGCCGAGACACGCGACCGTTCGGCATCCTTGAGCATGTCGGGTTTACGATGGCTTGCCGCGTTTGCTGTTTTCTTAGTTGTTGTCATCGTGGCTTCCTCAACTTGTTAAGGTCCGACCAGGCGCGCAGGATCTCAGCGACACTCCAGGCCTGCGCAAAGCAACCGCGTGGCGCGAAGGGCGGTTCAGCATCGAAGATCTCACTGATGCTGCCGAGACCCGCCTCAACCAGGTGCTGGGCGAGCGGTTCTAAATAGGAGCGCGCCTTGCTTGCATCACGGTAGACGCGGAAGTGGGCATCCACGAACGGGCCGATCAGCCAGGCCCACACTGTGCCCTGATGATAGGCCCCATCACGCTTGCGGGGGCCGCCAACATATCGGGGTGTATACCCGGGTTCGCCAGGGGCCAGACTGCGCAGACCGCGAGGTGTGAGTAGAGCGTGGGCGCAGATGTTCACCACCGCCTTCTGCCGTTGCGGGCTCAGCGGGCTGTGGGGGAAGGAGACCGCCAGGATCTGGTTGGGGCGCAGGCGGTCATCCGGGTCTCCCTCCGGTCCATCGATGACGTCATAGAGATAACCCCGGGTTGGATTCCAGAAGCGGTCGAAGGAGCTAGCCACCCGCTTTGCGGCTTTTCTGAAGACGGATGCATCGTTCGCATGATCAAGCTGTTGTGCCAAGTCGGCCATCACCATCAGGGCGTTATACCAAAGAGCGTTGACCTCAACGGGTTTGCCGATGCGCGGGGTGACCACCCAGTCGCCAACCTTGGCATCCATCCAGGTCAGCTGCACACCATGTTCACCGGCGTGCAGCAGCCCGTCATTCGGGTCGACGGCGATACCGTAGCGGGTGCCGCGCTGATGCCAGTCGATGATTTCGCGCAGCTTAGGATAGAGTTCTGCGGCCAGGGTAATATCGCCGCTGCGCAATGTGTACTGATGAATGGCGTGGAAGTACCAGAGGGTGGCGTCAACGGTATTGTACTCGGGTTGATCCGCCCCATCAGGGAAGCGGTTGGGCAACATCCCCTCGCTGATATACCCGGCAAAGGTGCGCAGGATGTTTGCCGCATCGTCGAAACGTTTGGTCACCAGGGTCAATCCAGTCAGGGCGATCATGCTGTCGCGGCCCCAATCGCCGAACCAGGGGTAGCCGGCAATGATGGTTTTCTCCACCACTTTGCTGTCACGCTGGCGTTCGACGATGAATTGGTCTGCGGCAAGGGCTAAATATTGAATCCAGTCAGGGGCATATTCAGGCAGGAAGGCGGTAAGTCCACGGCAGTGTTCATCATGGCGCTGCATTAGCTCAGTAAAGGCAGTGGATGGTTTCTCTTCCGCACTGATAACCAGGGTCGTACTGTCGCCTGCCTTCAGCTCGAGGGAAAAGTCACCTGGCCGAAACAGGTCTTCGCTTTCGTCCAGGCCCCGCGTGCTCTCGACACGGTGGCGGAAATTCCAGTACCACAGCGGATCGGCGGTAAAGCGGGCGTCAGGGCAGCTCACATGGTAAGGGCGGGCGCCGGGAAATGCGGTGATCTGGAATGCGTCGACTTGCGCCTCCATCTGCATCTCCCAGCCACCCTGTCCCTGGCTGTGAAAATCCCGGTAGGTGCACAATGGGGACAGAGTAAATTCAACCGGAGAGCTAGCGTGCACCACCCGTAGCGCCAGTTGGGTGACATCGCGGCCGGGCTCCATGAGCAGTCGTTTCTCAATCAGGACGTCGGTGAAGGCATAACGCCACACCGGCATGCCTTGGTTGAGCTGAAATGACTCCAACAGGCGGTAACCATGAGGTGCAACGCTGCCATCCATAAACTCATTGCTGAACAGGGGCCAGTCACGGCATTGGTAGTGAGCCGTGATATCGATCTTTGATACCAGCAGGGTCCGGTCGACTGGCGGATTGAGCGCGACCATGAGCAGGCCGTGGTAGCGGCGGGTGTTGGCCTCGGCAACAGTGCCGGCGGCGAAACCACCCAAGCCGTTAGTCACCAGCCATTCGTATTCTGCGGCTTGCTCGAAATTGCTGTAACTGTTTTGTCCCAACTGGATTACCGGGTCCGAGGCCTGTCGCCGCATTTTTGTGTCTCACTTATTTGTCCTTGGGATCAGTATATTCGCGTTACGTACAACTCTTTGTTCCCTTTGCGATCAATTAATTCGGTTTTATGGCCAAGTGAACGGCAGGCTGCCGTCAGATCGGCAAGCACTGCGGGATTACCCGGAATGACTTTCAGGGTTTCGGAAATCTCTATCTCGTTCAGGTTCCTCTTGAGTTCAAGTATATGCGTGGGCAGGCAACATGATCGATGCGTATGACATTTATATGTGGGTGAATTGAATTCAGCATGCACTGGATCGTTTTCTGTATGAGCATCCGGCGCTGAACAAACGCCTGCATGCAAGCTTCGTTTTGCTGAAAGTGAATGTCGACGAGACAAACGATAACGCCGAATTCCTTGCTGCATTTCCCAGGGTACTCGGTTACCCCCACATGTTTATCACTGACAGTGACGGTGTCATTCTCTTCTCCCAGGATACCGTCGGGTTTTTGCAGGAAGGTCAATATTCAGAGCAGCATATCCAGACATTCATCGATCGCTGGAATATTGAGCATGAATGATCTTCTGACTTGTGGTGGTAAGGCATAGCGTTCTGCGGGCACAGGAATGATTGCCGTCTATGACAGCATCGACCTTCGCTGCGCCCGCTCATCTGAATAGGCTTTCGGTAAAAAGATGGCAATGAATCCCTTTATCGCACTTCCTGAGGAGTGGGTAAGTCACTGCCGGTTGCAGTCTTTCCGTTATTCGCTCGCCGCCAGGCGTGAAAACGTTCAACCCATTGAAGCAGCCTTTCGGGTGCATGGGCGCGCTTCCAGTTCCCGGCCACATACTTGTTGGCCTCGGCCAGGGTCGGGTAGATATGGATGGTGCCAAGGATCTTGTTGAGTCCGATGCCGTGGCGCATGGCCATCACATACTCGGCAAGCAGGTCTCCGGCGTGATCGCCAACGATGGTGACACCGAGGATCTTGTCCTTGCCCGGTACGGTGAGTACCTTGATCATGCCGTGGGCCTCTTCGTCAGCGATGGCCCGGTCGAGGTCGTCGATGCCATATGTGGTCACTTCATAGGCAATGTCTTGTTGCTTCGCCTCGAGCTCATTGAGACCCACCCGAGCCACTTCAGGGTCGACGAAAGTGGCCCAGGGGATTACCGAGTAGTCTACGCGAAACTTCTTGAAGGGATCGAACAGGGCGTTCACTGCGCTGTACCATGCCTGGTGAGCGGCCGTGTGAGTGAACTGATAAGGCCCTGCTACATCCCCGCAGGCATAGATATTCGGGTAGATTGTCTGCAGATAGTCGTTGGTCTCAATGGTACGGGTATCGGTCAAGAGGATGTCTAGTTCCTCCATGCCGAAGCCGGTAGTGTTCGCGGCGCGGCCGACTGCGACCAATACTTGATCGAAGGGGATGCGTACTTCTGCATGACCGTTGGTGAGGTCTTCACAGGAGGTCACCAAACCAGCGGAGCCGCCACCGATCACCACCAGGTTACGATCATAAGTGGAGGGTTTCCGCCATTTCTTATAGACCTTGCGTACCTTTACCCACTCCATGACATTTTTGGCGAACAGCGGAAAAAGACCGAGCAAGGCGAAGGAGACAAGCAGGCCAGGCGAGAGTATGCCCTTCAGGGACTCTATCTGCGCTAATTGGGTGCCGGCGTTGACGTATACCAGAGTACCGGCCAACATACCGATCTGGCTGACCCAGTAGAAGGTGCGCGCCTTCATGGGCGTCAGGGCCATGACGAGATTGATAACGAAGAAAGGGAACAGGGGCACCAGGCGCAGGCTGAAGAGATAGAGGGCTCCATCCTTCTTTACCCCTTCGTCGACGGCTTGTAGCTTGTCGCCAAACCGTGCCTGCACCCAGTCACGCAACAGGAAGCGCGAGACCAGGAACGCCAGGGTTGCACCGATGGTCGAGGCGAAGGAGACGATCAGAGCACCCCAAAGCAGACCAAAGATGGCCCCTCCGGCAAGGGTCATGATGGTCGCGCCGGGCAGGGAGAGGGCCGTGACCACGATA
>JBDLIT010000010.1:0-56195 GCA_039714735.1 Pseudomonadota bacterium
TCGTGACCGCCGCTAGCGCGTCGGTCAACAGGGGACAGGAAATCAGGAAATGGGGGCAGACAACACCACACGAAAACCGCCGTCGTAGTTGCGGTAGTCGGGAAGGTCCCTGTAGCGGTTGGCCGCACGGGCGTTCCCTGGATTGTAGATCCAGGAGCCGCCGCGCAGCACGCGCGAATCTCCACTGGTGTCAGGTTCGATCTGCTCCGGATGCTTGTACTTGTTCAGACACCACTCCCAGACATTGCCTGCCATGTCCCTCACACCATAGGGTGATTTATCTAGTGGATAGAGTCCTACCGCAGTGGTCTGTTTCAAGTATTCACCTTTTTCTTCACTTTCATCTACATTGGCATAGCCATTGATATATTCATTACCCCAGGGATATTGCCTGCCATCCGCGTCCCGCGCCGCCTTCTCCCACTCCTGCTCGGTGGGCAGCCGGATGGGCTGATTCAGCTGGGCGGATAACCAGCGGGTGAAGGCCACCGCCTCGTACCAGTCCACATCGGTCCTTGGCCGGTTGGGCTGCTCCCAGGTGGATTTTTCCGGTTCCGGCTTGATCAGGTCCTGCCACCAGCGCTCCTCCTCATAACCACCCGCATCGATGAAGCACTGGTACTGGCTGTTGGTGATGGGATAGCGGCTGATCTGGAAAAGGTCGAGGTCGATCTCCTGCTGTTCCTCTCCCTCGCCATAAATGAACAGACCGGCCGGGATCTCCACCCAGTCGATGTCGGGTAACAGGATTTTTTGCGGTTTAGTTGCACTCACTGCCATTTTTAAGTCATTTCCATACTCTGCGTGGTGGGACCAGGATTGGGCTTATCTTATTGGACGTTACACGGGAGTTGTCTGCAAGTATTGCATCTGATGGCTAGACTAGACTCCATGATTCATCCTATTCGTAACGACCACAATTTTCGCGGGCATGGCCCGCTCCTACAGGCATATCTCCCTCTTGTAGGAGCGGGCCATGCCCGCGAACAGACCAGCCCTGGCAATAAGAAGCCAGGGCATCGTGCATTGCGCCTGGGCCGATTCTCCGTAGCGGGTGGCATTTATCTGGTGACCACCAGCACCAATAAGCGCATCCCGCTGTTTGAGGATTTCTGGGCTGGCGTGATCCTGTCAAGATGTTTTACAGATGCCGAGATATTGGGTGATGCGCGCATATTGGCCTGGGTATTGATGCCTGATCATGCCCATTGGGTGATTCAGCTCGGTGCCGAAACTAGCTTGAGCCAAATTGTGAATCGTCTGAAATCGGCGAGTGCCAGGCGGCTCAATCGGCATCTGGATCGGGAGGGTTCCGTCTGGGCGAAGGCGTTCTACGATCGGGCTGTGCGTAAAGAGGACGATTTGAAGGCGATGGCGCGATATGTGGTTGCCAATCCGGTGAGGGCTGGACTGGTGGAGAGGGTGGGGGATTATCCGTTTTGGAATGCGGTTTGGTTGTGAGGCGATTTTCGGCTATAGGTTGTTTTTTCGCGGGCATGGCCCGCTCTACAGGGGAATGCCACGTTTCTCTCTATTCGCGGGTATGGTTCCAACGAATTCGGAATCGATTTGTAGGAGCGCCCCATGGGCGCGAAAAGATATCCAGGTTGCATATCGTGAATCATCGCCGAATTCGGGTTAAACTCCCAGACCTGATTTTCCATTCGAATTAAAAAATTTCATTTTTATGTCCTATCAGGTTCTTGCCCGGAAATGGCGGCCTCAGCTGTTCAGTCAGTTGGTGGGCCAGGAGCATGTGGTGAAGGCGCTGAGCAATGCGCTGGACAATGACCGGCTGCACCACGCCTATCTGTTCACCGGCACCCGCGGCGTCGGCAAGACCACCCTGGCGAGGATCTTTGCCAAGTCCTTGAATTGCGAAAAGGGTGTGAGCGCGATCCCCTGCGGGGTCTGCAGTGCCTGCCGGGAGATCGATGAGGGCCGTTTCGTGGATCTGCTGGAGGTGGATGCGGCCTCGCGCACCAAGGTGGATCAAACCCGGGAACTGCTGGAGAACGTGCCTTATGCACCGGTCAGAGGTCGTTACAAGGTCTATCTGATTGATGAGGTCCACATGTTTTCTGGTAGTAGTTTCAATGCCTTATTGAAGACTCTTGAGGAACCACCTCCGCATGTGAAGTTCATCCTGGCGACCACCGATCCACAGAAGGTGCCGGTCACCGTGCTCTCCCGCTGTCTGCAGTTCAATCTCAAACGGCTCACCCGGGAGCAGATCGAGGGGCAGCTCCGGCAGATCCTGGAGCAGGAGAAGATCGGCTTTGATGACGAGTCTCTGTCGCTGTTGGCCCGTGGGGCGGATGGCAGCATGCGTGACGGGCTGAGTCTGCTGGACCAGGCCATCGCTTTCGGCGGTGGTGGCGTCAAGGCTCAGGATGTGCGCAGCATGCTGGGCACCATTGGTGGCGACCCTGTTTATGATCTGCTGTCGGCCCTTTCCATCGGTGATGGCGAGGCCCTGTTACAGCGGGTGGCTGAATTGTCTGAACTGGCGGCGGATTTCAGCACCGTCCTGCAGGATCTGTTGGCGCTGCTGCATCAACTGGCATTGGTCCAGATGATACCGGGACTGAAGCCGGATGATGCCTTTGACGACGCCAAACTCGCTGAATTGTCGGCAGCGCTTGTCCCTGAAGATGTGCAGCTGTTTTATCAGATCGGCCTGGCCGGCCAAAAAGAGCTGCCACTGGCGCCTGATCCACGCAGCGGCTTCGAGATGGTGTTGTTGCGCATGCTGGCATTCAAACCCGCGGATACAGCAGGGCAGGCGCCGAAATCGAGACCAGAACCAACAGCGAGCAGACCGGCAAACAAGACAAGGCCTGTAAATCGACCGCAGCAGTCTGCTCCCGCCGCTTCTCAAACCGCTGCGGCGCAAGCGCAACCGGAATCATCAGCTGTCAGCCAGGACCCCAGCCAGTGGGACAGCTTTGCCGCAGGGCTGAAACTGGGGGGCATCACCACCCAACTGGCCAACAATTGTGTGTTTCAGAGCTGGGACGGAGAGACCCTTCACCTCAAGCTGGATCCGGCGAAACAGCAACTCAGGGTGGGACAGTCGGAGAAACGCCTGCTGGACGGAATCAGAAAGCAGTTGGGTGAGCAGGTGAAGCTGCAGATCACCGCAGAGGCTTCCGAGCAGGAGACGCCTGCCAAAAGGCAGGCCAGAGAACAGGCCGAACGACAGCGCCAGGCGGAGCAGGGGTTTGCCAATGATCCGCTGGTGCGGGAGATGCAGGAGCACTTCGATGCGCGCCCGGTTCCTGGCTCGATCAAACCGGTTGATTGAGCCCCGATAACTTAGAAAAAGATTTATATAATAACTGTAACATCTAGTTATTAAACATTTTAATTACGAGGTAAGAATATGAAAGGTGGCATAGGTAATCTGATGAAACAGGCCCAGAAGATGCAGGCCGAGATGCAGGAGACGCAGGAGAAACTGGCCCAGGAGGAGGTGACTGGTGAGTCCGGCGGGGGTCTGGTCAAGATCACGATCAACGGCAAGCACGAGACCCGCCGGGTTGAGATCGATGACAGCCTGATGGGTGATGACAAGGAGATGCTGGAGGATCTGATCGCAGCCGCGATGAATGATGCCAATCAGCGGGTCACCCAGAAGATGCAGGAGAGCATGTCGGGCCTGACTGCGGGTCTCAACCTGCCGCCCGGCATGAAGCTGCCATTCTGATCCCATGTTGTCACAGCCGCTGCTGGATCAGTTGATGGTTGCGCTACGCTGCCTGCCCGGTGTGGGAGCAAAAACCGCCCAACGCATGTCATATTATTTATTGGACAGGGATCGTGAGGGTGGACGGCGCCTCGCACAGGTCCTGGCTGACGCCATGCAGAGGATCGGGCACTGTAGCCGCTGCCGCACCTTGACCGAGCGGGAAGTCTGCCAGCTGTGTGAGAATCCCCAGCGTGATGGCTCGCTGCTCTGTGTGGTGGAGACCCCGGCGGATCAGTCCATCATTGAACAGGCGATCGACTATCGGGGACGTTATTTCGTACTGGGTGGCCATCTCTCTCCGCTGGACGGGATAGGCCCCCGGGAGATTGGCCTGGATCTGCTCGATCAACGCCTGGCCGAGGGTGAAATTGAAGAGATGATTCTTGCCACCAATGCAACAGTCGAGGGTGAGGCCACGGCCCAATATATCCATGACATGGCGCAGAGCCGGAATATCAAAACCACCCGCATCGCCCAGGGCGTTCCCATGGGTGGCGAACTGGAGTATGTGGACGGCGCGACCCTGGCCCATGCCTTTCGGGGGCGTGCGGAGTTTTAGCTTGTAGTGACCTCTAAGATAATCACTAACAATAAGGAACCAATATGAGCGACTGCCTTTTCTGTAAGTTCGTTTCCGGAGAGATCAAGCCCAATGTGGTCTATGAGGATGAAGATGTGCTGGCGTTTCGGGACGTGAATCCCCAGGCGCCGACGCATATCCTGGTGATCCCCAAGCGCCATATTGCGACCCTCAATGACCTGCAGCCTGCGGATGCTGATCTGATAGGTAAACTCACCCTCGCGGCACAGAAAATCGCTGAGGATGAGGGCATCGCCGAACCTGGATATCGCACCCTGATCAACTGTAACGCGGAAGCGGGGCAGACGGTGTTCCATATCCATCTGCATCTGTTGGGTGGACGTCCGATGGGATGGCCGCCGGGCTGATATCCAGCGATAATGAACCTAGAAACCGCAGTTAACCGCGCCTTTCAACCCGTCCAACTGTGGATTCTAGGATGAACAAACGTTCCGATTCCCTCAACAGGAACGCTGAAAACAGTCAGGAGAACAACCGCCTGACCCCTTATCTTGTTTCGGTCGAAGGCATGAGCTGCCAACACTGTGTGGCAGCGGTGAACAAGGCGATTCGCACACTGCCTGAAGTCATCCAAGTCGATGTCAGCCTCGAGACAAACACAGCCCTGGTAACCGGCGGCCAGCCGCACCAAGTAGTCGCTGCGATCAAGGCAGCAGGCTACGAGAGCAATCCTCTGCCCACTATTCCAGTAAGCTGCCCAGTCCCGGCTGCAGATACTCCCCCTGTAGCGTCTCGACAGATCGATGGCGGCTATCTCATCACCATTCAGGATATGACCTGCTCCAGTTGTGTGGCCACCGTGGAGCGGGCGATTCGCGCCGTTGATGGCGTAGAGGATGCGGCGGTCAATCTGGTGGAGAAACGCGCTCAGGTCATGGGGGGAGAGCCCCAGACCGTGGTGAATGCGGTGATCGATCAGGGCTATAACGCCCATCTCATTGAGGCCCAACGGAAGACTGATTCCCTGCTGTTGGCTGTTGCGGATCTGGCCGGAGACGAGCTGACCCGTTTGGTTCGGCAGCTCGATGATCGGGCGGAAGTGACTCCTGAAGGAGATATCTGGCGCATCTCATGCTCCCTTCATCCAGCAGATCTGTTGCTGGCCCTGCGCCGGGATGGTGTCCAGGCCAGGATCGTCGAGGAGTTCACTGATCCCTACGCAGAGCAGGCACAGGAGGCCCAGAGAGAGATCAGGCAATCCTGGCAGAAGGCCCTGTTTGCCGGGGTGGTCGGGGGCGGCTTGATGACGGCGCACTTTGCCGGGCTGCTTCCAGCATTGCAAGCGGCTGGCGGACAGCTCGTATGGAGTGGGATCGCCTTGCTTTGCCTCAGCGTCATGTGGTTCAGCGGACGTAACTATTATCGGGGCGCCTGGAAACAGGCGCGTCACTTCTCTTCGAATATGGATACCCTGGTGGCGTTGGGCACAGGGGCGGCCTGGCTCTCCTCCAGCCTGATCGTGTTAATGCCCGATTTTCTGCCTGAGAGGATGACAAATCTCTATTTCGATGCCTCGGTGCTGATCCTGGCCTTTCTGCAGCTCGGGCATGTGCTCGAAACCCGTGCCAAACGGATCACCAGTGAGGCGATCGGCAGCCTGGTCGTGCTTTCACCCAAGACCGCCCAGCTGGTGCGAGATGCTGCAGAGCTGGAACTGCCGGTCTCGCTATTGCAGCCCGGTGACCTGCTGCGGGTCAGACCCGGTGAACGAATCGCCATCGACGGTCTGGTCGAGGAGGGCCTCTCCAGCGTGGACGAGTCGATGCTGACCGGGGAGTCTGCGCCGGTGACCAAGAGGCCGGGAGATCCGGTGACCGGCGGCGCCTTCAATCAGAGCGGCAGCCTGTTGTTCCGGGTCCAACGCATCGGGGATGAGACCACCCTTGCGCAGATCATCAGGATGGTCAGGCAGGCGCAGATGAGTAAACCGCCTATCGGCCGACTGGTTGATCAGGTCTCCTCGGTGTTCGTACCGGTGGTGATTGTGATTGCCGTGCTGACCTTCGTCGGCTGGGCTCTGTTCGGTCCGATTCCCCAGTCGGCCTACGCCCTGACCGCGGGCATAGCCGTGCTGGTAATCGCCTGTCCCTGCGCCCTGGGGCTGGCCACGCCGATCGCCATCATGGTCGGTACCGGACGCGCCGCACAGTTGAATATCCTGATCCGCAACAGCGACGCCCTGCAGAGCGCCAGCCACCTGACTCATCTGGTGGTGGATAAGACCGGCACTCTGACCCAGGGCCAACCCAGCGTGACCCAGGCTCACACGGTCCCCGGCGTGGATGAGGCAGAATTGATCGGACTGGCCGCCAGTCTGGAGGCCGGCTCCGCCCACCCACTGGCTTTTGCGATCAGCCGTGCGGCAGATGAAAAGAAGATTCAACTCAGCCGGGTCGATGCATTTGAAGCGCTGGCAGGCCGGGGTGTGAGTGGGCGGATCGATGACCGGCTGGCCTTGCTTGGTAGCCGGCAGTTGATGCAGGATCGGGCCATTGAACTGCCCGCTGCGCTGCAACAGCTGTCGGCGGATGAGGCGGAGCGGGGCGCCACACCCATCTGGATGGCCTTCGATGGCCAGCTCAAGGGGCTGTTGATACTCAAAGACCCACTGCGGCATGACAGTCGCGCAGCGATCGATGAACTGCACCGGCAGGGTCTGAAGGTCGTGATGTGTACCGGTGACAATCATGCCACTGCCAGGAGGGTGGCTGCTGAGCTTGGAATCGATGAGATGCATAGCGAAGCGCTGCCGGGTGATAAGCTCGAAGTGGTGAAAACACTGCAGAGCCAGGGACATCGGGTCGGTATGGTGGGCGATGGGGTGAATGACGCCCCGGCCCTGGCTCAGGCGGATACCGGCTTTGCCATCGGCAGCGGCACCGATGTGGCGATCAGTAACGCGGATATCACCCTGGCCGGGGATTCGCTGCTCAATGTCAGCAATGCCATTGCCATATCCAGCGCCACGCTACGCAACATAAAACAGAACCTGTTTGGCGCGTTTATCTATAATGTGATTGGAATTCCCATGGCGGCCGGCGCGCTGTTTCCATTCACCGGCTGGCTGTTGCCACCGATGTTTGCCAGTGCGGCGATGGCCATGTCATCAGTGACCGTGGTGAGCAACGCCAACCGGTTGCGATTCTTTAAACCCACACTCTTGGAGAAGCCATTGTCTATTAAGCTCAATGTATCCGGCATGACCTGCCCCCATTGCCTCAACAGTGTGACTAAAGCCCTGGAAGCCGTGAATGGCGTTGACAAGGCAGAGGTCAGTCTTGAAACCGGTGAGGCGCTGATCACCGGAACCGTGGATGCGCAACAGCTCATCACTGCAGTCAAGGGGGCGGGTTATTCTGCGGAAATGGCCGGCTAGTATCATCCAATATTTTTTCAATCAAGCAGTCCTGAAGCATAACCTGTATTATATTGTGGGCATTTTGCCTTGTTTGAGGCAAGTGGCTGTAATTTCTTAACCAGAGGAGGTAAAGGGATGAATAAAAACTCCCTTATGAAATTGATACTAATGGGCGGATTGGCGGGACTCAGTGCTTCGCTCTCCGCGGCGGGCCCCACTCCGGCAATGCTTTCCGGAACCTGTGCGGGCTGTCATGGATCTGATGGATCCAGTGTGGCGATTACCCCAAGTATCGCGGGACACTCGGATGAATACTTCGTGGATACCATGCAGGCGTTCAAAAGTGGTGAGCGTCGGTCTACGGTTATGGGACGAATTGCCAAGGGTTACAGCGATGCTGAGATCGCGGCTATGGCCGGTTATTTCGCCAAGTTTCCGATGACTCCCATGCAGCAGTCTTTTGATCCGGCGAAGGCATCCAAAGGGGCCAAGCTGCATGAAGAGAGCTGCGAGAAGTGCCATGAGGAGGGCGGCAAGCTCGCGGATGACGGTGCGCCTCTGGCGGGTCAGTCGATGCTCTACCTGAAGTACAGCATGGAAGATTTCCAAGCCGGCGCACGTGATATGCCGAAAAAGATGAAAAAGAAGGTCAAAAAGTTAGTCGATGCGCATGGTCAGGCTGGGCTCGATGCGGTGATCCACTACTATGGAAGTCAACAATAAGAGGAGCGGACCATGTCTGAATTTAATCGTCGTAATTTTCTCAAAATCGGTGGTGGTGTACTGCTGGGCGGAGCGCTGAGTGGCTGCGTAACCCTGGGTACATCGAGCGCCAAGAAAAAGGTGGTCGTCGTCGGAGGCGGCTCCGGTGGCGCTACTGCGGCAAGGTACCTGCGCAAGTTCGATGACAGCATCGAAGTGACCCTGATCGAGGCAAACAAACACTACCATACCTGCTTCATGAGCAATGAGGTGCTAAGTGGTGAGCGGAGCATGGATTCCATCCGCTTCGGCTATGATGGTCTGAAATCGCTCGGCATCAACGTGGTGCACGACTGGGTGACCCAGATCGATCCTCAGGCGCGCAAGGTGATGACCAAGGGTGGGCTCTCCTTTGATTATGATCGCGCCATCGTCTCCCCCGGTGTGGATTTCAAGTGGGAAGCGATCGAAGGCTATGATGCCGGCGTTGCGGAAAAGATACCCCACGCCTGGAAGGCCGGTCCGCAGACGGCTACCTTGCGCAAACAGCTCGAGGCCATGCGTGATGGCGGTACTGTGGTCATCGCACCGCCGGGCAATCCTTTTCGTTGTCCTCCGGGGCCCTATGAGCGCGCCAGCCAGATCGCCGGCTATCTCAAGCAGCATAAGCCAAAGTCCAAGATCATCATCCTCGACGCCAAGGACAAGTTCGCCAAGAAGGGATTGTTCGTGCAGGGCTGGAAACGCCTGTATGGCTATGGCACCGAAAACAGCCTGATCGAGTGGGTCTCCAATGCGGCTGGTGGCAAGGTTGAGAGCGTTGATGTGGGCAACATGACCGTGTCAGCCGCCGTCGAGGAGTTCAAAGCGGATGTCCTCAATATCATCCCGCCACAAAAGGCCGGTAAGATCGCCTTTTCCGCCGGACTGGTCAAGGGTGACTGGTGCCCGATCAACAAGCAGTCCTTTGAGTCGGCCCTACAGCCGAACATCCATGTCATCGGGGACACCAGCGCGGCCTCCAAGATGCCGAAATCGGGTTACAGCGCCAATGTTCAGGCCAAGGCCTGCGCCATGGCGATCGTCGACCTCTTCAACGACCGGGAACCCGGCATGCCGTCATTCCAGAACACCTGTTACAGTGTAATCGGTGATGACTACGGCATCTCGGTCAGTGTGGTCTACAAATATAATAAGGAGAAAAACCTGATTGTTAAGGTCAAGGGCGCGGGCGGTTTGACCCCCAAGGATGCCAGCAAACAGCAGCTTGCCAGGGAGGCGCACTACGCCCATGGCTGGTTCGCGAATATCACCAGTGATATGTTTGGTAGCTGATTGGTGTTAAGAAATCCCCCCTCCCTGTGGCGGGAGGGGGCGGTCAGAAACAAAAATTGTTTGTACAATCCAGTCCTTACGATAGATTTTTAATGGGCTATAATCCTAAATTGAGCCGATTTTTTTAATAAACTCAATAACATCATTACCTGAATAACGATACGGTGGAGATCAATAGCTCACTCATCCCTTCGAAAACAAACCTGGCTGTCGAGATACAGTCTGGCAGGGTTGAGAGTGCTCAGCGTCCCATAGAGCCGACACAGACTCTGACGCATCAGGCGGTGAGGGACATCAAGCAGGCGGATGCGCTACTGCAGCGTTTCCGTTCACGCCAGACTGCCCAGCAAAATCAAATAAATAACGACCAAAGATCACAACGGGCCCTGTCCGCCTATCAATCGCTGGAACAGAGTACTGAACGGGATTATGTCAGTGCGGTTCTGGGAATTGATGAATACGCCTGAAGCTTACAGGAGTACGAGGATGAGAATCTTGGTTGCGATCGATTTTTCCGATGCCTTTGAAAAGGTGCTCAAAGAGGCGGGTGTGCTGGCGAAGGCCCTCTCGGCCAGTGTCACACTGTTACATGTGACAGAGCCCGAGCCCGGGACTGTGTTCACCGCTTATGAACCTGATCCCCTCATGGGGGGGATTGAACCGGATCCCAAGGCGATTCGGGATGCGGTTGCGCAACGTTACCACCAGGAGCACAAGCGTCTGCAGGAGATCAGCCAGCGGTTGCGGGACGCCGGCCTGGATTGCATTGCCTTACTGGTTCAGGGGAATGGCGCGGAGCAGATTCTGGCGGAGGCGGAGAAACTGCCGGCGGACATGATCCTGCTCGGTTCCCATGGCAAAGGCATGGCCGCCAAGCTATTGCTCGGCAGCACCAGCGAAGGGGTACTGCGTAAATCCTCGGCGCCTGTGCATATCGTCCCGACAAGGAAGCAATAAAGCAGAGAGTGTCTGCGCGTCTAACTGGCGGGGTTGTATGTGTCTGGCTCGAAGCGCAAGGTCGCAAACAGGTCATCGAACGTCTCTTCCCGACGAATCAATTCCACACTTCCATCTTCCCGCAGCAACAGCTCCTTGGGCCGAAACTTACCATTGTAGTTGAAGCCCATTGAGTGGCCGTGGGCGCCGGTGTCATGGATGTAGAGCAGGTCACCATCCGCGATCTTCGGCAGGGGGCGCTGGATGGCGAACTTGTCGTTGTTCTCGCACAGGGAACCGGCAACATCCACCGTCTCTTCCGCGCCGGTTTTACCCAGCACATCGATATGGTGGTAGGCGCCATACATACCAGGCCTCATCAGACCGGACATGCAGGCATCGACGCCGACATAGGTGCGGTAGATCTCCTTACGGTTGATCGCCCGGGTCACCAGCACGCCATGCGGGCCGGTCATGTAGCGGCCGCTCTCCATGTAGAGTTTGGGTGCATAGCCGTTGTGGGTCTTGAACACCTCGAAGAGTTCGCCGATCTCCTGCGCCATGGTCTTGACGTCGAGGGGCTTATCTTCAGGTTTGTAGGGGATGCCCAGGCCGCCGCCAATATTGATAAAGTCGAAGGTTATACCCAGCTGTGAGGAGATCCATTCCACCCGTTCCAGCAGCATGCGGGTGGTCTCCACCATGTAGCTGTAGTTCAGTTCGTTGGAGGCCAGCATGGTATGCAGACCAAAGCGTCTGGCGCCTTTTTCTTTCACCTGCCGATAGGCATCCAGCAGCTGGTCATGGGCGACCCCGTATTTTGCCTCGATCGGATTACCGATGATGCTGTTACCCGAGCGGCGCTCGCCGGGGTTGTAGCGGAAGCAAACCAGCTCCGGCATCCGCGGAACCTTGTCGATGAGGGAGATATCATCCAGATTGAGCACGCAGCCACCCTCCACCTCGGCGGCGGCAAAGTCGGCATCGCTGGTGTCGTTGGAGGTGAACATGATCTCCTCACCGCTGGCGCCGAGCTCACGGCTGAGTTTCAGTTCAGCAATGGAACTGCAGTCAAAACCGAAGCCCATGGAGTGCATGATCTGCATGATGCGGGGGTTTGGCAGGGCCTTGACCGCGAAGTACTCCTTGAATCCCTCGATACCGGAAAATACCCGGTTCAGGCTATTACCGGTCTCGCGGATGCCTTTCTCGTCATACAGATGGAAAGGCGTGCCGTAATGTTCAGCGATACTCGCCAGTGAGTTGGAGAGACGTTCTGAAAAATCTTGGGATATAGGCATAGTTGTAACTGCTTAATTTATGAAATTGGCTATGGTTGAAGATCCTGAACACTCCGTAGGAGCTGCCCATGGCTGCGAACAAAGGCGGCAAGTCTTTTCGGTATTTTCACCCAAAGCGACTTTCGTCGCTCATCGCAGCCATGGGCAGCTCCTACGGGGGCTGAAAATTACGACTTCTTGAGTTTGGTGTCCTTCGCGGTGAAAAATGACTAGGATAAAACCTCGCTGATGTGTTGCATCGCCGCTTGCACGTTCTCGAAGCTGTTAAAGGCGCTGATCCGGATGAAACCCTCACCGCATTTGCCGAACCCGGCCCCGGGGGTACAGACCACGCCCGCCTTGTTGAGCAGGGTGTCAAAAAAGTCCCAGGAATCGCCTTTGGCATCGATCCAGATGTAGGGGGAGTTCTCACCGCCGATACATTCGTAGCCCAAGCCCTCCATCTGTTCCCGGATATATCTGGCATTGTTCATGTAATAACTGATCAGCGCCTTGATCTGCGCTTTACCTGCATCGCTATAGACCGCCTCGGCGGCCTTTTGCACCGGATAGGAGACACTGTTGAACTTGGTGGTGTGGCGGCGGTTCCACAGACCATACACTGCGACCTTTTCGCCTGACTCGGTGTAGGCCATACACTCCTTAGGCACCACGGTATAGGCGCAACGGGTTCCGGTAAATCCGGCATTCTTGGAGAAGCTGCGAAACTCCACCGCGACCTCGCGGGCGCCCTCGATCTCATAGATGGAGTGGGGCAGGGAGTCATCCTGAATAAAGGCTTCATACGCTGCATCGAACAGGATCAGGGCCTTATTGGTCTTGGCATAATCGACCCACTGCTTCAATTGATCCTTGGTTGCGGTCGTGCCGGTCGGATTATTTGGGAAACAGAGGTAGATCAGATCAACCGGGGTGGAGGGCAGGTCGGGTATGAAGCTGTTCCCCTTATTGCCATCCAGGTAGACCAGTCCGGCATAGCGTCCGTCGCTTGCTTCACCGCTGCGGCCGGCCATGACATTGGTATCCACATAGACCGGGTAGACAGGATCCGGGATGGCGACGGTGATATCGGTGGCAAAGATCTCCTGAAAATTACCTGAGTCACATTTAGCCCCGTCACTGACGAACACTTCGTCGGCCGCAATATTGCAGCCACGGTCCTGAAAATCGTTCTTGGCTATCGCTTCGCGCAGGAAATCGTAACCCTGCTCGGGTCCATAGCCATGGAAGGTGCTGTCACTGGCCATCTCATCAACCCCTGCATGGAAGGCCTGTATGCAGGCATCGGGCAAGGCTCGTGTCACATCACCGATACCCAGCTTGATGATGCTCTTGTCCGGATTTGCCTCCTGGAAGGCCGTGACGCGCTTTGCGATATCGGAAAAGAGATAGGAGGCCTGGAGCTTGCTGAAGTTTTCGTTGATCTTGATCATCTGTAACACCCGGTGAAATTTGGCCACGCCCAGGATATTTGTACATCTGACTCCCTCTGAGAGAGACGATACAAAGGGATATCAGGGAAAATCCCTATCCTGTGCGGCGAAATCGCGACATTATACAGGCAAACGCAGTTTGTAGGAGGGGCCTGCAGTCAGTTCAACCCTGCCGGATTGTGTGTATTAACTGAAAATAGCCCGATATTTTTCTTCACTGAAACCTACATGGAGGGCGCTGCCGGTATCGAGTACCGGGCGTTTGATGATCGATGGGGTATCCAGCATCACCCGGATGGCGCTGGCTTCGTCGATATTTGTTCTGGCTTCCTCGTCCAGTTTGCGCCACATCATGCCCCGCTTATTCAGCAGGGTCTCCCAGCCCAGTTGTTTCACCCAACTGTTGAGCAAAGACTCATCCAGACCCGCTTTTTTATAGTTATGGAACTGGTATTCGATTTGATGATCTTCCAGCCACTTTCGAGCCTTTTTCATAGTATCGCAATTGGGGATTCCGTAGACTTCGATCATTGATTACTGCCAGTTTGTTGTAGAGGGCAGCTAGTATAGAGTAGAGACTCCAAACTGATCAAAGCATTCAAAACGGGTACTTTAAGATGCAAGATGATGGTGATATCGGATATTCGTGTCCTGTTCCGCAGCCACCTGATATGTCACATATCGAGCAGGTAGCGCTTAATCCGGCTCCTCCAATGAAGGACTATCTGGAGGCTATGCAGCTGGCGAACAGGGAGGCTGATGAACGGCTGGGTGAGCATATGCTGCTCTCATGGTATGACCGTGATCGGGACTTCGAATCTCCTCAGCATGCCAGTGAATGTCACCAATACAGCGCCGTTCCTGGATATGTGGACTATGGGGTCTATCACGGTGCGACGCTGAAGATAGAGTTCGAACAAGGCCGTTTTGTGTTCTTCTACATGCCAGTCGACCTTTGAACCTATCCAACTGCTCTTTCTAGGTTGAACCGGCCAAGCTTGATTAGAATGAGATCGAAACCCTGTTGCGGCCGCTGTTTTTGGATTTGTAGAGTGCATCATCCGCACGCTGAATAAAATCATCCGTAATTTCACCATGCTTGTAAGCGGTGACGCCGATGGATATCGTGACGCCACCGATGGGTTCACTTGTATCTGCCCGCTTCAGTTTGCTTCTTTCTATATTTTTTCTAATTGACTCAGCGAGCATCCTGGCATTGTCCAACTGGGTGCTCGGCAGAAGTATCGCGAACTCCTCGCCACCGATTCGCGCCACGATATCCTTGCCCTTTATGTTATTGGAGATCTGCTGAGCGACAAATCGAATGACCTTATCACCAATGAGATGGCCATAAGTGTCATTCACACGTTTAAATTTATCGATATCGATAATCAACAGGCCCAGGTTTTCTCTCGATTGATTGGCCTCGTCAGAGACTTTCATCAGTTCCTGGTCAAACGCACGGCGGTTCAAAAGCCCCGTCAGAGGATCGGTGGTGGCCTGCTCCCGGCTGCGTTCCAATTCCTCACGCAGGCTTTCAACCTCCTGTTTGGTTTCTGACAACATTTTTTGCATCTGATGGCTGCTTTCGGCAATGCTCTTGGTCTCTGAGACTACATCTGCAATGACATTCCGCATCTCGTGCAGATCATCGTACGCTTCCATTTTTTCCGAACAATTTTCTATTGCCTTGCTTGATTTTGAAGCCTGGGATGCCGTGTGATCGATCTCCGAGATGGTGTCCGTCATGACCATGTAGAGATCCTTGCTCTGCTTTTCCACGGCCCGTCTGTCAACATCCCAGATATAGCGGCGGTAGAGTTCAGTTGCAGCCTGCCGGGTGAGTCCCTTCTCCTCATTCAGCACTTTATCCAGGATGTTGGAAAGTTCCAGGTTGGTTCCAGAAACTTGCTCATAGCAGAGGGTAAAGTTGACGGGGTTTGGCGGTAGCTGAAACTTAACGAGCATTGGCAGCACCAAGCGCAAATACTCATTGGCCTTTTCCGAAGATTCAGGATAGTTCAATGCCGGAGCAATTAATTTTTCGTTTTCCATGCGTAATTCAAAGTTTCCATGCGTAATGCAAAAGAGTATTGGTTTGTACTGATTGGCTCAATTATCAACTCACGATTTAACTACTACGAGATATCCATCTCGCGACATGTCTATGTACAAAATTCAATATTTACTAACTTCTTGTATTAGTTAGGATTGAGATCAATAGATGACCGTAAGAATTCTTATTACATATATTCGTCCAGGAGACAAAATTCTTTAACTATAGCTTGAGGCGCATTGTCTGCCTGTAGGCACGAAGAAAGATAAGTTATCACTCTTCACCTGCGTAAACATCGCTCCTGGGTGGTCATGCAGAAGATCGAAAAAAAAGGGGTGCATCAGCACCCCTGAAAATCAATTTACTTTGAATAGACTATTGACTACCGATTGAGTCTGTTGTTGATCAGGTCATTCACAACTGAAGGATCAGCAAGTGTGGAGGTATCCCCAAGACTATCCAGTTCATCTGCGGCGATTTTACGCAAAATGCGGCGCATAATTTTGCCGGAGCGGGTTTTGGGCAATCCAGGAGCCCACTGCAGCAGATTGACTTTGGCGATGGGGCCAATTTCCTTGCGCACCAGATTGACCAGCTCCTTTTTCACCTCATCATCGCCTTCCTCTCCGGCCATTAAGGTGACATAGGCATAGATGCCCTGGCCGGTGATCTTATGTGGATAACCCACCACGGCGGCTTCAGCCACCTTTTCATGCAGCACCAGAGCCGACTCGATTTCAGCAGTACCAAGGCGGTGACCTGAAACATTGAGCACATCATCCACCCGGCCGGTGATCCAGTAGTAACCATCTTCATCCCGGCGCGCGCCGTCACCAGTGAAGTAGTAGCCGGGGTACATTTTAAAATAGGTCTCGAAGAAGCGCTCGTGGTCCCCATACAATGTTCGCATCTGGGATGGCCAGGGGTGTTTGATGGCAAGGTTACCTGTCGCAGGATTGCCATCAACCTCATTGCCCTTGTCATCGAGCAATACCGGCTCCACACCGAAGAATGGGACTGTGGCCGAGCCTGGCTTCAATGGGGTGGCGCCGGGTAGAGGCGTCAGCATGTGCGCGCCGGTCTCAGTCTGCCACCAGGTATCGACGATGGGGCAGCGGTTGTTCCCGACTACCCGGTTGTACCACTCCCACGCCTCAGGGTTGATCGGCTCACCAACGGTTCCCAGCAGTCGCAGGCTGGAACGTGAGGTCTTCTTTACCGGTCCCTCGCCGGATGCCATCAGGGCGCGGATCGCAGTGGGGGCGGTGTAGAAACTGGCTACATTGTGTTTGTCACAGATCTGCCAGAAACGGGAGACGTCGGGGTAGGTGGGAATGCCCTCGAACATCAGGCTGATCGCGCCATTGGTCAATGGACCGTATACGATGTAGCTGTGGCCGGTAACCCAGCCGATATCGGCGGTGCACCAGTAGACCTCACCATTCTTGTAGTCGAACACGGTCTTATGGGTCATCGCCGCCTGCAGCAGGTATCCACCGGTGGTGTGCAGCACGCCTTTGGGTTTGCCGGTGGAGCCGGATGTATAGAGGATGAACAGTGGGTCTTCCGCATCCATCTGCTCGGGTTCACAGACCGGGTCGGCCGAGGCCAGGGCCTCGTGGTACCAGACATCACGTCCCTCAGTCCATTCCACCGGCTCGCCGCCATGCTGAACTACGATGCAGGTGTGGACGTCCGGACAGTGGGCCAGTCCTTTGTCTGCGTTGGCCTTCAGCGGTATATGCTTGCCACCCCGGAGCGACTGGTCGGATGTGATGACGCACTGGCAGTCGGAATCGAGGATACGGTTTTTGAGCGCATCCGGCGAGAAGGCGCTGAAGACGATGGAATGGACGGCGCCGATGCGGGTACAGGCGAGCATGGCCACCACGGCTTCCGGGATCATGGGCATGTAGATTGAGACCCTGTCACCTTTCTTCACGCCACGCTGTTTGAGCACATTCGCGAATTTGTTTACATCAGCGTGTAGTTCACGATAGGTGATTTTCTTGTCCCTGGCAGGATCGTCGCTTTCCCAGATGATGGCTGTCTGGTCGCCACGGGTGTCCAGATGACGGTCCAGGCAGTTGTATGAGACATTCAGTTTTCCACCTTTGAACCACTCTATGTGCAGGTCATCCTCACCAAAACTCCAGTCCAGCACCTTGTCCCAAGGCTTGAACCAGGTGAGATATTCGTTGGCCTGCTCGGCCCAAAATCCTTCAGGATCATCAATGGAACGTTGATACATCTCTGTGTACTGTTCGCTGGTAATGTTTGCCTGGGCGGCGAATTCGGCGGGTACTTCATATACCTTTTCAGCCATGGGTGTGGATCTCCTTGATCGGGTCTGTTTGTCAAATGGATGGGTTGGTCCAGCAACCGCGCTAACTCCAGCGGGTAGACTGAACAATTCTGGTTATCTGTATCTGCTGGTATTGTTTTTTCTTGAGTCAGTTTGTCTGATTCTCTGCCGGGCAGATTTTGGAATGTTTATAAAGCAGATAGACTGTTACGTCCAGAGCGAAATATCAAGTGTAATAAATTTGTCGTATTTTTTAGTATGATCGAATTCACTACTGAACCAGATGGGCGCTGGCAAGCCAAAACAACGAGGGTTCCTCTTCTCCGAGCAGTTTTCTCTTCATCAGCAGCATCCCATAGGGGGTGCGCCATTGCAAAATCCCATCTGGATCTGGGGCGCTCAAGACAGTGCGGTCCCCGAGTTCCGGCTGTCCCATTTGCTGCCTTATTTGGGTCTGGAGCTGCACATGGTTATTCTTTCGATAGTGGAGTTTTACCGCGGCAAGTTGTCCTTGCTGGAAAAAAAAGGTGATGTACCTTGAAGGAATACCGTTGAACACACCGATCCGGCTTACGCATAGCTGATCTCCATAGGGTGTTTGATGTGTCTGACATTGCCAGTTAAGGTCGGGATAGACCTGCTTCAGGTCATCTTCAGTAAATTGGTGATCCAAGACCTGCAGGTCCATTTTGATCTCTTTCTCACCGAACAGCCAAAGCACCACTGTATCGGTTCGACGCTGTCCATCATCGGTGAACATCAGCCAGGTAATCGGACCGAACACCAACACAAGAATAAGTAGTTTTTTGTAGAGTGTGGGCAGCTTGAGATTCATCTTGATACGGTTTTTCTGCGCTTAGTTGAAGTTAGTTGGTCAGAAAACGGTCCAGATGACAATTTTTCTGCCGTGGATACATCTCTGCCGCCATCGCCAGGAACAGCTCTGCCGTCGCCAGTGCATCGCTCAGGGCATTATGCGCCTTGTATTGAGGTAGATTATATTGTGGGCGGAGATTGAACAGCCTCAGGTTGCCGGTTTGAATCGTATGGTTACGGATCTCAAAAAGCCGCCGTGCAAGCACCAGTGTATCAATGGTGCGAATAACGAAAGGCACACCATAGAGTTCCCGGCAGGCCGCATCGATGAAATTCTGCTCTATTCTGGCGTAGTGGACCAGCATCACCTTACCCCTCAGTTCAGCGAGTAGACCGGGCAGCGCCTCTTCAATGGGCTTTCCGGAAGCCGCCACATCGTCAGTGATCTGATGGATGACCGCTGACTCTTCCGGTATCTCCTCCGCCAAAGAGATGAATCCATGTTGGGATGTCTCGAGCAGGATAGACATCTTGCGCAGATGGACAAGCCCAAAGCTGAGGATTTTGTCCCGCTTGGGATCGAGTCCGGTGGTTTCCAGATCCAGGGCGACAATATCCAGATCATGGCAGGTGCTCTTTTTAGTGGGCAGAGGCGCTGAAAGATAGTCTCGCATAGGACCCGCTGGAGCCTTGGAGAGGTAGCGTTTGCGCTGGATTTCCTTGCCAAAGAAGCGATTTACTAAAATGTTCATAGGAGAGCCGACCTGTTTTTCTGCGGGATGCTGTGAATACTTCCCTGTAGGCTTGACGATAGCATCCTTGCTATCGACACCCACAGAAAAACAAGTCGGCTCTCCAACGTTCGAATAAGTAACATGGTTCAGCGGAATCGACCGCTCTGATATCGATTTTCCAGGGTGTTCTGCATATCCTGGATGACGCTGAAGGCGTCTTTCAGATGCCTGCGTTCCAATTCGGAAAGATCCTGAGGCGGTAAATAGTTATCGGGCTTGAGCCCGAGGCGGATCTGCTCGGCCTGATGACGGATGCGCAGGCTGGCAATAAATTCCAGTGCATCTTCCAGGTTGGCCCCCATTTCACTACTCAACGCATTGGTGGCTGAGGCCGCCCGCAGTCGTTCTGTGGTATTGGTTTGTGGTAAACCCTGTGACAGGGCCAAAACACGGGCGATATCGGTAATGGGTACGATGCCACGGTGTTTGATATCAAAGGTATCGTCATGATCACCACCGTGGATCAAGACGAATGTGCGGAAAAAACCCAGCGGTGGACGAAACTGTAATGCGTTCGCCGCCATAAAGGCGGTAAAGATCCCATTATTCCTCGTCTTGGCAAGAATATCCTGCTGCAACTCCTTAAACAGTGACCGGTCCCCATGGACAGGACGCAGGTCAAAGAAAATGCTGGAGAGCATCAAGGACTTCGGCTCTGGATTCTCGATCCAGTCCTTGAAATAGTGTCGCCAGTACTTCAAGGGTTGGCGCCAGGATGGGTTCGACGCCATTGCCGCACCCGGGCAGTAGACAAATCCACAGGCATTGAGACCATCACAGACCCTATCGGCCAGAGTCGCGAAGTAGGGTTTATGTTCACCCCGCATTTCATCGGAAATCAGCAGGGCGTTATCCTGATCGGAATGGGAAGATTGCTCATGTCTTGCCTGAGAGCCACCACAGAGCCAGGTGTATGGTGTTGGGGGCGGGCCGAGCTCCGTTTCTGCCAGTTCCAGTAAACGTATGGTGATTGAATCGGTGATAGAGGAGATGAACTCACCGATATGCAGGGCAGTGATGCCGGAGTTAGCCAATTGAAGCTGCAGTTCAGGCAGGCGATTGCTCGCGTTGACCAGATCTTCCAGGCCATTGCTTTTGCGGATTTCCGTTGCGATGAAGGCAGTATTGGTGGTCTGCTGGCGGGCGAAATCACTGGCAGTCAACATTCCGACGACCTGGTTGCCATCCATTACCGGCAGGTGGTCGACATGGAGCCGCGTCATGGTCATCAGAGCCTGCTGCAGGAGGGCCCCTTTTTGTATGGTTTCCAGACTACGGGACATTATTCTGCTCGCCGGTTCGTCAGGTGAAACATTAGATGCAACACAGCGGCGGCGCAGGTCGCTGTCAGTTATCATGCCCACCAGTTGATTTTGCTGCATCAGCATGATGGATGAGACATTCCTGTCAGTCATAACCTGCGCGGTATCTTTTATACTGGTATCCGCTGCAACCAGCACTGGGGCCTTGTTCAGCAGGTTTGAAACCTCCTGGCTGAGTAGTGACAAGTCATTCGGATTCATGGTTTCCTGAATCGTGCTGACCGCCTGTTTGAGACGTTCACGCATCGATTCGCTGAAATGCAGATTGAACTCCGGCTCTGCATTTCTCAGCTCCTGCAGTACCTGGCAGGGGAGTAGATAGATCAGTGTGTCCTCCACTGCAATACCGCGCGTTGCCCGCCCAAGGTCAACCAGCTGACAGGGAATGGTATAGATATCACCCTCGTCGAGTTTTTCGATTAAGTGATCGTCATCATCCAGCAGATCTACAACACCACTACGAATGATATAGAGATATTTATTTGTCGCATCACTGGGAGGGAATGAACTGTCGCGGCGCAGATAGCGGATTTCCAGGGATCTGGGGAGCAGGTTGAGGCGTTCATCCGGCAGGGAATCAAAGGGGGGGTGTTGAGTGAGAAAATCACGGATCTCAACGAGTTCTATTTCCATGGATCAATAATAACTGATTGTGAGTAATAGAATAAAAAAAAGAAATTCAACCTGATTCACAGCTTTACTTGGAGCCGCATATTATTGGTTCCTGCATTGAAAAGCCCCGCTTGCGCGGGGCCAAATACTACAGCTTTGCCAACCGCAGGTATTTAATGTTCCGTGGCAGCAGCCGCACCCTTGGGTACACGGATATCTTCCACCAGATGCTGGATATGCTCCGGAGGCGGTGCGGTCAACTTGGAGACGGTGATAGCCACTGCAAAGTTGACCACTGCACCGATGGCGCCAAAGGCGTTGGGTGAGATTCCCAGGAACCAATTGGGATCCATGTCACCCAGAAATGCAGTCCCTGGGATGAACATGATGCCCTTGTGCTGGAACACGTAGAGCATGGTCACACCGATGCCGGAGACCATACCCCAGATGGCGCCGGAACGATTCACCCGCTTGTTGAAGATCCCCATCATCAATGCCGGGAAGATGGAGCTGGCGGCCAGACCGAAGGCAATGGCCACGGTGCCGGCAGCGAAATCCGGTGGGTGCAGACCGAAGTATCCGGCGAGGGCGATGGCGCCGGCCATCGCAATGCGGCCCGCCATCAGCTCGTTCTTTTCCGAGATGTCCTTGACGAACACGCCCTTCAACAGGTCATGGGAGATCGAGGATGAGATGGCCAGCAACAGACCGGCTGCGGTTGACAGCGCTGCGGCAAGGCCACCGGCCACCACCAGGGCAACGACCCAGTTCGGCAGATTGGCGATTTCCGGATTGGCCAGCACCATGATGTCCCGGTCAACCTTGGTCATCTCATTGCCTTTCCAGCCCCACTCGGCGGCCTTCTTGTTGAAATCGGCATTCTTGTCGTTGTAGTACTGAATACGGCCGTCGCCATTCTTGTCTTCATACTGCAGCAGACCGGTCTTCTCCCAGTTTTTAAACCATTGCGGACGGTCAGCGTAGGCCAGATTACCCTCAGCCACGCCAACTTCACCCACCTGAATGGTGTTCATCAGGTTGAGGCGGGCCATGGAGCCCACGGCCGGTGCAGTGGTGTAGAGAATAGCGATGAAGACCAGCGCCCAACCCGCGGATGAACGGGCATCCTTCACCTTGGGTACGGTGAAGAAACGGATGATGACATGGGGCAGCCCGGCGGTGCCGATCATCAGTGACAGGGTGTAGACAAACATATTCAGTTTGCTGCCCATGACCTGTGTGGTGTACTCATTAAAACCCAGATCGTTAATGACCTGATCCAGTTTGTCCAACATGTAGGTTCCGGAGCCATCCGCCATTTCACTGCCCAGACCCAGCTGGGGGACCGGGTTACCGGTGATATTCATGGAGATGAATATCGCAGGCACCGTGTAGGCGAAGATCAGCACACAGTACTGGGCGATCTGGGTGTAAGTGATGCCCTTCATGCCGCCAAGCACGGCGTAGATGAAGACGATACCCATACCGATGTAGAGGCCGGTGTCATAATCGGTCTCGAGGAAGCGGGAGAAGGCCACGCCGATACCCTTCATCTGGCCGATTACATAGGTGATGGAGGCCAGGATCAGGCAGATCACCGCGACGATGCGGGCGGTCTGTGAATAGTAGCGGTCACCGATGAACTCCGGCACGGTGAACTTACCGAATTTGCGCAGATAGGGCGCCAGCAGCAGGGCGAGGAGCACGTAGCCGCCGGTCCAGCCCATGAGGAAGACCGATGCACCGTAGCCGTTGAAGGCAATCAGGCCCGCCATGGAGATAAAGGATGCAGCGGACATCCAGTCGGCGGCAGTGGCCATGCCGTTGGCTACCGGATGGATTCCACGCCCTGCAGCGTAGAATTCACCGGTAGTTCCCGCCCGGGCCCAGAATGCAATACCGATGTAGAGGGCAAAGGTAATGCCCACCACGATATAAGTAAGAGTTTGCAGATCCATAATTCAGTTCACCTTTCAGTCTTCGTGTACGTCGTATTCGACGTCCAGTGCATTCATACGTTTTGCATAGATGTAGATCAGCACGAGAAACGTATAGATGGAGCCCTGTTGGGCGAACCAGAAACCGAGGCCCACACCGCCGATTTTGATGGTGTTCATCTGTTCGACCAGGATAATGCCGAAAAGGTAGGAGACAACGAACCAGACGGTCAGCAGGATGCTTACCAGCCTTACGTTGGCTTTCCAATATAGTTCAGCTTTGCTCATTGGGTGATCACTCCGCTGTTGTGAATTGTTCTAGAGAATCGCCTGGATCTCTTATTCGATGACAACTACGAGACAGATTCCAGAATGTCTGCTGTATCGGGACAACCCGTAGTACAGGTCATGCAATTCTTAATAAAAAGCATAATAAAGTCAAATTAAACAGATAGTTATGTATTTTTTCGATTTAATCTTCACGATTAAAATGCTCCGAAAGGTAACAAAGTAGTATGTCTGGTGTTTCCCTTCGATACTGTCCTGTTCCCATTCGTACGAAACAACTATTTCGTTGCATCGGCTGAAAATTGCTACATTTTGGTGCGAAACACGGTCAGTGGCCGTAAATCCAAATCCTAAATGTTGACGTATACCAAGCAATGGACAGCAATATTTTCTAGTTTCGCTATACGTCAGAGGAGACATCATGCATGTGCGGCAGTTGGGTGGTATCTTGTTTTGGAGCGCTGTTTTGTTGACTACACTCGGATCAGTCCAGGGCAGGTCATTTAACGGGTTTGATCTGCAGGGCGTGCTGATTCCAATCGATGAGATCCATCATGGAGGGCCGGACAGAGATGGAATTCCGGCCATATCGGAACCTAAATTCGTTCCTGCAGAAGATTCAGATTGGCTAGCGCCGGATGCACGGGTTTTGGCGCTGGAACTGTCCGGTGTAGCCAAGGTTTATCCGGTCTCGATTCTTAACTGGCACGAGATCGTAAATGACCAGATCAACGGCAAATCGTTGATTGTGACTTATTGTCCATTATGTGGCAGTGGCATGGCTTTTTCCGCCAAGGTCGAGTCTCGCAGACTGAATTTTGGAGTATCAGGCCTGTTATATAACAGTGATGTACTGCTGTACGACCGGGAGACAGAATCACTTTGGTCGCAGCTGATGAAGAGAGCGGTGAGCGGACCCTTGAAAGGGAAAGCGTTAGCGATGCTGCCCCTGGAGCATACCACCTGGGCGCGCTGGAGCAGGTTACATCCAGACACTCTGGTTTTGTCGAAAGATACAGGATATAAGAGAAGATACCAGGCTGACCCCTACGCAGGATACCAGGGTATCGCTGGAACCTACTTTCCTGTGAAGCAACTGGACCCACGTTATCATCCGAAGCAGCAGACTCTGGGCCTGGAATTAGAAGGTCAGTTCAAGGCCTATCCGCTGGTGGAGTTGGATAAGGCAGGGGGCGAAATAAACGATACCCTGGCGGGGAGGGAGGTTAGAGTATTTTATGATCGAGCGAGTCACAGTGCTTGGGCGGTAGATGCCAAAGGAGAAAAAATACCGACGGTCACCCTTTTTTGGTTCGCCTGGATGGCCTTTCATCCTGAATCTGCTGTCTTCGTAAAGCCCGACCATGCGACAGAGTGAATGCCAATAAACAGTTCACGCTTGAGATGAACCTATAATTCGAGAAAGCGTTTGGTCACTTCGTCCACTTGGCCAATGGTATAACCGTTGTCACGATCACTGAGTTCCTGGGCAAATCTGAAGTCGGAACTGTATTCTGCATATACCCGGTACAGGGGTTCACCAGCCTCTACTGGGTCTCCCAATTTTTTCAGAATATCGACCCCCGCGCCTTTGTCGATGGGCGCTCCCGCCAGACTGGCCAATCTGGCTATCAGATAGTTGTCGATGGTGGTGACGACACCGGACTTTTCCGCACAGACTTCGTATTGCATTTTTCCAGGTGATGCAGGGTGTAACTGAGCGCCCTGGGCCTCGATGATAGATTCCATCTTTTTCAGGGCGCGCCCAGAGTCGAGAATGTCCCGGGCAATGGAGTATCCATAGCCACCCCGTACATCGGGATCGAATTCCAGCAGGCGTCCGGCAAGTCGCAGTGATTTCTGCCTCAGGTCGGCAGGCGCTGCCGGTTCATTGCGTAATACCTGCATCACATCGCGTGCTTCGAGTACCGGACCTATACCCCGTCCGATAGGCTCTGAGCCATCAGTGATTATGACCTCCAGGTGTATACCCAGTCTGTCTCCCGTATATTCAAAGAGTTTTCGCAATTGCTGAGCTGCGCGCATATGCCGGACCTTTGCAGTAGGGCCGACCGGGATATCGATCAGAAGATGTGTAGAACCTGCCGCCAGTTTTTTCGAAAGGATGGAGGCTACCATCTGCCCTTGTGAATCTATGCCCAAAGGTCGTTCGACTGAGATCAGGATATCGTCCGCAGGGGCCAGATGAGCGGTTCCGCCCCAGGCCAGGCATGCCCGCTGTTTACGTACAATATCGTGAAGTTCACCGGGTGTGAGCTCGACCTTTGCCAGCACCTCCATAGTATCCGCTGTGCCGGCTGGTGATGTGATTGCCCGGCTTGACGTTTTTGGCATCAACATACCATGGGCAGCCACAATTGGAGTGACCAGCATACTGGTGCGATTTCCGGGAATCCCGCCAATGCAGTGTTTGTCGACCACGGGAGTATCCTTCCAGTTGAGCCGGGAGCCGGAATCAGTCATGGCGCGGGTCAGATAGAGCACCTCCTCCCGGTCAAGATTGTTCTGCCCTGTGGCGACCAGAAAGGCGGACATCTCCATGCGTGAATAGCGATGAGCCGTGATATCGCCAGTGATATGGTGAAAATCCTCCAGGGACAGGCGTTCACCACTGATTTTACGGCGCACAGCCTCCATGGAGGAGGGCTTTTCCGCCTGAGCAACCCGTACTGGACTACCCTCATACAACTCCAGCTGCTGGAAAGCCTGTTCTGATAGACCTAATTCGTTCTGTTCAACGATATTTTCGTCATCCACCACATTGAGTACTGCATAAATCTGATGGTTGTTGGCAGTGATGACGATCTTTGTCAGGGCCTGAAAGCCCTCTGCACGGTAGAGTAGACAGTCCCGATGCATATAAGCGACATTTTCGCGATAGGTGTCGATGGCGACGCGTCTGAGTTGTAATGTGTCAGGCGATTTAGTGGGTTGTTCACTCATATATGAAAGTTACCAGAGCCGGCCTTTTAGGCCAAGCGGTCTTAACTTATTAGGAATAGAGGAACCCACTAAAAAAGCGGTGAAATGAACTCTGGTAGGTTAAAATAATCCCACCTAATCGATAGAATCGATGTATCTGGAGGTGAATGATGCCAACGTATGATTATTTTTGTGACGCCAATGACCAAAAGGTGGAAGTGAAACACCGTATGAGCGAAGAGCTGAAAAACTGGGGCGAGTTATGTGATAAGGCCGGCATTGAAACTGGTGATACCCCGATGGATACACCAGTGCGCCGTTTGATCAGTGGTGGCGCCTTTATCAGCAGTTCAAGTCTGTCAAATCCAGAACCTGTTTGCGGAGCAGGAGGCTGTTGCCCTGGTGGGGCTTGCGGCCTGACGGACTAGACGGTGGCTGATACGCGGCCCTATTTTGTTCAACGTGGCCATGCCATCGGCAAATAGATAGACTCGATACGACCTTCACTGACGGAGACAGCGTGTCTCATCCGCCATTCTGTCTCAATCAGGGATTTTAATGCGTACCATTCATTAGCGTCATCTCTCAGTCGGCATGGTTGGAACACCAATGCACTATCTTGTGATCGTTGCTCTCTTGCTGCTCCTGATTCTCGGGCCACAGTTCTGGGTGACCAGGGTGATGGCGAAATACAATCGGGTTCCAGAGAAAAATTTCCCCGGTAATGGCGGGGAACTGGCCAGACATTTACTCGATCAATTCAATCTTCACCAAGTAAAGGTAGAGGTCACAGAGCTCGGTGATCACTATGACCCAATGACCCTTACAGTGCGGCTTAGCGCAGACAAACATACCGGCCGGACGCTAACCGCTATTACAACAGCGGCCCATGAAGTTGGACATGCGATACAACATGCCACGGATGATCCATTGCTACGCTGGCGTACACGGCTAGTCAAATTTGCTTCCGCATCACAGAAAATAGGATCATTCCTGTTATTCATCGCCCCCGTATTGACCTTGGCAACTCGCGCCCCCGCGGCAGGGATGATCTCACTTCTGGCTGCATTTCTTGTTATGGGGATGAATGTTGTGGTGCAGCTGGTGACGTTGCCTGTTGAAATGGATGCCAGCTTCAGGAAAGCACTGCCATTGCTTAAATCCGGGTATCTCACTCCGGAGCAAACCAAAGGGGCTGAAAAAATATTGCGTGCTGCTGCATTGACTTATCTTTCAGGCTCGCTCGCAGGATTACTCAACTTTTGGCGCTGGTTACAGATCATGAGACGTTGATTTTCAATTCATTGTCGTTGGTTTGTGGATTGAGTCAGGTATCTTTTTTTCACTAGGATGCATAATCAATGTGATAACTATTTTGTGGTTATCTTAAGTAGCTTGCGGGAATATCAGGAGAATACACCATGGAACTGCATGAACTTTCTAAGCGAAAATTAATGTTTAAGATGGCTTTGATTATCAATTGCCTCATCCCGGTTACTGCATTTTCAGATGATGAGATTAAATCGCCAGTGCCAGATGCAATAGTCTCTCGAGCACAATTTACTACGGGAATTTCGAATCGAGAGCCAATTGATGAGTTGGTGAAGGTTGAAAATTCAATCACCAGTTTGTTCTACTTTACAGAATTACGAAACCTGGATGGGCGAAAAGTCTCCCATCGCTGGGAGCATAACGGTCAAGTAATCAGTGAGGTATCATTCATGGTGGAAGGTCCGCGTTGGCGTGTTTTTTCAAAAAAGACGCTTAATCCATCCATGCTAGGCAAGTGGACAGTATTTGTTATTGATGAATCGGGCTGGCCTATCCATGCCAGCATATTTAAGTATACAAGTGATGAATGAATTGTGGATCCGGTATAATATTTCGTAGTAACTACGAGATGTGATTTTTCGAGTACACTCGCGCTATCTTTCTTCAGACAATAACAAGAACTCTTCTTCCGCCATCTGCCTTAGGGTAAATGCAGCTTGCAGTTTGGCTTCCTCTTGCTGTTGAGACTGCATGGTTTTAATGCCTACTGCAGATTTTCTTGCGTTGTATGTGCTGGAATTCGGAGTAATTTTTCTTTCACCAAACGCTTCCGGTTTCTTGTCGGCATCCCGTTTCCTCAAGGCGTCCTGAATGAAAGGTTTGGCAGTGATATTCAATTTAATATTGTTTTCCTGTGTACCGGTTTTTTGTAACGATAAACCATCCCATACTCTAAAACTCACTATGCCTAATAAGACGCATATAGTTAAAAATAGTATTCTGAAAGGCCAGGATATTTTTGGTTTTTCCGGGGATGTATTTAGAGGCGTTTTTCTCTTTTGTTGAACAGGAATTATACTTGGCGCATTGTGATGCACTTCCTCAATTAGTAGTTGTTTCGAAACTGAATTTATTCCATTCTCTGATCTTTTCTCAATTGGAGTAATTGTAGGGGTAGCTGTAAGGTTGAATGGATTGGTCTCTTTCTTCCCATCAAGTAACTGTTTCTCGAGATCAGCCAGCTTATTTTCTGCCGTTGAATGCATCATGTGCGCATCGGCCAGCTCTATTTCAAAATCCTTTTTTTGCTTTTTTAGTTGTTCTTTAAGATTTGACAGTTCAGTTTCTGAGGCCTTGTAGGCCCGTGTGGATTTATCGATTTGCTCGTTAGCTTTATTAAGCTGGGTTTGTATAAGCTCAGTCTCCTGGAGTAAATGTTGTTCAATTATAGAGCGGTCATTCTCTGTCTCCATGAGTTGGTTCTGGTTGGACTCGGCGGTTTCCGCTCGTTTGTGCATCTCCTCATATTCTGATTTCAATTGCTGAAGTTTTAGCCTTGTTTGCTGTTGCAGGGCATCAGTCTCATGTAACTGTTTTCTTAATTGTTCAAAATCTTCATTTTGTTTCTGTAATCTGAAAACTTCTTCTTTTAATAGCCCATTTTCATATTCAGATACGAGTAATGCATCATTGATTTTATCAATATCATCATTGGTGGATATGGTGTTCGTTCCATGCTCATTTCCCCCCCTTTTTTTCAGGGCCTCCTGCTCAGCCAGTTTTCGCATGGAGATCTCAGTCTGTCTGGATAATTCTTGATTCTCAGACTGCATTTCCGGGCTATCGTTAAACAGAGTACTGACTGGTGTTATCGTAGCATTGCCTTTATCTACAACCCTGTTTCCTCCTGCATTGACCGCAGCTTTCAGACGCTGTTCAGCAAGGCGGAAAAGATCACTGAATGTGATTCCTGGTTTTATATCAGGAGCAGATACACCGATGCTGGCAGTAACTGTGGAGTCTGATTCCCCTAAGTAAAACTTTTTAGAGTGAAGATCAGAAAGAATTTTCCGGCCCAGATGTTTTGTCCCAACTGAATTTGCTGCAGGAAACAATATTGCGTAAGTTCCCTCACCAAAATAGCCGACTATATCTTCTATACGTGTATAAGAACGGATTATTTCAGCAGTTGTAATTAATATGTGTTCAATTGCCGGATCGCTGTAATGTTGTTTTATTTTTTCGAACTGATCAAATTGCAGTAGAAGCAATGCAAGCTCATTTTTGTTGCGTATCGCAAAGGAGAGCCGTTTGCGAGCATTTTGTGAAAAAACAACTTTATTGGAAATTCCGCTAAGAAGCTCTTCGTCTTGTAGTGGGTCTTGTTGTCTGGCAACTGATTGTTTAGAGGTATATATTTTCACGTGTTCAACTATATCCTTAGCATCAAAAGGCTTTGTGACTAGATCATTTGCGCCCTCATCAATCAGTTGTGAACGAATTTCCTGATTTTCTTCCCTACCGGTTATGACGATGAATGGTAGATTACGGATTTTCTCATCGTCAGACAGACGAAGCTTTCGGAGTAGCTCCCTGCCATCCAATTTTGGCATTGCCAGATCAGAAAACACCAGGCTAATTGCCGGGTTCTCCTGCAAAATCATCCAGGCTTTATCACCATCATCGGCTTCTATGATTTCATAGCGCCGCTGCAGAATATTCTTAAGTGAGACTCGAACTACACGAGAGTCATCTACTACAAGAATTGATGGTTTGTCGTTGTCCTGGTTACTGGCAGAAGTCACAACTTGGTCTAGGCTCACGATTGTCTACCGAAATGTCTATCTGAAACATGGATATTAGAAATCCCTTCACCCAGCATATTCGGCAATGGTTTGGGGTTCTTAAGATTCTCCTCCTTGAGGTGAATATGAAAAATGAGCTAACTTAATGATTTTAAACAGTTAATCTTTTAAATAATAAAGCGATGAAGAAGCGGTTATGAGAGTTCCTTCAAAAAAATCATAAATAAAATATTTATGCTTCTCTCAAATCGTCAACTGATACCAGTACAACTATGCTTGAAGTAGATAGTTTTTCTTTTTTTACCTAAACTTTTTTCAATTCCCTGCCGATGTAAGCGATACCATGTCTAAGTCAGTCTTTCAGCTTTCAGACGGTGAAGTCGTCACCTCAGAAACCCCCGAAGAACGCGAAAAGCGGGAGATGGAATCTTTTTCGGTGCAGGATTTTGTCAACACGGTCCGGGATGACTTCAGAACAAACAATATTAACCTGCCAACTTTGCCTACTCTCGCGCTAGAAGCGCTTCTGGTAATCAATGATGCTGACAGTTCAGCAGCTGATTTAGAAAAAGTGATTTCAAAGGATGCGGCACTTACCGCCAGACTGATCCGCTATGCGAATAGTCCGTTGTATCGCGGCACAAATACTGTCACGGCAATCAAACTGGCTATCACCCGAATTGGATTTCAGCGAGTAAAGAATGCAGTGTATGCAGTTTCGATGAAGGAGGTGTTTCGTACACCTATTAAAGCGATAGAACAACGTATGGAAAAGTTATGGGCCCATTCCGTAAAGGTCGGGGCACAGGCAGCAATACTTGCAAAAGATCATCCCAGACTTGACCCTGACATCGCCCTGGTTGCGGGCTTGGTTCATGATATCGGAAAAATTCCATTGCTGACCAAGGCATGTGAGTATGATGAATTGACCCAGAATCCTGAGTTTCTTGATCGTCTGTTACAAAAACTCCATCCGCAACTGGGGAGCAGCATCATAAAGCTCTGGAAATTTGATCAGAGAGTTGTCGAAGTTGCCGCGGAACATGAGGATCTTAAGCGGAACCCAGGAGATGCTCCTGTTGACTATGTCGATCTGGTTCAGGCGGCAAACATATTAGCATATGAAGGTACAGATCACTCTCTGGCAGGTATAGATCGCCAGTCAGTCAAGGCTTTTTCAAGGGTTTTTTCGAGCTCTGGCGAGAAAGAAAATTTGGGCCTGGAAGAGGATACCAAAGCAGTTGAGGATCTTGTGTTTTAGGTTTTCAAGGGGTTTATACCCTCGTTTTTCAACATATCTATCAGACGTATGAGTGGCAGGCCTATCAACGAATTAGGGTCATCGCCTTCCATTTTCCTGAATAGTGTGATGCCAAGCCCTTCGGATTTGAATGATCCGGCACAGTTATAGGGTCTTTCGCGAGACAGATAGTTTTCGATCTCCTCACTATCCAATTCCCGGAAATGTACAGAAAAAGGTTCACAACAAACCTGTAAATTCCCTGTCGAGCTATTCAAAAGAGACAGACCTGTATAAAAAGTGACCTTTTTACCTGACGCCAGGGTCAACTGCTCAATGGCCCGCTGATGGTCACCCGGTTTACCCAATATCTTGCCACTGATTGCCGCAACCTGGTCAGAACCAATAATCAACGCATCTGGGTAGCGGTTCGCAACAGCTTTTGCCTTTAGCTGCGCGAGGCGTCGCACCAAATTTTCTGAGTGTTCGTCAGGTTTTGGGGATTCGTCAACCTCAGGTGCTTCCGTACTAAAATCAATCCCGAGCTTTTGTAGAAGCTCACGTCGGAAAGGCGATGTGGAAGCTAAAACAATCTGAAGGTTATGGGATAATGGCTTTTCTGTCATTTAAAGGACTCTTTAACCAGGTAAACTTTATTGGTATTCAAAAATAATGTAACTTGCGAACAACTGACAGCCACAAGCGCCGATGATTGAATAGCTTCTTTTGGCTTCATAGGATTACTTTCCGGTAATGTTCTATGGCGTTCAAAGAGAAGGCAAGCTTAGGAGTTACTATAAATTTATTCAATAGGATCAACTAACTATTAATTAATTCAATAGTTAGCATGGATATTCTAAATACAGGCTGATTTTTTCTAATAAAACAATTAGTAATGTATATATATTAAGGTAATTGCTGCTTGACAATCTCCACTATAGGCACGTAAAAAGGTCATTAATTAATAAATAAATTTTTGGATATGCCGATCACAGACCTACTGTTGACAGGTTTAAACCTGATGTTCCTGGGTATGGGGATTGTTTTTTCATTCCTGGTGTTATTGGTTTATAGCATGCTAGGGATGTCCAAGCTTGCCATGGCCTCGGAGAAACGGGGAGCGGAACACACTAAGACTGTTTCTCAACCTCCAGATCATCCATCTAATGATGTGAGGGGGGATCTGGTTGCGGTGATTGCTGCGGCGGTAACTCGCTATCGCACGACACATAACTGAAATCGCTGTAAAATCCAGAGCTTTGTGCATCCAATGATAGGTCTGTGAAGGCCTGAACTGTGGTTAAATATGAGTGAAATTAAACCGTTAGGACTCACGGATGTCGTGCTTCGCGACGCCCATCAATCACTATTTGCCACCCGGTTGCGGCTTGAAGATATGCTGCCGATTGCAGAGAAGCTTGATCAGATTGGCTTCTGGTCACTGGAGACCTGGGGGGGCGCCACTTTTGATGCTTGTATCCGCTTTCTGGGGGAAGACCCCTGGGAGAGGCTCCGTGAACTAAAGGCGGCTATGCCGAACACTCCCCAGCAGATGTTGCTAAGGGGGCAGAATATCCTTGGCTACAGACACTACGCAGATGATGTTGTCGAGGCATTTGTAGAGCGTGCCGCCACCAACGGCGTTGATGTATTCCGCATATTTGATGCGATGAATGATCTGCGTAACCTTGAAACAGCCATCAAGGCAACCCTGAAAACCGGCAAGCACGCACAAGGGACAATGTCGTACACGGTAAGCCCAGTGCATGATCTGGATTATTGGGTGCGGATGGGTACAGAGTTGGAATCCATGGGTTGCGATTCCATCTGTATCAAGGATATGGCTGGCCTGCTTAGGCCCTATGTAGCAGAAGAGTTGGTCACTCGGCTTAAATCTGCCTGTTCAATACCAATCGCGATGCATTGTCACGCCACTACTGGCATGAGTACTGCGACAGCCATTAAGGCTGCAGAGGCTGGTATCGATATGGTTGATACGGCTATATCGTCCATGAGCATGACCTATGGACATTCTCCCACTGAGTCTCTTGCGGCCATTTTGGAAGGAACCCCGCGTGACACCGGATTGAATCTTACTCTACTGGAAGAAATCGCGGCCTATTTTCGTGAAGTGCGTAAGAAATACGCCAAATTCGAAGGGGCGCTGAAGGGTATCGATTCCCGAATATTGGTTGCTCAGGTTCCTGGTGGAATGCTCACTAATATGGAGAATCAGCTGAGAGAGCAGGGCGCTCACGAGCGGTTGGATGAGGTTCTGGAGGAGATTCCCAAGGTTCGAGAAGACCTTGGCTATATTCCATTGGTTACTCCAACGTCCCAAATTGTCGGGACGCAGGCAGTACTGAATGTCCTGACCGGTGAGCGCTATAAAAGCATGGCGAAGGAGACTGCAGGTGTATTGAAAGGGGAATATGGGGCTACCCCCGCACCTGTTGATAGTGAATTGCAGGCAAAGGTGCTTGAGCCGGGACAAGAGGCAATTACCTGTCGTCCTGCCGATCTATTGAAACCGGAAATGGACAAGCTCACAAATGAATTTCGTGAACTTGCCAAAAAGCATACGGTCAGTGTTGCAAGTCAAGAAATTGATGATGTGCTGATATATGCATTGTTCCCCCAGGTCGGATTGAAGTTTCTCGAGAACCGCAACAATCCAGCTGCATTTGAGCCAGCACCGGGAAATGAACCAGAACCACAACCTGAAATACCCGCAAAGCCTGCAGTTGGTGGAATAGAGGCCTATCAAGTCGAGGTCAATGGGGTCATTTACGATGTAAAAGTAACAGCTACTGGAGAGTTGGACAGCGTTGAACAGAAGTCAGTAGCCAAACCCAAGGCATCGGAGCCCGTTGGCGGCACAATCAATGCGCCACTTGCCGGCAATATATACAAAATAAATGTTAGCCAGGGTCAGCGAGTCTCTTCAGGGGATGTCATTATGGTGCTTGAAGCCATGAAAATGGAGACCGAAGTACGTGCAACGACTTCAGGTGTGATTGCAAAAATACTGGTAAAGGAGGGTGACGCCGTACAGGTTGGCACCTCACTGGTGAGTCTTTCTTAGATTATGATTGAAATCGGACTTGGACCATTATGGGAATCCACTGGGATTGCCAATCTGGAGTGGGGGCAGGCACTGATGATGTGTATCGGTGGTTTGCTTATCTATTTGGCCGTGGTGAAAAAATTCGAGCCACTGCTGCTGCTGCCTATCGGCTTTGGTGCGATATTGAGCAACATTCCACTGGCCGGAATAGGCGGGGCAGATGGATTATTGGGCCATATCTACCATGTCGGTATAGAGACCGGGATATTCCCACTGCTTATCTTCATGGGCGTGGGGGCGCTGACAGACTTCGGCGCCCTGATTGCTATGCCCTGGACGCTACTGCTGGGTGCGGCAGCCCAATTCGGCATTTTTGTAACCCTGATAGGCGCACTGGCCCTTAATCTCATCCCCGGATTCAATTTCACCCTGGCGGATGCCTCCGCGATTGCCATCATTGGTGGGGCAGATGGTCCAACCGCCATCTTTTTAGCTTCCCGTCTTGCCCCGGACTTACTCGGAGCAATCGCTGTAGCAGCCTATTCATATATGGCCCTGGTGCCGATCATCCAGCCGCCGATCATGCGTCTGCTTACTACAGAGCGTGAGCGTAAAGTTGTGATGCAGCAACTCAGGCACGTCAGCAAGATGGAGAAGGTATTATTTCCCTTCATCGTCTTACTGCTCTGTATCATCTTTCTACCCTCAGCGGCGCCACTGATAGGTATGCTGACCTTTGGTAATTTATTGCGGGAGAGCGGCGTCGTCGAGCGTCTCAGCCACGCTGCTCAGAATGAAATAATCAATATTGTCACCATCTTTCTCGGCTTGGCCGTTGGCTCAAAATTGTCTGCAGATAAATTTTTAACTGTGGAAACATTGGGTATTCTGGCCCTTGGAGCATTCGCATTCTGCGTGGGAACTGCGGCGGGGGTCTTGATGGGTAAGGCCATGCACCGTTTTACGGGTGGAAAGGTCAATCCATTGATTGGCGCAGCCGGGGTTTCTGCTGTACCTATGGCTGCACGGGTAGTCAACAAAGTGGGCCTTGAAACCAACCACCATAATTTCCTACTGATGCATGCCATGGGGCCCAATGTGGCCGGGGTCATTGGCTCGGCCGTGGCAGCAGGTATCCTGCTCGCTCTGGTTGGGTGAGACAAGTTTCTTTGTCCAGTGGACAAAGAAACTTGTCGAACGACCGCACAGGAAGTGCGGGCCGGGGGTTAATAAACCCACCTCAGTTGCGCCATGGATGGCAGGAATAATCTAGAAAAAACCTCTTCTGGACAAAGGAAGTCAGCCGAACGACCGCACAGGATGTGCGGGCTGGGGCATAGCAAACCCATCTCAGTCGCGCCAGGGATGGCTTGTACCACCTAAATAAAACCACCCATGAACAAAGAAATTAGTCGAACGACCGTACACGATGTACGGGCCGGGGCTTAGCCAAATCCACCTCCACCGCCGTTATCTTCCCTTCGCTCTAAAATCACATGAAGTTTCTGTGGCTTACAGAAAATCAACGAGATACTGAATGCATCATCTGAGCATAGCGCAATAAGTCTCAGGAATAGTCCAGCTCAGCACTACAAGACCTGTTATCATTTTGACATCCTAGGGCTTTCCATAATAGAATCGCGCGCTTATGTCGCAACGCTTGCCCGATCATCTTGATCCTTGGCGATATGTCAATCTGGCCAAACGGACCAATGGTTCCTATTCGCTTGGCGATCTACCGAGGCTTCGTGGTTGCCTTGCAGAGCAGCAGGGTGAAGCTCGCTTCGATCTGGAGTTTTCCCGTGACAAGCAGCATAGGGCATGTCTACATGGAACAGTTGAGGCCCAATTGGTTCTGGAGTGCCAGCGTTGTCTCGGAACGATATTGTTTCCAGTTAAATCAAAAGTGTCACTCGCTTTTGTTGAAAGTCTGGAAGAAGCAGAAAACTTACCGGATGATCTTGATCCTGAACTGGTAGAAAACGGCCAGGTGGAGCTCAGGAATCTGATTGAGGATGAATTGTTACTCGCGCTGCCTCAGGTGCCAACGCACCCTGTAGGCGAGTGTGCGTCAGGCATGGGTGAGAAACCCAATGAAAAACCTGTAGCAGTGCGTGAAAGCCCGTTTGCAGTTCTAGCCCAACTGAAACGGCATGACGAATAATTTTTTTTATCGATACTCAGGAGTCCAGCCATGGCTGTACAAAAAAACAGAAAGACCCCTTCCAAGCGTGGTATGCGTCGCGCACATGACGCTCTCAAGGGTGAGGCGCTCTCTATAGATTCCACCTCAGGTGAAACCCACCTGCGCCATCATATGTCTGCAGATGGCTTTTATCGTGGTCGTAAGGTAGTCGACACCAAGGGTGAGTAAGGCCATCAATTTGGCCTCATCATCCTGTAATATAGAGTCCTGGCAGGTTTCATGACCTTTGCCAGGTTCTTTTTTTCTGGGTCTGATTATCCTCGATGAGCAAGGCAGTCACAATTTCACTCGATGCTATGGGCGGCGACCACGGATCTGATGTTGTGGTTGCAGCAGCACTGGAATACCTGAAGCATGACAAAGAGACAGCCCTGGTCCTGGTCGGACTGGAAGATGAGTTGCAGGCTAAGGTCGGCGCACATGGTTTCGGCGATCGTCTGAAGGTCCACCATGCCTCTCAGCAGGTTGAGATGGGTGAACTGCCATCCAATGCGCTGCGTAATAAAAAAGACTCATCCATGCGGGTGGCCATCAACCTGGTCAAGGAGGGTGTGGCTGATGCCTGTGTCAGTGCTGGAAACACCGGAGCGTTGATGGCGACTTCACGCTTCGTACTGAAAATGCTGCCCAATGTCGACCGGCCTGCAATCATAACAGGCCTACCTTCCATTGAAGGTGAGACTTTCATGCTCGACCTCGGAGCGAATGTGGATTGCACGGCATCACACTTGTTTCAGTTCGCCGTGATGGGCAGTGAACTTGTCTCCGCCGTCGCTGATCTGAGCGCCCCAAGAATTGGTCTCTTGAATATCGGTCAAGAAGAGATCAAAGGCAATGAACAGGTCAAGAGCGCGCATGATTTGTTGGTTGGAAGCTCCCTCAACTACATCGGTTATGTTGAAGGGGACGATATCTATAAGGGTGGCACCGATGTCATCGTATCTGATGGTTTCGTCGGGAATGTTGCGTTGAAGAGTAGCGAGGGAGTCGCCAAGATGATCAGCCATTTCATGAAAGAGGCCTTCAAAAAGAATCTTCTGACCAAATTGACCGGTTTGATTGCACTCCCGGTGTTACACAGTTTTCGAAAGCGTATCGATCCACGTAGATATAATGGGGCCAGCCTGCTCGGACTGCGTGGCATAGTCATTAAGAGCCACGGCGGTGCGGATAAACTGGCTTTTGCAAATGCCATCAATATTGCGCGTAAAGAGGCCATCAACGATGTGCCTTCACGCATAGCAGAGCAGGTCAAGGCACACTTAGAAACAAGGGAAAGCGCGTGATCCATTCCCGAATAACCGGCACCGGTAGTTATCTGCCTGAAAAGATTCTGACCAATCGGGATCTGGAAAAGATAGTGGATACCACCGATCAATGGATTTTTGAACGTACTGGTATTCGCAAGCGGCATATTGCAGCAGACGACGAGTATACCTGCGATCTTGCGGAAAAAGCGGCGCGTAATGCCATAGAAATGGCTGGTGTCTCCACAGATCAGATCGATCTGATCGTGGTTGCCACCACGACGCCAGACCAGGTGTTTCCAAGTACCGCTTGTCTGTTACAGGCCCGTCTCGGTATACATGGCCCTGCGGCTTTTGATATACAGGCAGTCTGTACGGGATTTGTCTATGCAATGGGCGTTGCAGACAAGTTTATTAAATCAGGAAGCGCCAAATGCGCCCTGGTAATCGGTGCGGAAACACTCTCGCGGATTGTTGACTGGAAGGATCGGAATACCTGCGTATTGTTCGGTGATGGCGCCGGTGCTGTGATCTTGGAAGCCAGTGAGGAGCCCGGCATCATATCAACTCATCTGCATGCCGATGGAGCATTTGAAAGTTTACTCCGGGTCCCAACCGGTGTTTCCAGGGGCTATTCCCTCTTACAGGAGGGTGGCGCCTATATGGAGATGCGTGGTAACGAAGTATTCAAAATGGCTGTGACCACGCTTGGCCGGATTGTGGATGAAACCCTGCAGGCAAACGGCATGCAAAAATCTGATGTGGACTGGCTGATACCCCACCAGGCAAATATCCGCATTATCAATGCCACGGCCAAAAAATTACGCACACCGATGGATCATGTTGTGGTCACGGTGGGTGAGCATGGCAATACCTCTGCCGCCTCGGTTCCCCTGGCATTTGATACTGCTGTGCGTGATGGGCGTATCAAGCGGGGTGAAACGCTCTTGATGGAGGCTTTCGGAGGCGGCTTTACCTGGGGTTCCGTTCTCGTCAACTTCTGATACCGACTCTATTAGTAACTCATGAGTGAATCCAACTTAAGCATCATTTTTCCAGGGCAGGGCTCCCAGTCTGTGGGCATGCTCAATGAGCTTGCCGAAAATAAAGCGATAGTAAGGGAAACCTATACTGAAGCCTCAGACATACTCGGTTTCGATCTGTGGAAACTGGTGCAGGAGGGTCCAGTTGAAGAACTGAATCAGACTCAGATAACCCAGCCTGCCATGTTGTGTGCGGGGGTTGCAGTGTGGCGTGTCTGGCAGGCAGAAGGCGGAGTAATTCCTGAAGTCATGGCCGGACACAGCCTCGGTGAATATTCTGCTTTGGTGTGCGCCGGTGCAATTGGGTTCCATGATGCAGTGCGTCTGGTTGCAGACCGCGGACGTTTCATGCAGGAGGCGGTTCCGCCTGGTGCGGGTGGAATGGCGGCCATCCTGGGGCTGGATGATGATCAGGTAAGAGATATCTGCGCCAATGCGGCAGAATCTGAAATTGTTGAGGCAGTCAATTATAATTCGCCGGGTCAGGTGGTTATCGCGGGTAACAAAGCTGCCGTGGATCGAGCCTGTCATTTAGCCAAAGAGGCGGGAGCTAAACGGGCTTTACCCCTTCCGGTGAGTGTGCCTTCACACTGCGCGCTGATGAGGCCAGCAGCTGAGCGCCTCAGCGAGAGTTTGGCGGGAATTAACATACAGATCCCGCAAATTCCGGTCTTACATAACGTGAATGTTGCTGAAGCAGTTGATGCTGAAGAAATTAGATCAAGATTGGTCGAACAGCTTTACAGTCCGGTACGCTGGGTTGAAACTATCCAGGCGATCTCTGCGCGAGGCATAGATAATTTACTTGAGGCGGGTCCCGGCAAGGTACTCACGGGCTTGAACAAACGCATTGACCGTAAACTTAACGGTTCTGCTGTTTTTACCACTGACAGCCTAAATACTGCATTGGAGGCACTGAAATGAGCCTGGAAAATGAGATCGCCCTGGTAACAGGCGCCAGCAGAGGTATCGGCGCTGCCATCGCAGATACACTGGCCAAAGCAGGTGCAACCATAGTCGGAACTGCGACTTCGGAATCCGGAGCCGAGGCCATTAGCAGTCGTTTTAAAACAGCCGGTTACACGGGTAAGGGAATGGTGCTGAATGTTACCGATCCAGCATCCGTTGACACTGTGATAAAGGCGGTCAGTGATGAATATGGAACGCCCACGATTCTTGTCAACAATGCAGGCATTACCCGGGATAACCTGCTGATGCGGATGAAAGATGATGAGTGGCAGAGTATCATCGATACCAACCTGACCTCTATTTTTCGGCTGAGTAAGGCCGTTTTGCGTGGCATGATGAAGGCGCGCAAGGGGCGCATCATCAATATCTCATCTGTGGTTGGCGCGATGGGGAATGCGGGGCAGACTAATTATGCAGCCGCCAAGGCGGGTATCTTCGGCTTCACCCGCTCGATGGCCAGAGAAGTGGGCTCCCGTGGCATCACGGTCAATTCTATTGCACCAGGCTTTATCGATACTGATATGACCCGGGAATTGCCGGATGAGCAGCGCAAAGGATTGATTGAAAATATCCCACTGCAAAAGTTGGGTCAGCCAGAAGATATTGCAAATGCTGTCCTCTTTTTAGCCTCAGCATCAGGCGCCTATGTTACCGGCGAGACAATACACGTGAATGGCGGAATGTACATGGCTTGATTGCTGAATCAGCATTTATCTCGCTAACTAGCATTAGATAAACACCATAACACATAGATTTATATACAAAAAAACATATTTATCGCGTGATAAATTTCTTGTGAATACGCTTTTCACATGTAAAATTTGTTAATACAATAGCCCATCGGTTGCATTGGTGGCCGAAGGTTCATCCATGAGGAAATTAAGAAAATGAGCGATGTCGTAGAACGAGTTCGAAAAATTGTCGTAGAACAACTGGGTGTCAAAGAAGATGAAGTGACTCTAGAGGCCTCCTTCGTCGACGATCTTGGTGCTGATTCTCTCGACACTGTTGAGCTGGTGATGGCCCTTGAAGAGGAATTTGAAACTGAAATTCCGGATGAAGAGGCTGAGAAGATCACCACCGTACAACTGGCGGTCGACTACATCAACGCCCATAATTGATCGAGCAATCAGGCCGCATTGCTCTCTATATGGTAGAGCGCGGCCTTGTTACTTTTCTGCCATCTGTACAATGATTGGGGGTAGTCGCAAATGACTGCAAGAAGGGTTGTCATAACCGGGCTTGGAATGGTTGCGCCTGTGGGTCTTGACGTGCCATCCGCCTGGGAAAGTATACTTGCCGGCAGGAGTGGTATTCAGCCGATCACCCATTTCGATGTGGGGCCGTTCAGCACCCAGTTTGGTGGCCCAATCTACGGCTTCGAAATCACTGATTATGTGCCTAAAAAAGATGCCAAGAAGATGGATAAATTTATCCATTATGGGGTCGCTGCGGGCTGCCAGGCGATAGAGGATTCAGGGCTCGAGGTTAGCGAAGAGAATGCTGAGCGTATTGGCGTTCTGATCGGCTCGGGTATCGGTGGTATCACCGGCATCGAAAACAGCTATCAGGCCTATATAGATGGTGGTCCCCGAAAAATTTCACCTTTTTTCGTTCCAGCCAACATCATCAATATGGTATCCGGCAACCTTTCAATCAAGTATGGCTTGAAAGGCCCGAATTACTCTATTGTTTCAGCCTGTAGCAGCGGGGCGCACAGTATTGGTGAAGCTGCATTGATGATTCGTCACGGACGTACCGATGTGATGGTCGCCGGCGGCGCCGAAATGGCCACATCGCCAGTCGGTCTCGGTGGATTTGCCGCGGCCCGGGCGTTGTCCAGGCGCAATGATGATCCTCAGGCCGCCAGTCGTCCATGGGATCGGGACCGTGATGGATTCGTACTCAGTGATGGCGCGGGTGTGGTGGTCCTGGAAGAGTATGAACACGCCAAGGCGCGAGGTGCGAAAATCTATGCGGAGCTTGCAGGTATCGGTATGAATTCCGACGCCTACCATATGACGGCTCCGTCCAAAGATGGCTCGGGTGCAGCGAAATGTATGCTGATGGCGTTGCAGGATGCCGGCCTGAATATCCAGGATGTCGATTATATCAACGCCCATGGCACCTCCACCCCAGCGGGTGATATTGCGGAGACGCTAGCCGTGAAACGCGCCTTCGGTGATCATGCCCACAAACTTTGTGTGAGTTCCACCAAGTCGATGACCGGCCACATGTTGGGGGCGGCAGGTGGCGCTGAAGCGGTATTCACCATTTTGGCGATCCGCGATCAGGTGGCTCCACCCACTATCAATCTGGAAAACCAGGATCCTGATTGTGATCTCGACTATGTGCCAAATTCGGCGCGTGAGATGAAACTGGATATAGTCATTTCCAACTCTTTCGGGTTTGGTGGAACCAACGGCACACTTGCGTTCCGCCGGGTCGAATGACAAATTAAGCACCAGCCCTCTGAACCTGAGGGCTGGTTTCTCCCCTTGCTTATTAACGGTAAGCCAACTGAGAAGATCTCCGCATTGGATCGGGGGCTTCAATATGGTGATGGTCTTTTTGAAACCATCGCCGTGGTCAATGGCCAACCCAGGCTCTGGGAGCGTCACATGGCCAGGCTGGCACGGGGTGAAGAGCGCCTGAAGCTACCTCCACAGGACAAAAAAAGACTCTTGGAGGAGGCCAGTTCTCTGCTCTCAGTAAAGGGACGTGGAGTAATCAAACTTGTTGTAACACGTGGACAGGGAGGCAGGGGATACCGACCATCTACAGCTCCACAAACTACACGCATTGTGAGTCTGCACGAATGGCCAGACTATCCCGCGATTTGGTATAGAAAAGGCATTGCTTTGCGGATTTGCCGTACCCGGATTGGACAGAGTAAGTCCCTGGCGGGTCTCAAACACCTTAATCGCCTGGAACAAGTATTGGCGCGTCAGGAGTGGGATGACCCGGCGATTCCTGAGGGGCTGATGCTCGATGAGAACAGTCATGTGGTCGAGGGTACCCAGTCAAACCTGTTTCTCGTCAAGGGTGGGGTATTGTTTACGCCAGACCTGGCAAACTCCGGAGTTGCGGGTATTGTTCGGGAGTTGGTGCTGGAGATAGCGGAAGAGTTGGGTATTGAGTCTGTGATATCCGACCTTAGCCTGGCTGACGTTGCCGGGGCAGATGCCCTGTTTATCACCAACTCATTGCTGGGGATCTGCCCGGTTTCAACGCTTGAAGAGCATGACTACGATATTCAGAAGATACCCGCTAAGCTAATAAACAGGGTGCATGGACGCTGCTTTGGCTCCAGCTATTCATTTTCTAATTAGAACCGATGGATAAAAAAATCATAGAATTCACACCATGCTGAATCGCCTGCTCGGAATTCTGATATTTGTCTTCAGTATCCTGATTGCCTGGGGTTGGATACAGTATGACCATTTCACCCAAACTCCACTCAATCTTCCACAGGAAGGCTTGGTCTATAACCTGAAACCGGGCAGTTCAGTCAACAGTCTGTCGGCCGACTTGGCTGCCGGCGGTGTCATTGAACACCCCATCATGCTGCGCTTATTTGCTCGCCTGACTCAACAAGCGGGCAGTCTCAAGGCGGGCGAGTATCAGATTCCGGCAGGCTCGACACCGGGCCAATTGCTGGTCATTCTATCTTCCGGAAAAGTGCTGCAGCACGCACTCACCTTGATAGAGGGCTGGACTTTTACCCAGATGATGAGGGCAGTTCATCGACATGCCGCATTGGAACATACGCTGATTGAATTATCAGACATGGATATCATGCAACGCTTAGGTTACCCAAATGAACATCCAGAAGGGCGTTTCTATCCAGATACCTACCACTTCCCACGCGCTACGACCGATCTGGAATTTCTCCGCAGGGCCTATCTGAAAATGCAGCAGTTTCTGGCCAGCGAATGGGAAAAGCGAGAAGCGGAACTACCCCTGAAAACCCCTTATGACGCCCTCATCCTGGCATCCATCGTGGAGCGTGAAACCGCGCTACCTGACGAACGGGCCAAAATCGCCGGGGTCTTTATTCGACGCTTGAAAAAAGGTATGCGCCTGCAGACAGACCCGACGGTGATCTATGGGATGGGTGACTCATTCGATGGCAATATCAGGCGCCGCGATCTCGAGACCGACACCCCCTACAATACCTATGTTCACAAAGGTCTCACGCCGACTCCGATTGCTATGCCCAGCGGTGCGGCGGTCAGGGCAGTCTGTCATCCCGAATCCGGAAAGGAACTCTATTTCGTCGCGACCGGTAACGGTGGACATGCTTTCTCCGAAACGCTCGAAGAGCACAATCAGGCGGTGCGGAAGTACCAGTTAAAGCGATGAACCTCTATGTATTGTAAGCATATCTTCGAATCAGGATTCTAGGTAAATCATGCAACGGGGACGATTTATCACGGTCGAGGGCGGAGAGGGCGCCGGTAAGACCAGCAATCTTGCCTTTATCAGGGAGTTTATCGAATCTGCAGGCAAGCAGGTTGTATTCACTCGTGAGCCGGGAGGTACGCCATTGGGTGAGGAGATCCGCGAACTGCTACTGGGTCATAAGCACACCGGAATGGCGGATGATTCGGAATTACTCATGATGTTTGCCGCAAGGTCAGAGCATCTGCATCAGAAGATTCTGCCAGCCCTGGAGGCTGGGAATTGGGTATTATGTGACCGTTTCACCGATGCATCCTATGCCTACCAGGGGGCAGGACGAGGTATCAGCCGGCAACGGATTGCGGTTTTGGAGGAATTTGTACAAGGTTCTCTACGTCCCGATTTAACCCTATTGTTGGATCTTCCCATAGAGATTGGACTGGAAAGAGCGGTAAAGCGCTCTGATCCCGATCGATTTGAAAGCGAGGCCAAGGAATTTTTCGAGAAGGTGCGAAACGGTTATTTGCAGATTGCCAAATTGGAACCTGCCAGGGTAAAGGTGATTGACGCCTCACCTTCCCTCGAGCAGGTTCAGCGACAGCTTTATGCCACTCTCAAGCTGTTCCTGGAGTCAGTTGATGACTGAAATGGCCTTTCAGCGCTTACCCTGGCAACAGGGTATCTGGCTCAGGTTGCAACAGGCCCGCCACCAGGAACGCCTGCCCCATGCCATGCTCTTTGCCGGTCCGGAAGGTGTGGGTAAAGCGAATTTTGCGCTTGCCTTTGCCCAATCCCTGCTCTGCGCTAATCCGGATGATCAGGGAGAGCCTTGCGGGGAATGCCGGCACTGCCATCTGTTGCAGGCCGGTAACCATCCGGATTTTCAAATGGTCAGCCCCGAAGAGGGGAGTAAAAGTGGTGATATCAAGATTGATATGATCCGTAATCTGACCAGCAGCGCCACCCTCACGGCACAATCTGGTGGCTACAAAGTGGTCATCGTCAAACCTGCGGAACGCATGAATAGCGCGGCTGCCAACAGTTTGTTGAAGACTCTGGAGGAACCAGTGTCGAATACCCTGCTGATGCTCCTCTCCGACCACCCATCCAGACTACTTCCCACTATTCGTAGTCGTTGTCAGCAGTTCAAGTTTCCCTACCCCAAGCGAGATGAGGCGACACAATGGTTGGCAAGCCATATCGACTCGGGAGATGCCAGATCCTTACTTGATCTGGCTGGCGGGGCTCCTTTGAACGCACTGAAAATGGATAGTGATGAAACACTCTCAAGGCGTCTGGAAATACTGAGAGCTTTTATCGGCATTGGGCAGAACCAGCTTGATCCGGTAAAGATAGTCGCAGAATGGTCGAAACATGATTATAAGCAGCTGATGGAGTGGCTCACTGGCTGGATTATCGACATGCTGCGACTGCAGGTGAGTCAGCAACCACCCTTGCTCTACAACTGGGATGAAAAACAGACTTTGCAGCGTATCGCAGAGCAGCTAAACTCTGGGGTGCTGCAGCGGTTTCTGATCCAGATTTATGAAGTGCGCAATCTCACGGACAGTAACCTGAATCCACAACTGATGCTGGAGAAGCTTTTAATCGATTGGCAAACCTGCCTGCGCCAGGCAGGTCATTGAAATGACATAGGTGTTTAAATGGCTGGTGGACCCAGACAGGGTATTCTCTCTCTCACGATCAAGGATAAAAATGCCTTGTACGCGGCCTATATGCAGTTTGTACAGAACGGCGGTCTGTTTATTCCAACCACCAAACAATACAAGCTGGGGGATGAGGTCTTCATGCTCCTGACCCTGATGGATGAGGCTGAAAGACTACCTGTGGCAGGAAAAATCATCTGGATTACGCCTGTAGGGGCGGAGGGCAACCGGGCGGCAGGTATTGGCGTTCAGTTCAGCGACCAGGACGGTGGCGCAGCCCGTAACAAGATTGAAGGATACCTCGCTGGCGCCCTCAAGTCGGATCGTCCCACACATACTCTCTAAGCTCCATTTCTGAAGTACTCAACTAGGACTGTTAACAGCATGCTGGTGGATTCTCATTGCCATCTGGATCGTGTCGATCTGGAGCCTTACGCTAACGATTTCAGTCGATTTGTCAGCCAGACCCTTGAATCTGGCGTGGAACATATGCTTTGTGTCTCGATTGATTTAGAGTCCTGGCCAGCCATGGTCTCCTTGATCGAGGATTATCCGCAGATCACCATGTCAGTAGGTGTACACCCCAATGACCGGGATCGCCATGAACCAAGCCCTGATGAACTGATCGAACTCTCCAACAAGCCCAGAGTCGTTGCGATCGGGGAAACTGGTCTCGACTATTTTCGCAGTGATGGTGATCTTGACTGGCAGCGCGAGCGTTTTCGCACCCACATCAGGGCGGCAAAGGGCTGTGACAAACCACTGATCATTCACACCCGAGCTGCAAAAACGGATACCATTCAGGTCATGCAGGAGGAGGGGGCTGATATTCCCGGTGGGGTCATGCACTGCTTCACGGAGGATTGGCCGATGGCGAAACAGGCTCTCGAATTGGGTTTTTATATCTCATTTTCAGGCATCATTACCTTCAATAATGCAGCAGACCTGCGCGAAGTCGTTAAACAGGTGCCCCTGGAACAGCTGCTGATCGAAACGGACTCACCCTACCTGGCCCCGGTTCCATTCCGTGGAAAATCCAATCAGCCACGTTACGTCAATCAGGTCGCTGAATGTGTTGCGGGACTGAAGGGGATGTCCACAGAAGCCCTTGCTGAACAGACGAAAGACAATTTCTTTAGATGTTTTCCGATGGCCAAACCAGGAGGTTGACAACCCTGAGTTTGAATAGCAGACTCCACTCCTTATTGCTGAAGAGCACATGCCCTCACCATTCTAGGTTTTTTATCACCCAGCCCGGGTGGCGAAATTGGTAGACGCAAGAGACTTAAAATCTCTCGACCTTTGGGTCGTGCCGGTTCGATTCCGGCCCCGGGCACCATATCCCGGCCAGCCTCATTTTGGTTGTATCAATCCATAATGTTGGATCAATCTGCGAAGTCGGGGACGAGAAACTCCTAGGATGTCGCAGGCCTGTCCCTTGTGCCAGTTTGTGCGATTCAGGACGCGCATGATGTGTGCTCTCTCTATCTCGTTCAGGCTATGTTTCTCCAACGGTTTATCACCCACAGTCATTCCGTCGAGTGTTGTGGACATCGAGGACGGCAGTAGGTCCAAGGTCAATGAATCACCACGCGAGAGAGCAATACTTTTCATCAATACGTTTTCCAGTTCGCGCACATTCCCGGGCCACTCATATCGTTCCATACACTCAAGCACATCTTTACCGATGTGAGTAATATTCCGGTGCAGTTCCTTGTTGATCCGGCCCAACAGGACTTGCAGTAAGTCCATCAGATCCTCCTTACGCTCACGCAGGGGTGGCAGATGGATATTGACCACCTGCAGACGGTAGTACAGGTCTTCGCGGAAGGCGCCCAGTTTGACCTTCTCAGCCAGATCGGTGTTGGTGGCGGTGATGATTCGCGCATCGGTGGTCAGAGCCACTTTGGCTCCCAGCGGGGTGTACTCCTTGTATTGGAGAACACGCAGCAGTTTGGCCTGCATGGAGGGGGAGAGTTCGCCTACTTCATCCAAAAATATGGTGCCACCCCTGGCCAGGGAGAATTTGCCCTCCTGGTGTCCAACCGCCCCGGTAAAGGAGCCTTTTTCATGGCCGAACATGTCAGATTCAAGCAGGGTCTCCACGATAGCCGCGCAGTTGATGGCGACGAATGGCCCGTTGGGGTTTTCTCCGGAGCGGTGAATGGCGCGGGCGACCAATTCCTTACCGGTACCCGATTCACCGGTAATCAGAACGGTGGCTGGGCTCTTGGCCACCAGTCCGATGGTTTTGAAGACTTCCTTCATCGAACGGCTGCGGCCGACCATAGTGAGGGTGTCACCTGCATCCACCGGGCTTGCCGCGGTGAGAAAATTATCGTTGTTCTCGGAGGCCGTTATCAGTTTGGTGATGGCGCTATCCAGTTCGTCGATGTCAATGGGTTTATGGATGTAGTCGTCGGCGCCCTGTTGCATCGCCTCGATCGTGCTCTCCATGTCGTGAAAGGCGGTGATCATAATGACGTGGGTATTCGGTAAACGGTCTTTGAAGTCAGGTAGGCCTTCCAGCCCGGAGCGTCCAGGCATACGAATATCCAGAATGATGATGTTTGGAATAAATTGCCGCGTCTTTGTAAGTCCATCATCCACACTATGCGCCATTTCGACTTGGTAGCCCTGACTGCGTAAATGGAGTTGTAGGGTTTTGCAACTGGCGACATCGTCATCGACGATCAGGATATTGCTCATGATGTGGCGTTCTCCATCTTCTGGAACTCAGTATTTTCAGTCTTATGGGGTGTTACCGGAAGGGTCACAATGACACAGGCGCCTTGGGGTTTGCTGGCTTCCAGCGTAATGCCGGCCAGGTGTTGATCAAGGATGCGTTTGACGATTGCCAGGCCCAGTCCAGTGCCTTTGGCGCGGGTGGTGAAAAAGGGTTCGAAGAGTTTTTCCATCTCGTCAGGATTGACGCCGGAGCCGTTATCCCTGATCTCCACACGAATCGCGGTGCCTTCTGCTCCAAGCTCCAGCATGGCATCGATATCGATACGGGGGTCTAGTACGCCTTCAGTGGCTTGGGCAGCATTAGAGATCAGGTTGGAAAAGACCTGACGCAGCTTGGTGGCGTCACCGTAAAGTGTCGGCAGACCCGCTTGGTAATTGATATTCAGCATGGCATTGCTCTCATCCAGCCTGCGCTGAGAGATACTGGCGGCCATATCGATTACTTTATCGATGGTGATCCAGTCTGACTTCAGGGCGTCGGGGCGGGAAAAGGTCAACATGTCGGAGAGGATGTCGCCCATGTATTGGATCTGTTCGAGGGAGATCTGCCGGAGCTCATTGATCTCCTGATTGGCCGCGATTGCAGGAGCCTTGCCCAGGATCTGCAAGGTCATTTTGACCGATGAGAGCGGATTGCGCAGATCGTGGGCGATCATACTGGCCATGCGCCCCATCGCCGCCAGGGTCTGGGAACGGGCAAGCTCCAGATTTCTCGCCACCACCTCATCCTGTAGCCGTTTCTGCTCAGTGATGTCCTCTTTGACCGCCAGAAAATGGGTGATCTCACCTTGTGGATTACGGATCGCGGAGATGGCTGCAGACTCCCAGTAGAGCTCGCCATTCTTTTTGCGGTTGTGGAACTCACCCCGCCACTCTTGGCCGGCTCTTACGGCAGCCCAGAGGTTGTTGTACTCCTCAGTCGATGTTTCACCCGATTTCAGCAGTTTTGGGTTGTGTCCTTTGACCTCCTCGAAACTATAACCGGACACTTCGGTGAATTTTGGATTGACGTACTCGATATTACCATGGGTGTCGGTTATCAGAACGGTGCTCGGACTCTGTTCCACCGCCTGATAGAGCTTGAGTAGCTCGATCTCCGATTCGCGTTTTGTGGTGATGTCTTCACCGATACCGGTGACGCCGATGACATTGCCCTCAGCATCGTAGGAGAGGGTATTGTTCCAGGCAATTAGACGCAGGCTGCCATCACGGGTCATGACCTGGTTTTCATAACGGGACGGGAACTGTTCAGGACTACCCATGCGTTCGATGGTGTCGGCGATCTCGTGCTTGAGCTCATTAGGGGCAAATTTACCCAACCAAGCCTCTCCTATCACTTCACTGCGCGACCAGCCGGTCTTTTCAAGAAAATAGTCGTTACAAAAGGTCACTACCCCTTGTCTGTTCAAGGCCACGGCGGCTAGGTCCATGTTCTCCAGAGTATGCCGGAAACGCTGTTCATAATCCCTTTGCGTCTCTGCCACCCGGTGCCGGAACTGAGAATGAGCCACAAACCAGGCGCCCAACAAAATCAGGACAAACATCGACAGATAGAGGGCAAAATGGTTCTGAACAAAAAAAGTCGGGGTGGCGGAAAGCTGTTGCGGAGAGATACGGGAGACAATCTTCCAGTAACCGTGGGTTTCCGCTTCGTTGGTGGTTAGCCAACCTTTCGAGTTGGTCGCCTCCAGTGCTGCCTGCAATGGATGGATGGTGGTAAACGTAAACATGCCATCATTCGTCTGAAACTGTCCACTCTGCTGACGCGTGATCACCTGCCAGGCATACGGGCTGAGTTTTTGAAAACGGGTCTCTTTGCCGAACATGAAACCCCATTCATTCTCTTCTTGCGGGTTGCTGAGCCAGTATCCGTCGCTGTTGACCAACTCAATGTGATCGGCGATATTTGCTGCGGAACGGGTGAAGTCATCGATCATCCGCTCACCGAAATAGTTGAGCAGAATAATGCCCCGTTTGCCGCCATGACTGTCGAATACCGGGGTGCCGAAGCGAATCATGGGTTTGAGGGGATACTCTATCTGTCCCCCTTCGATGTTCAGGTCCAGGGGAGAGAGATAGATACCTCCCTCAACCTGCGCCATGGCTTCGCGAAAGTAATATCGGCTGGCCTTGTTCTGTAAATCCCCCTCTGGAACAGACTTGGTTTTGCCGCTGTTGTAGTTGACCCGAACGACCTCCATCCCGTTACTGTCCAGGAAGCGAATCTGGTCGTAGAGGCCCTTTTTTGCGGCAAAAACAGAAAACTCCTGGGCAATTCGTTGCCTGTCTTCTGCGCTGGTCGCATCCAACAGTCCCTGACCTTTGATGTGTTCGGCCAGAAACATCAGGTCGCCCGCGATGGAGGCAATGTCTGAAACCACCATTCTTTTGGCTAGATCCACGTTAAGGGATTCGCTCGCTTCGCGGGCTGATCGCTCCGTGGTGTAGAAGGTGTAGTAGTGCATCGAGCCGACAACAACCAACACCAGACACAAGGGCAGAAAAATACCCATGAAACCTTTGAACAGGCCCATGCGGGTGATGGGTGCTGGCGGCGGTGTTATCGGCATTGCTGATCTAGGTGCATTTGCAGTCGTAGGATGTAATCATCAAGCGCTTCGTTACTCTCTCTCGGAACCAGAAACGTAAGCCGCGCAGCAATGATATAGGGTTTTCGGTCTCCATCCCCGGCGGGCGTTTGCTCGGTCAAAACCTTACGCACCCTCTCGATGATCTGCACCGGATCCTGGCAATAGCGCGGCATGGTAACGTTGCCTGAATACCACTGGGCGGCGGATGAGATGCCGAGCAGGATCAGCAGTACGATCACAATCAACCGTAGTGGGCTGAATGGCGGTTTCTCCTCCAGATTGATGTTGTCAGTATCGGACATGCGCTCTACTGTGCGATGGCGAAAGGTTGCTGCATGGGCGTTGTCTGCAGCCGGTTTGCCAGCACCCGGGCGATCGTTTGCGCCGTGCGCTTGCCCTGGAATATGCGCTCGCGCACGGCGACTCCACCCATATAGTTTGCATTCAGGTGCAATCCCGGCAGCAGGTCCAGATGTTCACCAATGGTTTCAAGGCGTTGCTGGTACTGGCCGTGGTAGAGTGGCAGGCCTTTTTCATGCCTGTCCATTCTGACATAGTCGGGATCACTGCTGATACTCAACAGTGGCTTAAGTTTTTCCAACACCAAAGAGACGATCTTCTCGTCGCTCTGCTGCAGCTGTTCCGGGTGCAGGGCGCCGCCAAGATAGGTTGACAGCAGGGCCTGGCCCTTGGGAGCTCGGCCCGGAAAGAGCCGGCTCATCCACAGATTGCCGTTAAAGGGAAGATGGTTCTTAGTGGAGACCAGAAATCCGGTGCCATCCAGCGGTTGGTTGATTCCCCGTTCCGCCAATCCCAGGTGAAGTACCCCGACGGGACTGTATTCGATCTCTGTCAGCAGGCCAGCCAGCTTTTCGTCCGTGTCGCTGAGTAACTTAGCGGCGCTATCAGCGGGTGTGGAGAGGACCAATTGCCGGACCAGCACGGAGCGTTTTCCGTCAGCGGTCTTGGCGGTGACCTGCCAGCCGTCTTGATCACGCCGGATAGTGGAAACCTTCAGACCCAAGTGAAGCTCGATGCCCTCGGTGCGGGCCAGCGTGTCGGTCAGTTGCGACATGCCGGAGCGAAAAGAGAAGGTATCCGCCTTATTGGCCCGGCGGCGTTTCAGCACGGCATTGATCAGCATGCCCATGGTCAGGCTGCCGTAACGTTGTTCCAATTTCGTCAGGCGAGGAAGAACGGCACGTGCTTCGGCCTTGTCCGGATCGGAAGCCAGGGTGCCGGCGATGAAGGGATCGATGACAGTCTCAAGGATCTCCCGGCCCAGGCGGCGGGAGATAAAACTGCTGACCGTTTCGCTCTCATCCCTCCCGCGCTGGATAAAGATCTCAGCCGCCAGACGCAGCTTCGCTTTCCGGCTCCATAGCGGCGAGGCCATCAGGTCAGGTAGTTTCATCGGCACGGCAGTCAGCCGGTTGTGCCGGATAATATAACGCTTGAGCGATTCGTCGCGGGTCTGTTTGTGCTCCTCGAGGCCGCATTGTTGGATGAGCTGATCCACCTCTGGGTGGTAATTGACCAACAGCCCTGCCGCCCGTTCGGTCAGGTAGCCTTGATCGGCGGTCGTTCTGATCTTCCCACCGGCACGATCATCCGCCTCCCATACCTCAGTGCTGATGCCTTGCCGGGCAAGCCACCAGGCTGTGGAGAGGCCGGAGATACCGCCGCCGATGATCAATACGTCTGTTTCGCGCATAACTTGTTTATTGAGTCACGGAGATGTGTCTTATTAAAGCGGCCATTGAATAGCCGATATGCCCAGGCGAGGGGCGCCGTGAATACTTCCTTGTAGGCTTGACAACGGCATCCCTGCCGTCGACACCCTCACCTGAGCATGTCGGCTATCCAACATACCTCTTAGTAAATCTCATTCCTTCAATTCAGCCTTCATTCTGTCCAACAGTTCCCGGTCGAGCAGTCCCAGGCCGCTGCCGTCGGGCGCCTGTTTTGCTTCGACATAATCGCGGATCTCCGAGAAACGCTGCTCTGCCTGTTCGTTCTCTTGCAGCCTTGGCACCCGTGTCTTGGCGATATCGAAGGCGTTGAAATTCAGCTCTTTCAGACCGAAGCCCTTCATGCGCCGCACCGCTTTCATCATGGCGCGGTTACGAAAACGAGTCAGGTCTTCACTGGTGATCCGTTCCAGACCTTCACGCCGAGCGCCGAATTCCGCCGCCTTTTTGATGCCTGCGCGGACAAATTCCGGGGCTGACTCCACTCGCGTCAAGGCTTCCGGCTCCCACTCGACACCGGCCATATCCGTCTCGATAACTCGCTGCACATCTTCGCCGGAGACAATTTTGGCGTCTCGGCGTTTTGCCTCGCGTTCGGCGGCGGCCTCCATGCTCGGTTTCACGAACATCCTGACTTGCGGTTCGCGGTTGGCCAACAGTCTCTCCAGCAATTTCTCCGCCTCGGCTTCCCAGGGCAGTTTCCGCGTGGCGTCATCCTCATCTTCGAGGCGATGCAGCAGCTTGATATTGACTTCCAGACGGCCTTCGTTGCGGGCCACATCTTCGGCCACGGCAAACACACCTTCACGCAGGAAGCCGGGCAGAGTATCAAGATAGGACTTGGCCTCCGCAGTCCAGGTCAGCCCGCTGGAGGAGGTCTCACTCTGCACTGTACCGGAGCTATGGTCCGGCCGCTTCCCCGGAAACTTGTCACCGAAGCGTTTGGCCGCCAGGCTGCTCATGTGCTCAGGGGTGATCAGACTCTCGCCCAGCTCCTCTACATAGGTCTCGGCGCGCTTGCGCACCATCTTGCGCAGAAAACCGGGTACCCGTACCAGGCGTTGTAACGCTTCCGGTGACCAGGCAACCATACTATTCTGTTGTTCAACCAGCGGCTGGATGATGTCCTGGCCGCTTGGATAGTGGCCGCACCAGGGGTCCGCGTCCATGATGGTGCCGCCCATTGCCAGGGGGCGTGCACGACAGCCGCCGCAGAGTTTTTGATATTCACATTGACCGCACTTACCACCGAGAGTCGGATTGCGTAACTGCTGGAAGGTCGGTGAGTTGTCCCAGATCTCCCAGAACTTCTGTTCATGGATAGTACCATCCACATCAGGAATATAGGGGCAGGCGGTTACCGCGCCCTCGGGGGTGATGCGGCAGTAGTGGATGCCGGCCAGGCAGCCACCGCCCTCGTAGCCCTGAGCGCGGGTTAGAGTTGATGCGGGATCATGCTCATAGGCGACCCGTTTGAAGTGGGGTGCGCAACGAGCGCGAATGAGCAGATCCCGGGTCTGCTCCTGGGCCTCCACCAGTTGTTTGAGTACCTGTTCGTAACGCGCCGGGGTGATATCCGACATGGATTCGCCGCGCCCGGTGCAGACCAGGAAAAAGATATTGAGCACATGGGCGCCGCAGGCCTGGGCGAAGTCGATCATCGACTGCACCTCATGGGCGTTTCGTTCTGTGACCGAGAAGTGCACCTGGAAAGGCAGGTCCTGTTTGCGGCAGTGGTCCATGCCGGCGAGAGTCTTCTCCCAACTGCCGGGACAGCCGCGGAAGCTGTCATGGTGCACGGGATCAAGGGAGTCGATACTGATGCCCATACCTATGACCCCGGCGGCCTTCAGTGTCTTGACCCGCTCCTCGTTCAGCAGCACACCGTTGCTGCCGACCACCATGGAGAGCCCCAGCTGGCTGCCGTGGGCGACCAGCTCTTCCAGATCACGCCGCAGCAGGGGCTCACCGCCGGTGAGCACCACCATGGTCTCATCGCTACGCGAGACGATCTCGTCCAGCAGGCCTTTGACCTCGTCGGTGCCCAACTCACCCTCACCGCCTTCAAGACGGGTATCGGCGTCCATGTAGCAGTGCGCACAGGCCAGATTACAGCGTCGGGTCAGGTTGATGGCGATTAGATAGAGATCGTTGTTCACTGGGTTCCTCGTTCCCACGCTCCTGCGTAGAAATGCATAACGTACTCGTCGGATGCTCCCGTATGGGTTCCCACGTGGGAGCGTGGGAACCAGAGGATTTTCTCTGTGCCCTCAGTGTCGCCGTGGCCCATCATTTGCTGTTTCTCGGATCATTGGGATCCAGGTGAAAGACACCACGCTCGGCCCAGATCTGTTTAATCGCATCTACGGCTTGTTCAGTGACCAGCTCAAGGTCGTTACGCCGGCTCCAACCCTCGATCTCCTTGACCAGCATGCCGCGCACCATCTCCGGCGCCTTTGCAATGCGTTCTCTTGCTGCGGGTTCCCAGGCCATGGTCTCTTCACTGGACTCGGAGCCTGCCTGAAATGTCTGCATCACCTGTTGCACGAAGGCGGGATCGATCTGCTCCAGATCCTTCTGCCTGGCGATGGTCTCGGCCGCCTTGCGGGTCATGTCCCGACAGAAGCCTGGCGGCACGCTGCTCAGCATACCCTCGGCCTCGGCTGTCCAGTTGCTTGAGGTTTCAGTGGCAGGCA
>JBDLIT010000011.1:0-55217 GCA_039714735.1 Pseudomonadota bacterium
TGTTTTTCACGACCCTGGCACAGGATTTGGTCCTGCTCGTTGCCATATGGAGTCTGTATCAGGCATTTTTCAAACGTATGATCGTCAACATGATCTCCCGGATATCCCCTTTGCCGGATGAGGGCCAGGTCGACCTCAGCTCACGAGTTGAAGGTTCCAATATTAATCTACTACAGCGGTTGGCTCAGGCGATCAACCGTGACAAGGCAAGATGTGAGAATAACATATCCGATATTGCAGCCTCTGCCGGCCGCTTGATCCCCATGTCAAAAGAGTTGGCTGACAGTTACTCGTCCCAGGAGCAGAAGGCCGGCATGCAAAGACTTTACAGCCAGGCGGTAGCAGGCGCCTTGGGGAGGATGCACGAGGCTAGTGAGGCTGTCGAGCAGCTTATTGATACTACCCATAGTGCTATTGCAGAGGCCCAGTCCCGTGTCTCAAGTGGCCAGAAGGTTTTCCAGAAGAATGTCACCAGCATGGGCAGATTGACTAGCCATATTGCTGAAGCTACTCAGAACATCAATCAATTGTCCAATCGAAGTGCTGATATAGGAAAGATTATCGATGTGATCAAGGCTATTGCTGAGCAGACCAATCTGCTGGCCTTAAATGCCGCAATAGAAGCAGCCCGCGCAGGTGAGCAGGGACGTGGCTTTGCCGTAGTGGCAGACGAAGTGCGCAGCCTGGCAGAACGTACACAGGCATCCACCCTGGAGGTACAGAGTGTGATCGGGGCAATCAAAGAAGACACGGCCCATGTGGTTGAGGCTATGGATAAAGGCAGGCTTGTTGCGGACGAGACTCAGCATTTGGCCGACGAGTCGGGTCGGGAGTTGGCGAGTTTGGAGCAGATGATGACCAGAGTTTCTGACAATGCCAATCAGATAACCCAGGCTATAGCGCAACAAAATGAAACCGCCTCTGAGTCTCAATCCGCTGTCGATGCCTTGGTCAATCTGGATTCAGGCGCCTTGAAGGATCGTCAGGAGGTGCTACTCACCACGGAGGACCTTTATAAGCTTGGTGTGACTCTACGGGCCAAGTTAGATCGGTTTATTGTTTCAGAAGATGGCTGGGACGACGCTATACGGGAGGATAAGCAAGCTTCCAGCACGGCGCAGCAAGCGGAATCCGGCAACCCACAAGCAATGGGTGAAATCATGTTCTTCTAAAGCCGTGGAGCAAAGAGTGGTTCAGGTAGATCCAAAATAAACGGGGTTTCCCATTAGCTGAGGAAGCGTTACTCCTCCGCTACGACACTCTTAATCCTGTAGCCACCCGACTTCTCATCGGCTTCCAGTACCAGTAACTTGCGTGCTTGGGCTTCTTCAAGTAGTTTGCTGAATGTGCTGAATCCATGATATCTCTCGTTGAAACCGGGTTTGCGGCGTTTCAGGGTCTGCTTGACCATGGAGCCCCAGACTTTTTCCATTTCACCACGCTCCTGGAACAGGTCCTCCACCGTGGCGATGAGTAGATCCAATGCCTCCTGTTTTTTCTTCTCCTCTTCGTTCACTACCTGCTTCGGCTGCTTTTTCTTGGTGGTCTTCTTGCTGGAAACCTTGCGGCGGCTGCGTGCGGGCTTTTCGGCGTCACGCACCAGGTCGTCATAGAAGATGAACTCATCGCAGTTGGCGGTAAGTAGGTCCGAGGTGGATTGCTTTACACCTACACCGATTACAACCTTATTATTTTCCCGCAATTTACTGACGAGTGGGGAAAAATCCGAATCGCCACTGATGATCACGAAGGTGTCCAGGTGCAGCTTGGTATAACAAAGATCCAGGGCATCCACGACCATTCTGATATCTGCCGAGTTCTTACCCGATTGGCGCACATGGGGTATCTCAATTAGTTCGAAAGCCGCCTCGTGCATGGCTGCCTTGAACTCCTTGTACCGATCCCAGTCGCAGTAGGCCTTCTTCACTACAATGTTGCCTTTAAGCAGTAACCGCTCCAGGACCTTTTGAATATTAAAGGCTGCGTAGTTGGCATCACGCACCCCGAGCGCAACATTCTCGAAGTCGCAGAACACGGCCATATTTTGAGTTTGGGTTGATTCAGTCATGGTTCGTCATCTTGTATAAAATGGGTTTCTGTAGTTGGGGTATAGAGGTTACTGGGTGTCTTGGCTCATCACAGAAAGAATAGGATCGTGAAGTAGTGACTAACGCTACCCGCGAGTACAAACAAATGCCAGATTCCATGACACCAGGGATACCAGTTATCGAGAATGTAGAACAAAATGCCCGATGTATAAAATATCCCACCCGCCAGCAGCCAGCGAAAGCCTTCCGGTGGCAGGGCGGTGACCAACGGATCCAGGGCGAATAGGCAGAGCCAGCCCATGAATAGGTAGATGAAGATGGGTATCACTCTTACTCCTTTAGACGGCAGTGCATCCAGGATGATACCGAACAGCGCAAGCCCCCAGATCGTGCTAAACATCCACCAGCCTACTGTGCCCTCAAGCGCTACCAGCGTGAATGGCGTATAGGTTCCTGCGATCAGCAGGTAGATGGCCTGGTGGTCCAACATTTTAAATACCTGTTTTACCGGTCCGGCCAGACTGTGATAAAGAGTAGAGATGAGATAGAGCAGAAACAGAGTGAATCCGTAGATGCTGAAGCTCACGATCTTACGGATATCGCCATCCATCGCAGCGAAAGTCACAAGTACTGCGCAACCGGCGAGTGCGAGGGCCGCCCCGACCAAGTGTGTGATGCTGTTGAATCGTTCACCTTCGTACATGACATCTATTCTATGGGTCTAGTCATTCTGAGCAGGTAAACCCTCAGCAAGATGTGTGAGTGGATGGATGTGTCCGGCAATTGTGGCTGGACTATTTTCAACGGGTGGCAGGTGAGAGGCTCATATTTTGCCATGCCCAGCGGACTTAGTCTCGTATGGGATGGATGAGAACCGCACAATATGACGCTGTATTGTTTCTATGAGGTGTTCTGGGTCGATTGGCTTGGTAACGTGATCCACCATGCCAACGGCAAGGGACTTCTCCCGTTCCTCTTCAAGGGCATGGGCAGTGAGTCCAATCACCGGCAATCCTGGGGCCATCTCCTGGATCCGCCGGGTTGCCTCGTACCCGTCCATTACCGGCATCTGCACATCCATCAACACCATATCAAAAGTGGATGCCCCTTGTGCTTCCAGCAACTCCAGGGCTTGCTGGCCATCCTCGGCAAATTCCACACGGGCTTCTTCTCCGTCCAGCAGATCTTCCAAAATCATCCGGTTGATCTCAACATCCTCTGCCGCCAAAAGACGCAGCCCCCGGAGGCGGCCTCCAGTAATCGGTATGACAGGCATATTTGATTCGCGCTCCGGGACTGCTGGAATTAAGGGTATGCTCAGGAAAAATTCACTCCCTTCACTTATCCGGCTGATGGCTTGTATATTTCCACCCATGATCTTTGCCAGGTTGATACTGATGGCCATTCCCAGTCCGGTCCCACCAAAACGACGGGTGGTGGAACTGTCAGCCTGTTCAAAGGGTTTGAACAACAGGGCCAGGTGGGTTTCTGACATGCCGATACCGGTATCGCTTACCCGGAATAGCAGGTTATCATCCTGTGCCGTCACGCGCAGATTGACCTCGCCTTGTTCCGTGAACTTCACTGCATTGGAGAGCAGGTTGACCAGAATTTGTTCCAGCCGCAATGCATCGCCTTTCACCCAGAGCGGCAATTCATCCGCCACCTCAACATGAAATTTCAGGTGTTTCTCTTCTGCTTGGCTTTTTATCAGGTTTGTTGCATTTTCAACCGAGGCAATCAGTTTTAATGGCTGGCTTTCCACTACCATCTTGCCGGCATCAATCTTGGAGAAATCGAGAATGTCGTTGACTACACTCAACAGGTGCTGACCGGAGACGCCAATCCTTCGAAAGAGTTCCTGTGACTTACCCAATGAGTTCTCACGTTCGCCTATCTTCGCCAGGCCCAGCACTCCATTCAGCGGCGTGCGGATCTCGTGGCTCATGTTGGCGAGGAACTGACTCTTGGCCTGTGCAGTGGCTTCAGCTTTCTCTTTCTCCACTATGGCCCGTTCAGCTGCCTTGCGTTCGGAGATATCCACATGGGTGCCAACCATGCGCAACGGCTGGCCTTGCTTATCGCGCACCATGATTGCTCGAGACAGGATAAAAACCCAATGACCCTGTTTGTGGCGCATGCGGAACTCGATTACAAATCCCTCGGATTTCCCTGCTGCACAATCCTCGATGAGAGCAAAGGTCTTAGTTTTATCATCCGCATCGACCAGCTGCTCCCAGGTATTGAATGCATTCTCTAGCTCATGATCTCGGTAACCGAGCATGGATTTCCAGCGCGGTGAATAGTAGACGGCATTGGTCTGGAGATTCCAGTCCCACAGGCCATCGTTGGCGGCGCGCATAGCCAGTTCGAAGCGTTCCTCGCTGGCCCGCAGGGCTTCCACGGCTTGGTTGCGGTCGGACTCCAGGGTGCGGGTGAGCTGTTCACTGTTACGGCACAACAGAATGGCCCTGGAGAGGTTGGCCAACACCGGCTTGAAGATCTGGGTCAGTGGCAGCTTGCTGGCGGGCTGGTGTGGAGAGAGCAGCAGGATGGTGCTGGTGCCATCAATTGGGAGTTGCAGGCAGTAGCGGTACTTTTCATTGCGGTTCAGGTCAGCGGGCAACTTCGTATGCTCGAGCAGTTCGATTGTATTGCCTGCCGATGTCGTGGGCAGTTCGACTAACTGTCCATTTCGCTGTTCCAGCAGGTGGTCGCCAATGACGTTGGCGATACGGCCGTATCTGGTTCCATTCTCGATACTGTTATCAGTCAATACCAGTCCGGCCGGAAATGCGGTGTGGTAAAGCAGACGTTGCAAGACCTTCCTGAGCAGGGTGTCTAGTTGAGTCTCTGCACCGATTGTCAGGGATAGATCATAGAGGATCGAAAGGATGTATTCCCGTTCCATCAGGTCGTTCCCCAGGGGGTGCAGACCAGGGTGGCATTATGGAACATCGGATAATCGGATTCACCGGTACTGCCAATTTCGCCTAAGGAAAGCGCGCCTGCAAGATATGCGGCGCCTGTCTCCTGCTGGAGATTTGTGAGCTCCTGCAGCGAGCTCTCGCCCAGGTGCATGCGGCGGCCGGCACAGTAGAAGGTCAGTATGCTGCGACCCTGCAACGAACCATTGTTTGCCTGTAGACTGGCGGCAAGACGGCTGATGCAGCGCCCTTCATCGGCCTCTGGCGCTCGCAACAGAACCAACATGGCGTTCTCCGGCACCTCTCCAACACAGAATAGGGAGCCGTCTTCATTCAGGACTACCGGAATCCGCACCACCACATCCTCGTTGGCGCGGGGGATGCCGAACGGAAAATGCACCGCGTAGTGATAGAAGTTCTCCTGGGTCAGGGCAATCCCATACTCCTGTTTGATGATCTTTTGATAGACCTCGAATGCCGGGCGCCAGTCGATGCTGATAATCTGGTTTCCATCGGTGGAGGTTGCATTCATGACATGTTTGGGAGCCGTGTAACCGTGCTCGAGTACGGTAACGTTTTGACCCGGTACAAGCAGGCACAGGGCGCCACCACCGACGACCCGGTCAGTGTCGAACAGGCAGGGCATGGGTTGAAAGGTCTCGCTCCCCGCATTGACGCCCGCATAGCTCACGCGGTCCGAGAGTTGCAGGTAGAGCCCCTCGAGAATGCTGGCGATATTCGGCAGTAAACCATCGAAAATCAGATAGAGCGCTTGTTTGGCAGCGTCGGGAGTTGTAGCCTCGATGGCCGGAATGATCACTTGGGCGATCTTTTCCTCCGCTGGGGATTGGCCGTCATTGATCTCGGGAATCAGAAAACTGGGTACCCACTGATCGAAGCGAAATAATAATACGCCCTCCTGGTGAAATTCGTTTCCGATCAGCAGGGCGGGAAAAATAGCGCCGGCGAGGGGGATATCCTGATTACGGCAGCAGGCCTGGAGTATGTGCAGATTATCATTTTCGCGCTCTGGTAACAGGGCGAGTACACCTGCATGCGGATACTCTGCATTCCAGGTTAGCAGTAGGGCTTCGAGTGACGATGCATTTAAGGGAAGATGTTTGATTGCGTTGTCGCTGGAATTCATGTCATTCGAGTTTATGTGGACTACTGTCGTCATTCAATATTCTGTGTCTCCAATTGAGTATATCGGCACCAGCGGCAGAATTTTCAATATCACGCAATAAATGTAAATTTCCGTACCTGTGCAATTTTAGCAGATTCCTTCTTTGGAGCTTAGCCCGCATTTCTTGGCAGAGGGCTGCAGAAGTATTGAAAATATAATATTTAACAAATACTTATCATGATTTATAGAGTAAAAATACACATTATATGGCTCGCTGCTCAGCGTGCATTTCCTTCGAGCGAATATCCTTTTCATTGGACCTGATCCTCGAACTCAAGACGATGGCGTGCGAGCTTCTGTACGGGAAGGAGTATCATCCTAGAATCCTCAGTTGGATGGGGTAGAGGTCGCTCCCGGCTTCCTACCTCCCGCAACACTACTTCGTCCAACTGCAGATTCTAGGTTCAACGACCCGGACTGCATTGGACATCTGGTTAGTGTGCCCCGGGCTATTGAAGGCTATGATTTCAACATGGTGCTGGAGGCACTGAACAGACTGGCTGGCGAGCTGGATATAAAGCTGTAATCCCGATGCGCTGGATTGTGTTACTTTTTGGTTTTTTATCAATGTGTTACCGATGGAGCAAGTTTGTCAATTTTCACTTGTACGGCGCCTGATCCGGGTTGGGTAAGGTAAAGTCAGATGCGATTGTTTAACTCATTCTTCTCTTCGATCAGTGATGAGACGCATTCCGTCGTCGAAAAATTCCTGCTCAACCGATGGTGGTGGCTCCTGCCTATCTTTGCCACGGCCTGTCTGGTGGGTTGGTCGTTCTGGTTGACCAACACTTCAATCACTGGCCATAGCTATCAGATCGCCAGGGAGAGCGCCCGCAACATGTTCAATATGATCGTGTTGACCCGTTCGTGGAACGCCTGGCATGGTGGTGTCTATGTCCCGGTCTCCGAAGATGTTCAACCCAACCCCTACCTGGAGACGCAGGACAGGGACATCGTGACAAAGGACGACCGCCGCTTCACTTTGATCAACCCTGCCTATATGACCCGCCAGATCTCCGAGTTGGCGAAGGTGCATGACGCTACCACCTTCCACATCACCAGTCTGAACCCGATCAGGCCAGCCAATAAGGCCGATCCGTGGGAGACGGCCGCCCTGCAAAGATTCGAGCAGGACGGGGTGGAAGAGATCAATGAACGAGTCACTTCCGACAACTCTGACCTGTTTCGTTACATGGCGCCACTGTTAACCGAGGCAGCCTGTTTGGCGTGTCATCGGAAACAGGGATATCAGGTTGGTGATATCCGGGGAGGGATTAGCGTTTCACTGCAAGCTGAACCTATTTTCGGTGGGGATCTTGCCCTTATCGGTCAAGCTATTGCGCAACACGTTACGGTCTTACTATTGGTCTGCGTTCTACAGTTGCTTTTTTTCGAGTTGATGCGCCGCCAGTGGCTGGCGCTGAAACACGTAGAAGAACGCCAGCAGGAGACGATCAAAGAGCGCACCCACTCACTGGAGGTTTCCAATCGGCAGCTGACTGAAGAGGTTGAAGCGAGAATGGCGGCCCAAGTGGCGCTGAATAAGCTGAGCCGGGTGGTGGAGCAGGTTCCCTATAGCGTCATCATTACCGATACAGACGGAGAAATCGAATATACCAATCCGGCATTCTCCAACAACACGGGTTTTAGCGCAGAGGAGGTTTTGGGGCGCAATCCCCATTTGCTTGCTTCGGGCAAGACAAGCATGGAGGTCTATCGTGATATCTGGCAGACCCTGTTAAGGGGTGAAATGTGGCACGGTGAGTTTATAAATCGTAACAAGGCGGGCAAAGAGCAGTTACAGCTTGTGACTGTATTCCCCATCGTCAACGACAAGCACAGAGCCACACATTTCGCCTCCGTCCAGCAGGACATCACCCAAGAGCGGGAAAGAGATCTGAGATTGGAGCAAAACGAAGCCCGTCTACAGGCAGTATTGGAGAATGTGGTGGACGGCATTATCACCATCGATGAGTGCGGCAACATCGAATCGTTCAACCGGGCCGCCGAGGAAATCTTCGGGCGCCGCGCTGAAAATGTTATAGGCGGGCCAATCGAGGTGATCATTCCAGAAGAGCTGCGAGATGCGCATAGCGAAGGCTTTGATCGCTATATAAAGACCAACCAATCCCGAGTTATTGGCAAACGTGTAGAGCTTAAAGGCCTGCACAGCAGTGGCGCTCAGCCGGATATCGAGCTCTCTATCAACGAAGTAACTGCGGGAGGGAAAAGACGATTTACTGCTCTGATACGAGATATCACCGAGAAGAAGATGGCCGAACTTGCTCTGAAGCAGGCACATGATGAGCTGTACCGGGAGCGGGCGCAGCTCGCCGAACGTGTGGCGGAGCGTACCGCAGAGCTGGAAGAAACCAATCAGGAGCTGAAACGGGTAGCCAAGACAAAGGATGAGTTTCTGGCCAATATGAGCCACGAGATCTGCACCCCGATGAACGCCATCATTGGGATGTCACACTTGGCCCTGCAGACGGAATTGACGTCCAAGCAACGCAACCACATCGAGAAGGTAAACCGTTCCGCCAAGAGCCTGCAAGGGATTATCGGTGACGTTCTCGATTTCTCCAGGATTGAGGCGGGCAAACTGGACATGGAAGTGGCTAACTTCTTGCTTGACGAGGTGTTGGATAATCTCGTTAACCTGGTTGGCTTCAAGGCCATGGAGAAGGGCATCGAACTGATGCTCCATGTAGAACCCGATACTCCCACCGCGCTCATCGGTGATCCCCTGCGGTTAGGACAGATTCTCGTCAATCTGGGCAATAATGCGGTGAAATTCACCGAAGCGGGCGAGATTGTGGTCTCTGTAGCAGTGAAGGAGGAGGGCGAAGAGACGGTCCTGCTGAATTTTTCGGTACGGGATACCGGCATCGGTATTGAGCCGGAGCAGCAGACAATGCTGTTCCAGTCCTTTAGCCAAGCCGACGCCTCCACTACCCGTAAGTATGGCGGGACCGGTTTGGGACTGGCGATCTCCAAGAGACTCACTGGAATGATGGGAGGAGAGATCTGGGTGGAGAGTGTCCCCGGCGTCGGCAGCACCTTCCACTTCACCGTGCGTTTGAAGAAACAACCGGGCGAATTCACGCAGCACCCTGCTCTGCACGCTGAGCTAGGTCCACTAAAAGTGCTGGTAGTGGACGACAATGCAACTTCGCGGGCGATTCTATCGGAGATGCTGGAGAGGTTTGGGTTCAGGGTTATTCAAAGCGATGCAGGTGAGTCGGCTATTCAACTGCTGAAGCAAGCGAAACAAGAGCCATTCGATCTTGTGCTGTTGGACTGGAAGATGCCGAAGATGGACGGTATTGAGACCATCCGCGCACTCCAGAATATCAAGACTATTGATCACATACATGTGTTGATCATGGCCAACGTTTATGAGCATGAAATGGTTCTGCAGCTGGCGCGAGACGTACATCTGGCTGGCTTTGTCAGCAAGCCGGTAAGATCAACCAGCTTGTTGAACGCCGTCATGTCGGCTTTAGGACGGGAAGTTATCCTGGAGCGCCGCCCGGTCACTGCCGGGGAAAATCGGAAGCCCAAGGGCGCGCCCGTGACTGTAGATGAACTCCCCGAGCTACCGGGGGTCGACGCCAGATCGGGTCTTTACACTGTGCGGGGAAATGTCCGCCTATACCGCAAACTTCTGCTTAAGTTTCTGGACGGTCAGCGGGACTTCGAACAACAGTTCCGCACCGCTCAGACTGAGAATGATCCGGATGCCGCAATGCGCGTTGCCCATACGCTCAAGGGAGTCGCGGCAAACCTAGGTGTGCTGGGGGTTCAGGATGCCGCCTATGCGCTTGAGAAGGCCTGTAAAGAGGATGAGAAAGCCATCGATGGATTTCTGGAGGTGGTTATTGCTGAGTTGCAGCCGGTGCTCGCCGGGCTTGAGGTTCTTGATATCTCCTCGAGTGGTGACGCTTCAGCGGCGCCTGCCACCATCGACGAGTCGGCCGTGAAACCGCTGCTGGTTGAACTGTATGCATTGGTGGCGAATGACAATGTCATTGCAACAGATGTAGCGCTCAAACTTTCGCCTTTATTGAAAAATACAAAATACGCCGGGGATCTGGATAGAATAAGTAAAGCGATTGAAAGTTATGATTATGATGAAGCCCTGAAGGCGCTCAACAGATTGGCCGGTGAGCTGGATATCGGTTTGTGAACCTGTGGCGCAGAAAATTGATAAGGTAAGCAATAAATTGCGGTAACTTCAACCGCCAAGGATGTTATTTCCCATGACCCGCCAACTAAAAGGATTTGTTGTGATGGAAATTTACCGATTTCCGGACAACTTCCAGGAATACCCCGTCAGCTTGCTGCGAGGGTGCTTTAAAGGAATATTTTCATGAAAAACTTTGATAATAACAGCGCTGTTGCTATTACACGCGATATCTATTGGATAGGCTTTTATGAGGAGTCGAGCAAGCTGCACTGCAACCCATACATCATGATAGACAGCGAGGACGTTGTCCTGTTCGACCCGGGTTCCATTCCCGATTTTCCCTTAGTCATGAGGAAGGTCATCGATCTGGTGAATCCCCAGGATGTTTCCCTGATCATCACCTCCCATCAAGACCCTGATGTTTGTGGTAATCTGGCGGTTGTGGAAGACGTCGTTGAACACGATGATATCCGCATAGCTGCACATATCAATACGTTGCGCCTCATCCAGCATCTAGGCCTGAAAAGCAAATTCTATGCAGTCAATCAGAACGATAATCAGATTTCCTTGAAGAGTGGCCGAATCCTGGAGTTTGTACCGGTTCCGTTCCTCCATGCGCCGGGAGCCATCATGACCTACGACCGCAAGACCAGGAGTCTGTTCAGCGGTGATGTTTTTGGCGCCATTGATGACCATTGGTCCCTGTTTGCGGATAAGGGGTTTCCTGAGAATATGAAGGCCTTCCATCAGGCTTACATGCCGACTAACGCCATTCTGAGACCGGCCATGGAGCGCCTCCAGACCATGGATATCGATTGCATACTGCCACAGCACGGCTCTGTTATCGAAGGCGATCGGGTGGAAGTGGCAATCGACTATTTAAAAAATCTCCCCTGCGGTATCGATCTGGCAGAGGATTAGGCAATGAAAAGTGATATCTATGAAGTGGGAAAACGCAACGTCGACGATACCCGCAACGTCAGCCGCGAATTGACCGAAAAGGCATTGGCGATGCGTTGCGCCAGTTATCTGGCTCACGTCAAGGCGGAACTGTTGACCAAGACCATCTTTGAGGTCGACCTCAGCAAGAAGCTACTTCAGAAAACCAACCACCAGCTCAGCGATAAAGTCGATATCATTTCCCGCCAAAAATCTGCACTCGAGCAAGAGATCGCGGAACGGAAGCGGATGCAATCTCTACTCCAGGAACAGGAAATCGAACTGCGGGCTGCAAAAGAAGCAGCCGATAGCGCCAATATGGCCAAGTCCGAATTTCTTGCGCGCATGAGTCACGAGATCCGCACGCCGATGAATGCCATTATCGGCATGTCACACTTGGCGTTGCAGACAGAGTTGACATCCAAGCAACACAACTATATCGAAAAGGTGCAGCGCTCTGCCGAGAGCCTGCTGGGCATCATTAACGATATTCTCGATTTCTCGAAAATCGAATCGGGCAAGCTGGATATGGAGGTCACTAATTTCCGCCTAGAAAATGTGATGGACAACCTCGCCAACCTGGTCGGCCTGAAGGCCGAGGAAAAAGACGTAGAGTTGTTGTTCGATGTTGGACTTGATGTTCCGATGGAGCTTGCCGGCGATCCATTGCGTCTGAGCCAGATACTTATCAACCTGGGTAACAACGCAGTGAAGTTCACCGAGGTAGGAGGCGAGGTCTTGGTTGCGGTGGAAGTGAAGGAAGAAAACGATGCGGAAACCTTGCTGCACTTTTCTGTGCGGGATAACGGTATCGGGATGACATCGGAAGAGCAGTCCAGGCTGTTCCAGTCCTTCTCCCAGGCCGATACCTCCACTACCCGTCAGTACGGGGGAACCGGCCTTGGGCTTGCGATATCCAAGAAACTGACCAAAATGATGAAGGGCGAGATCTGGGCGGAGAGCGAGCTTGGTGTCGGCAGCGCTTTTCACTTTACTGTACGCTTGCAGAAGCGCGAGGGACAAGTCTTAGCCTTACAACGTCGTGTCGAGCTCAGTGAACTGGGTCCACTCAAGGTGCTGGTGGTGGATGACAATGCCACCTCCAGGGAAATCCTTTCGGAGATGTTGGTGGGTTTTGGATTCAGGGTCGATCAGGCCGATGCGGGCGAGGCAGCCATTGAATTATTGTCACAGGCGGATGCAGATGCGCCATATGCGCTGGTGCTGATGGACTGGCGGATGCCGGAGATGGATGGCATCGAGACCACTCGGGCGATCCAGAGCAACAGGGATATCAGTCAGGCGCCTAAAGTAATCCTGGTCACAGCCTACGGGTGTGACGAGGCGAAAGAAGTGGCCGAAGACCTGGACCTGACCGGTGTCTTAACCAAGCCTGTGATCCCCTCTATGCTGTTTAACATCATCACACGTGTTATGGGGCGGGAGGTGGTAATAGAAGGCCGGACCAGCGCCCGTCAAGAGGAGATGCTGGAGACGATAGCAAAGCTTCGCGGGGCAAAGGTGTTGCTGGTGGAGGACAACGAAATCAATCAGGAGCTGGCGTTGGAACTCCTGGTCAGCAATGGCCTCAGTGTGGAGGTGGCGAACAACGGACAGGAGGCTTTGGAGTTGCTGGCCAGTCAGGATTTCGACGGCGTGCTGATGGACTGCCAAATGTCAGTCATGGACGGTTACACGGCCAGCCGCAAGATCCGTGAACAGGAGCGTCTCAGAGAGCTCCCTGTCATTGCCATGACGGCCAACGCGATGGCTGGAGACCGGGAAAAGGTATTGGCTGCTGGAATGAATGATCATATCGCCAAGCCGATCAGCGTCAAAGACATGTTTAATACCATGGCGAATTGGATTACCCCCAGTGAGTTGAAAGTGCAGAACGAGGTTGTTGAAATTGGGACAGGACAGGAGGAGTCGATTCCGGATCTGCCGGGGATCGATACTGCTGCGGGGCTTTCCGTTGCTTATGGTAAAACGAAACTATACCGAAAGATGCTGAAAAACTTCTGTGACAATCAACGCGATTTTCAGTCGCAGTTTCTGGCAGGGCGGCAGGATGTCGATCCTGAAATGGCAATACGCATTGCGCACACTCTCAAGGGAGTGGCGGGAAATATCGGTGCAAAAAGAGTCGAGGAGACGGCTGCAGAGTTGGAGAGGGCCTGCAAGCAGGATGCAGACAGTATCGATAAAATATTGCAGTCAGTTTCTGCTGAGTTACAGACGGTAATCGCTGGGCTCGAGGTTCTCGATGTCCACCAAGCAGACAATGCAACGATACAAACGGTTATCGATAAAGCAGCCGTTGAACGGTTGCTGCGTGAGTTACGCACCCTTGTCGCTAAAGACGATGTCGGCGCCGCCGATAAGGCGGGAGGGCTTGCCAGTCTGTTGAAAAACACTCTTTATACAGAGCATCTGAACAAGATCAGCAGGGCGATCGAGGGTTATGATTATGACGAAGCGTTGGAGGCGGTAAGGAGGCTGGCCAGTGCGCTCAATATTGATTGATAGTTCAGTGGCGCCGATTATGGGCGAAGTGAGCAGTAGCTATTCTAAGCATTGATTATGATTCGGCAAACAGACAAACAATTGATTCTGGTTGTAGACGATACACCGGACAACATCGACGTATTGGTCGGTATACTGCGATCAGAATACGAGATAAAGGCGGCGCTCAATGGTGAAAAGGCATTAAAGATAGCCAATGCCGATCCTAAACCAGACATGATCCTGCTTGATATTATGATGCCCGGTGTGGACGGCTACGAAGTTTGCCGTCGGCTGAAAGCGGATCCGGCGACCTCCAACATTCCGGTAATCTTTGTCACTGCCAAAGATGACATAGCCAATGAAAAACTAGGCTTCGAGCTGGGGGCGGTGGATTATATTACCAAGCCCATCAGTCCTCCCGTCGTAGAGGCCCGCCTGCGTACACATTTGGCGCTCTACGACCAAAATCGTGAATTGGCGCGCCAGGTCGATGAACAAACGAAGGAGTTAAGCTACGCTCGTCTCGAGATCATCCGTCGTTTGGGGCGCGCCGGCGAATACAAGGACAACGAAACCGGTCTGCACGTCATCCGCATGAGTCACTATTCAAGGCTGATTGCGCAGGCTTACGGCGGCAACGATGCCTGGGTCGAGCGGCTGTTCAATGCCGCCCCCATGCACGACATCGGCAAGATCGGAATCCCGGACCATATCCTTCTCAAGCCCGGCAAGCTGGATGCCGATGAGTGGGAGTTAATGAAGAAACATACCGAGTTCGGTGCAGAGATTATCGGTGATGATCGCAATTCCGTGTTGCAAACCTCCCGCACCATTGCCTTGACACATCATGAAAAATGGGATGGTTCTGGTTATCCGCATAACCTGGCAGGCGAAGTTATTCCACTGGAAGGACGCATCGTGGCCATTGCTGACGTGTTCGATGCCCTGACCTCAGAGCGGCCCTATAAAAAGGCCTGGAGTGTGGAGGATGCGGTAAAGGTGATCGACGACACCTGCGGTAGCCACTTCGATCCCTCACTGGTCCCACTGTTCCACAAGGTGATGCCTGAGATACTGGAGATCAAGGAGCGATATGCTGAAGAAACAGCTCAGCAATAACATCATATAGAACAAAAAAACTTCCAAGAATCTTCAACCTGGACGTTTTTGATTGATATTTTTTACCAAGCCGTGTTGAGTAAGCCTCTTCTGAGGCGTTAAATCCAACCCGATAAAGATGCCATACCATGTGACTGTCAATATATCCCCCGCTCGTTTTGCAGAGAATATCCGTTATCTTCGGCAAAGGGTATCTCCCGCCAAACTCTGTGTAGTGATGAAAGCAGACGCCTATGGCCATGGTCTGGAAGCCCTGGCGCCAGTTGCAGCGAAAGCGGGCGCTGACTACATCGGTATCTGTACCAATCATGAAGCCAGAAGCATCCGGCGGCAATTACCCGATATACCGATTCTCAGGCTGCGTAGCGCCCTGCCGGATGAATATGAGGAGTCCGCGCTGTCGTTGCAGATTGAAGAGCAGGTTGGTTCACTGGCCGTAGCTGAATTTCTGAATAATCTTGGGCGGGGGCGAGGTGAACCACTCGCGGTGCATATCAAAATAGATACCGGCATGGGACGCAGTGGTTTTTTTCCAGATAAGGTGGATGAGATTCGGCATGTCTGCCAACTCCCAGGCTTGAAGGTTGTGGGTATCATGACTCACTTGGCAAATGCGGATAGTGCCGATTTGAGCGGAGCCAGGTGTCAGCTTGATGAGTTCTGGGAGTTGCGGCGCAAGGTCGAAGCATTTTTACCGAAAGGCATATTGACGCATACACATAACAGCGCCGCCACGATCAGAATGTGGGAGCGTCGAGCGGATCTGGTTCGTGTGGGTGCTGCCTGCTTCGGTGTCCGTACGAGCAGGGATTTCGACAACCCGCTGGAGTTGCAGCCCGTGATGTCGATGAAAACCAGCATCATGGAGGTTCGGAGGGTGCCGGCCGGGACGACGATAGGTTATGGCGGCCTCTTTCGTACCCGCCGAAAAAGCCGCATAGCGACCATTCCTGTCGGTTTCGGCGAAGGCTATCCGCGCTCTCTTTTCAACAAAGGCATAGTGCTTATCAAGGGTCAACGCTGTCCGGTAATCGGCCGGGTATCCTTGAACATTACAACAATCGATATCACGGACCTTGATGCGGATATCGGCTGGGGCGAGGAGGTCGTACTGGTCGGTACTCAGGGTGACGAAGCCATTACCTTCGAAGAGTTGGCGGATAAGTTCGAGAGCGTTCATACCGAGATTAACCTGATGGCGGGCCATATGAACGAGCGGTGTTATCAGGATTGATTGAAACGGTTGGCAGCAGGCCTCTGTGTTCAAGCTAAGCATCAATGGATGTGACGGGTGTATATGAATCAGTGAATAGCTGGGGGGGCTCCACGGCCCAGCCTTGGGCGAAATCAACTCCCAACGCACTGAGTCGTTGCAGAATAGCTTCATTTTCCACGAACTCTGCGATGGTCCGGATACCTGCGATGTGGCCAATGGTGTTGATCGCCTCGACGATGGCGTGATCCATCTGATCTTCCAGCATGGTGCGGACAAAGTCGCCATCGATTTTTACGAAATCCACATCCAGGGACTTGAGGTAGGAAAAGGAACTCATGCCGGTGCCGAAGTCATCCAAAGCCACCTTGCAGCCGTGTTCGCGCAGGGTATTTGTCAGATGCATCGCGCAATCAAAATCTGCAATGGCGGCGGTCTCTGTGATTTCGAAGGCGATACGATTGGGTGGGATGGTATGCTGCCGCAACTGATCGCGGATAAACGTCATCAGATGATCGTCACTCAGGGATGTGGCGGATAGATTGATGAAAATGGCGCCCTGGTCCTCTCCGGCCTGTTGGTTCCTCTGCATCTGGGCAAAAGCGTTACGGATCACCCAGCGGTCTATTTCAGGCATCAGGTTGTAACGTTCTGCGGCGGGGATGAATTGGTCCGGCATGATGAGCGTTCCATTCTTCCCGGCCATCCTCAATAACAGTTCACTGTGAGAGGCCGCTTTACCCAAGCACTGGATGCGCTGGCGGTGGAGTATCAGCTCGTTTTTTGCCATAGCGTTCTGCAGGCGTTGTATCCACTGCATCTCGCCACGGCGCAGGCTCATCTCCTTGTCGCCTTCGGAATATATGTGCACCCGGTTGCGTCCTTTGTCCTTGGCTGCATAGCAGGCCATGTCCGCCAGACTCATAAGGGCCGAGGCGTCTTCAGCTCCCGTCACGCGCACCAGTCCAATACTGGCGCCCACCTTGAAACTTCTTTCACCCCAGGTAAAGTGATAGTTTCTGATGCTCTCCTGCAAGCCCAGTGCAACACGCTCTGCGCGATCCAGGGGGCAATTCTTCAGCAGTACGCCGAATTCGTCACCGCCGAGTCTCGCCAGGGTGTCGCTTTCACGTATCCCTCGCTGCATGCGCTTGGCAAGCCGGCGCAGCAACTCATCCCCCGCCAGATGACCACAGGAGTCGTTGACCAGCTTGAACTGGTCCAGGTCCAGGTAGAGCAGGGCGTGAACCTCTCCGTCGGTACGGGAAGATTCCACCGCACTGTTCAAGCGGCGTTCAAACTCGACGCGGTTGAGGAGTCCCGTGAGATGATCATGATAGGCCATGTGATGAATCGTGGCCTGTGCGGCCTGGTGGGCGCGGCGATTTGCCGCCTCACGCAGTTCCCGCTCGATGGCCGGCAGCAACCGGGTGAGATTATGTTTCATGACATAGTCGTGGGCGCCGGCCTTCATCGCATCCACCGCCAGCTCTTCACCGATACTGCCGGAAACCAGGATGAAGGGTATATTGGGATCTTGCTGCCTGGCCAATTCCAGGGCCTCGTATGAATCAAAGCTCGGCATATTATGGTCGGCAATGATGAGATCCCACTCTTTGTTTTTCAGTGCGGCCCGCATATCGACTGCCGTGTCGACCCGTTCTATCTCCGGCAGGTAACCACCGCGCCTGAGTTCGCGCTTGACCAACAGGGCATCATCCTCGGAGTCTTCGGCAATGAGCACCCGGATAGACTGTCCCTCAATTGCGCCCATAGGGGATCTCATTCAATACCAGCCAATAGAGACCCAGCTGACGCGCCGCCTCGAGGAACTGCTCGAAGTCCACCGGCTTGCGCACGTAACTGTTGGCGCCCAGATCATAGCTGCGAATGAGGTCTTGCTCATCATCGGATGAGGTGAGTACAACCACAGGGATGTGGCGGGTCATCGGCTCAGCGCGCAGACGTTCCAGCACCTGTAAGCCATCCACCTTGGGCAGTTTCAGGTCGAGCAGGATCACCTGGGGCTGCTCGCCGGTATCCCGTTCCTGGTGCTCTCCTTCGCCGAACAGATAGTCCAGCGCCTCCTGACCGTCCCGGGCCACATCGATCCGGTTGGCCAGGTTGTGTTTTTTCAGGGCGCGCAGGGTGAGAGCCTCGTCATCCAGGTTATCCTCCACCAGCAGTAAAGTCTTCTGCGGCATCTTGTGTGTCTCCGTATTATTTCTCGTTATATTATGGTGTCGTTTCCGTCTCCTTCCAGGGTGAAATAGAAGGTGGCGCCTTCATCCTCCTGTGCTTCAGCCCAGATTTTTCCACCATGACGGTGGATAATGCGCTGTACGGTGGCGAGTCCTACCCCTGTGCCCGGAAAATCGGTGACCCGGTGCAAGCGTTGGAAGGCGCCGAATAGTTTGTCCGCATAGCGCATGTCAAATCCTACCCCATTGTCGCGAATAGTAAAAATTTCCGGGGCATCCGGTAGACGTTGAAAGACAATTTTAGAAATGGCTTCCCGGCTGGTGAATTTCCAGGCATTGCCCAGCAGATTGTCCAGCATAACTCTGAGCAGGCGGGCATCACCTTTTACCCACAGATCCTCTCCATGTGTGAAAGCCAGTTGACGGCCAGGTTTACTGGCTTTGAGTTCCTCCAGGACAGCCTCAGCGACCTCCCCCAGGTCCACCTCTGTCAGCTGTAACTCTTTACGGTTTACCCGCGATAGTTGCAGCATATCGTCGATCAGTATTCCCATGCGCTGGGCGCCGCTGCGCACTCGCTGCAGGTAGTCATGGGCGGTCTCATCCAACTGATTACCATAGTCCTCCACCATGGCCAGACTGAAGCCGTCAATTGCACGCAATGGAGCACGCAGGTCATGGGAGACAGAATAAGAGAAGGATTCCAATTCTTTGTTGGCCACCTGCAGGCGGTTAGCGAGACGATCAAGCTCGATTTCACGTCGCTTGAGTTCGCTCATATCTATAGAATAGCCCACCATGCCTCTGGGTTCTCCGTCATCATTGTAGAGGAGGGACAGGGAGATATGAGCGGGAAACTCTGATCCATCCGCACGCGACATTTTTACCTCAGTGTCGAGGAGACCATGCTCTTTCAGGGGTGCAATTATTTGCTCTTCCAGAAGCTCATGTTGAGACTCGGGATAGACGAAGGAGATATGTTGACCTATCGCATCTTCTGTGGAGGTGCCGAAGAGCCGCTTAGCGCCCCCATTCCAGCTGGTAACAAAACCGTCGAGATCTGTGGTCACGACTGAATCGTGGGTCTGGTCGATGATTTGTGCCTGTAGCTTGATGGTGGATGTGCGTTCCTCCACCAACACCTCCAGGTGCTTGCGGTGCGCCTCCAATTCCTTTTCCATGCGCACCCGCTGGGTGATATCCTGGCTGGTGCCGATTATACGCAGTGGATTGCCGTCTGCACCTCGTTCCAGGAACGCCCGTTCGTGCAGGACGCGTTCGCTTCCATCCTGCCAGGTGACCCGGTGTTCGATATCGCAGGTATCGAGTTCTCCTCGAAGAACTGCCTGAATTGTGCTGTTGACCCGTTTGCGGTCATCCGGGTGAACAGCCTGCAGCAAGTTCTCATAACTGGCCTCACAGGTTTGAATGGGATACCCCAGGCAGAGATATTCCTGATCCGACCAGTAGAACTCGCTGGAGGCGGAATCGAGTTCCCAGCTGCCCAATTGAGCTATCTTTTGAGCCTCCGCCAGGTTGGTCTTACTGATGTATAGCGCCTGTTCCACCCGCTTGCGTTCGGTGACGTCGCGATCTATGCCACGGTAACCGGCCAACTGGCCGTCACTATCAAAAAAAGGTATGCCGCTTGTCTCCAGCACGACTTCGCGCCCGTCCTTGCACCGGTTGGTGTTCTCCAGGGCGATGATGGGAGCGTGTGCGGTAATGATTCGAAGAAAATCCTCCCTGACTCGTTGTGTTTCCGCTGCAGACATCAGTTCGAAGGGTGCGCGTCCGACAATTTCATCGGGTGAGTATCCTAAAAGTGATTGGCAGCGGGGACTGGCATAGGTATAGATGCCTTTGGCATTGATTTCCCAGATCCAGTCCTGGCTGCTCTCCACCAGGTTTCTGAACCTTTCCTCGCTGACAGCCAGGGCTATTTCAGCCTGTTTACTCTCGGTTATGTCGGAAATGACGGAGATGAAACCCTTAAGGGTTCCCTCGGAATCGCGTAGATAATCCCAGGTGATCTCGACCAGTATCTCCCGTCCATCCTTGGTGACATTCCGAGTGATGAATGGCTCGGGTAGTGGCTGCTCTTTGACCAGATAGACCAGATATTCACGCAACTCTTGCTTTTGTGGGTCGTCTATTTGCGAGTCCCAGATGTGTCGGCCGATCAGTTCGCCAGGCTTCCAACCCAGGATACGATGATGGGCAAGGTTACTGTAAGTGATGACGCCCTCGGTATTGTTTTCCTCAACGCCATGGGGGAGCGTGTTGAGCAGTAGGGTGAGCCGCTGTTCATTTTCCCGCAGGGCTTCCTGAGCCCTGTGGTAATCCGTTATATCCTGCACCGTGCCTATGGAACGTAACGCATTGCCTGTTTCATCGTAATAGGTTTCACAGCGCTGATGGACGTGTTTTATCCGGCCATCGGACATCAGAAGGCGATGGATGATGTCATAAGGGGTTCGATTCTGTACCGACTCCGAATACACACGATTGACCTCCCCCCGGTCTTCCGGATGGACGGTATCCAGGAATCCTTTGTAGGTGCCGCTGAACAGTTCCCGGTCGATCTCGAAGATCCGGAACACCTCATCCGACCACCAGAGTTCATTGCTCAGTAGATCGAGCTCCCAGTTACCGACGTGCGCGACGCGCTGTGCCTCGGCCAATTTGTGCTCGGTAATGCTTAATGCCGCCAATTGACGTTCGATCTCTGCTGCTGCCTGCCTCTGCTCGGTGATATCCTCCACCACCGACCAGATGTGCGGTTCTCCATTTCGCTCTATCAAGAGGCCGGATAGGCGCACCGGGATCCGATGGCCATCCTTATGCAGGTACTCTTTCTCATAGGGACCATAACGGCCGGTTTTGCTGAGGGACTCAAGCTGTGCCTGCTCCTGCTCATTGTACTCCTCGGGAGTGATGTCCCAGTAGGCGAGGCAAAGAGTCTCCTCGACGCTGCGTCCAATGGTTGTTGCATAGGCGGGATTGATCTCTACCAGGGCGCCATCCATACGGGTAAGCGCCAGTCCCACGGGAGATGTCTCAAATAGCATGCGCACAAAGGCCTCGCTGGATTTGAGGGATTCCTCCAGGATTTCGCGTTCCCGCATCATGCCGACTATTGCGTTGCTCAGTCGGCGCAGCTCCTGAGCGCCACTGGTTGGTATATCCTCAGTTGCTATGCTTTCACCTTGGCCAAAGCGATTGACCAGGCTTGATAATCTGACCAGTGGTGTTGAGATGGAGCGGGCCAGCAGAACCGCGAAAATGATGGCAATGAGTGTCACCAGGACGACTGAATAGATCTGTAGGCGGCCTGCTGTTCTTATGTCTTCCCAAGTGGTATCGGACGCCTGTCCCAGCTTTTCGTAGTGGTGTTCGATGAGTGGGTACAAGGCGCGTATCAGTGCTTTTCTTGCGGTGTGCAGCTCCTCCTCCTTGGCGTATACATTTTGAACTGCGTATTGTCTTGAAGACATCTGTTGCAGATAGTGCTCGGCAGCGCTGAGATAGGCTGTAACCTGCCGGGTGACCGGTCCAGCCCGCTGAAGAGTGGTGGAATCGGCTGCGGCATATTTTATCTGTGCGGAGCGCAACTCCTGCATGGCATCCAGGGCCTTTTGCTGATCCGCGGCATTCCCCCTCAGGGTGTATTCGACGAGCTTGATGGAGACCTTGCGTGCTTCGCTCTTGATCAACAATAGGTCGTATTTGAGTGGCTCAGGGGCCTTGGGCATCAGTTCCTTAATAGTCCCGATCAGGCTGCTGCGTGCTTGATGCAGCACCTCCTGTTCACTGATCATCTGCACGATGGCTGGACCCTCAGAGATCATCAGGAAGTCGCTAATGACATTGGTCAGTTGCTCTTTTCTGGCCAGGAGATCGCTAATGTCTCTTGCTTCTCGGTCTGTGCTGAGCGCCTGGTACCGTTCAAACTCCTGGTCAATCTGTTGCAAGGCATCAAAGGCTTTGCGGCGGTCTCCGGATTCGCCGCGCATCGAGTATTCCATTGCTTTGATGGAAGCGCGCCGGGTGGCCGCCGTCATTTCGAGTAAAGCGGTGAGGGAGGGGGCTTTTTGGGTTTCCAGTGCGCTGAAGGAATCGGCAATTTCAGCAATATACTGATGTTCGATAAAACCGATCACACCAAAGGAGAGTGCGATGGTGATGAAGGTTATCTGCAGTTTATCTCTGATCTTCATGCTCTTGTGATCCACGGGCATTGATGCCCAGGGGGGAATATGGGCTTTAAAATCCCTGAGAAGCTTGTTTCGGTGGTCGGCAACCTCGAATCAAGCCATTCCTGCTGTGACCCAAGGCTGCGGAATTTGGCGTTAGACACCAGCTTCGTTTAATATTACCAGCTCGTTCGAGTATCAATTATGATTAATGGGCTTCCCGGAGTATAGAGAATGGCGCGTGTTACCGTAGAAGATTGTCTGGATTATGTGGATAACCGCTTCGACTTGGTGCTTTTGGCAACCAAGCGTGCCCGCCAATTGGTTAATGGTGTTGACCCGCTGCTGCCCTGGGAAAATGACAAACCCACCGTGATGGCTCTAAGGGAGATCGCCGATGGCTTGATCACCCATCAGGATGTCGACGCCAAGCCTGAAGCGGAGATGGTGATCGATGATCAATTTGCCGCCATGGAAACCTCTCCTCCGATGATGCGACCTAGCGAATAACCGGTCATCGACTGGCTGCAGGACATGGCCGTCAGTCATTCAATTCGAATTTGATCTTGCATACTGGGGGGAAATCAGCACAGAATCCGTCATAGACCCTGTGACGGAGTGCTGAATGAGCAACCCCCTTGGTAATTCAGTCAATCTATCTGATGATAAACAGGATTCTCCACGATTCCTGATCAGTGATCTCTGCGTCTCTCTTGAAAGTTACCTGAAGCAGGAACAGATCCGCGAGGTCTATCGCGCCTACCTGTTTGGCGCCGAGGCCCATGCCGGGCAGCACCGAAAGACCGGTGAGCCCTATATCTACCACCCGGTGGCCGTGGCGCAGATCCTGGCGGATATGCGCATGGACTACAAATGTCTGATGGCGGCCATTCTGCACGATGTCATCGAAGACACACCCACCGCGAAAGAGCACTTGACGGAGATCTTCGATGCTGAGATCGCCGAGCTGGTGGATGGGGTCAGTAAACTCTCTAAGATCGATTTTAACTCCCAGGCCGAGGCCCAGGCAGCCAGTCTGCGCAAGATGTTGTTGGCTATGACCAAGGATATCCGGGTTATTTTGATCAAACTGGCGGACCGGCTGCATAACATGCGCACCCTGGGGGTAATGAAGCCCAAGAAGGCGCGCCGCATCGCCCGCGAGACTCTGGATATCTATGCACCCATCGCCAATCGGTTGGGTATCAATACCATCCGCCTGGAATTGGAGGAACTGGGTTTCGCTGCGCACTGGCCGAAACGTTACCGGGTGCTCAAGCAGGCGGTGGCGGATGCCCGGGGGCATCACCGGGAGCTGGTGGATAACGTCGAAACTGCGATTCGCGGAAGGTTGGACGAAGAGGGCTTGGCCGGCCAGGTGTTCGGCCGGGAAAAGCACTTCCTGAGTATCTACCGCAAGATGGTGCAGAAGAAGCTCTCCTTCTCCGAAGTGGTGGATGTGTTCGCTTTCCGTATTGTGGTTGATCGGGTGGATACCTGTTACCGGGCGTTGGGTGCGGCGCATAATCTCTACAAACCCATGCCGGGTCGTTTCAAGGACTATATCGCCATCCCCAAGGCCAATGGTTATCAATCCCTGCATACCGTACTGTTTGGGCCTCAGGGCATTCCCATTGAGATCCAGATTCGTACTGAGGAGATGGATAAACTGGCGGAATCCGGGATTGCGGCTCACTGGATGTATAAGGCCGGTGATAGCAGTGGTCAATGGGTGAAGTCCCGAGCCTCCGACTGGCTGCACAATTTGCTGGAGATGCAGCACGGGGTGGGTGATTCTATTGAATTTCTGGAACACGTCAAGGTCGACCTGTTCCCCGATGAAGTCTATGTCTTTACTCCCCGTGGAAGAATCATGGTATTGCCGAAAGGCGCCACAGTGATTGATTTTGCCTATGCGGTGCATACCGATGTGGGGAATACCTGTGTCGCGGCCCGGGTGGACCGGCGCCTGGTTCCGTTACGCACCAGGCTGTTCAACGGTCAGACTGTGGAGATCATCAATTCCGAGACGGCGAATCCGAGTCCAGCCTGGCTTAATTTTGTGGTCACCGGCAAAGCGCGGGCCAACATCCGCGCCTTCCTGAAGAATCTGCAAAAAAAGGAGGCGATTGGACTTGGGAAACGCTTGCTGGAAAGGGAGCTGACGCTACTCAATCAGAGCCTTGAGAGGGTCAGTGATGAGCAGATTGACAGAGTACTGAAGGAGTACCGCCTTACGCGGTTCGATGATCTGCTGGCCGATATCGCCTTGGGCAACCGTATGCCGCTGTTAATTGCAAAGCATCTGGTGGGTGAGGATATCGTGGTATCCGAGGATGCGGCAATCCCGCAAGATAAACCCTCCGGCGTACTGTTCATCAAGGGCACCGAGGGTATGGTGGTGAATTATGCCAAATGCTGCCGGCCGATTCCTGGGGATGCGATCCTCGGGGTGTTCAACCCCGGCAAGGGCATCGTTATTCATCGCCAGGGTTGCAACAATCTGGGGGATTACGACAAGCACGGGCATAAATGGATAGAGGCAGAATGGGAGTCGGAAGTAGACGCGGAGTTCGCGACGGAGCTTCGGGTTGAGGCGGGTAATCGTAGAGGCTTGCTGGCCACGGTGGCCTCGACCATCTCTGAGCTCGGTTCCAATATTGAGCAGGTCGGATCAGAAGAGCGGGATGGTCTGTCGTCAACCCTGGTCTTCGTGATTACCGTCAGAGGGCGTCAGCATCTGGCGCGTATCATCCGCCATGTGCGACGGGTCTCTTCGGTGATGAAGATCACCCGGCAGCAGTTCAAGACATCCAAAAACAAATAGTTTTATGTTCTGATAAAGCCATGGATGGCTTTTATCAGAGCTTCTAATTAACAGAGGAGCAACAGCATGAGCCGCGAGATTATCCGTACCGATCAGGCGCCGCAGGCCATCGGCACCTATTCCCAGGCAGTCAAATGCGGCGGGACGGTCTATTTGTCGGGCCAGATACCCTTGGCGCCTGAGACCATGGAGATGGTGGAGGGTGATATCGAGAGCCAGATTCGCCGGGTGTTCGACAATCTACAGGCGGTGGCGTGCGCGGCTGGAGGCGGTCTGGCCGATGTGGCCAAGCTGAATGTCTTTTTGACCGATCTGAGTCATTTTCCAGTCGTCAATCAGGTCATGGCTGAATACTTCAGCGAACCCTATCCGGCACGCGCTGCGATTGGTGTTGCGTCACTCCCGAAAGATGCCGGGGTGGAGATGGATGCGGTGCTCGAACTCTCCCAGAATTAAAGAAGTTCGTGTGGATTCCGATACATAGCATATATGCCTCATTTATTAATCATAATTCTCCAAGCCTGAGGTCGTTGCTCCGAATCCGATGGATAGTCAGCTTGAACAACTTATCGAAGTCAATATCAAGGGACGGGTATTCGCGGTCTGTCAGTCACGTAGCGTAATCGATCCAGCGATCATCGGTTACTACACAGAGATACTAGGTCAGGCGGTACGAGCCAGTCTGCACAAAAATACAACCCCGGCAGAGTTCAATCATGTTCTCGATGAGCAGGCGGCCTGGCTGGAGTCGGAGATTGACCAGACTGCGCCCGCGGTGAAGGGTGATGAAGAATCTGCTGGTGAACATCCTGCTGTCGAAGAGGATGCTGCGCCCGCTGACAGCAAGCCCAAGGCTGAAGATTCTGAAAAAGCACCGCCGTTAAAGCGACCAACCGGGTACGTTCCAAATGCGAAATCGATGCCGGAACGTCTGGCGGATCAACGGGTTGGGATGCAGCATCTGTTGGAAAAAGAGTGCGTCACCCTCAAGCTGGTCACACCCACTCAGGCGAAGCACCTGAAACGCAGACTGCTGGGTCAGGAGCCGGAGAAGGCGGAACAGGAACTGGTTGCTGAACTACGGAATATCCTGCATCTCCAGGTGCGGAAATTTATCCGCAAAAATGATGGTGGACCCTGGTCCTCCGCAACACTTCAGCATGAGCTGCGCATGGATATCATTGCAACCCGCACCCTGCGTTCGCTGGTGACCCTGGCCAAGGAACTGCTCTTCGAAAGAGAGGCGTGGCTGAATAAAAACAAAACCAGTCTTGCCGGCCGGCTGTTTGGCGGTAAGATAAGCTTCAAGAAATAATCCCATCAGCAACTCTTGTTGCATTTTTTGAGGTCTCACCATGGGCAAGCAATACACCGCCATCAATGAAAAGCTGGCGGATTTCATTATCCATCAGCAGATGTTTTTTGTGGCGACTGCCACGGCGGATGGGCGCATCAACCTCTCTCCCAAGGGCATGGACAGTCTGCATATCGCGGGACCCAATCAGGTGGTCTGGCTCAATCTGACGGGCAGTGGTAACGAAACCGCTGCACACCTGCTGGAAAATGACCGCATGACCCTGATGTTCTGCTCTTTTACGGACGAGTCCAAGATCCTCAGGCTCTATGGTCATGCAAAGATTTTCCATCCGGATAGCCCGGTATGGGATGAGCATATCGTCCACTTCCCCGTTCTGTCCGGCGCAAGACAGATTGTGGTGATGGATGTGGATCTACTACAGACATCCTGTGGTTTTGGTGTGCCGTTGTTTGACTATCGGGGAGACCGGGGCCAGCTCCAGGAGTGGGCAAAGAAAAAAGGCGAGGATGGAATAAAGGCCTACTGGAAAGAACGCAACAGTATCAGTCTGGACGGTAAACCCACTGATTTGGAATAGTGCAGTAGGGCGGGCGCCATCCACCTCATAATCGTTTGATCAAATCTTTGATGGTGGCGATACCCACCCTGCACAGATGGAGTTTTGCATCAAGTGGGCAAAATTGGCTGGTTTACTCCCCAATAAGGGTCAGGGTGATGCGCCGGCGATGGGGGTGGGTGCGATGCTCCCACAGATAGATGCCCTGCCAGGCGCCCAGGCCGGGACGGCCGTTGAGAATCGGCAAGCTCAGATCCATCTTGGTCAGAATCGAGCGGATATGCGCCGGCATGTCATCAACTCCCTCCTGAGTGTGATCGAAGAGAGGATCGCCGTCCGGCGCCAGCCGCGCCATGAAGCGTTCCAGGTCAGAGCGTACCGTTGGGTCAGCATTCTCACACAGGATCAGCGAGGCGCTGGTATGCTGGATGAAAAGCTGGCAGATACCGGTGTTGATCCCTGCCCGCTGAATGACCTCTGAAACCTCACGGGTGATGTTGGAAGTCCCGCGGCCACGGGTCTCAAAGGTCAACGTCTCCTGTAGCACCACTTTTATTTCTCCTCGTCAATCTGGCATGCTTGAGTCCACCAGTTTAATAGGAATCCACCTGTATTGAAAAAGGCTGCCCCACCAGAACATCTGGAAGAGAGATCTGTCACCAGCCTGAAGCGCGTGGGCCCCAAGGTGGCCGATAGGCTTGCCCGATTGGGACTCTTCACGGTGCAGGACCTGCTCTTCCACCTGCCGCTGCGTTATCAGGACAGGACCCGCATCCGACCCATCGGCACGCTTCGGCCCGGCGATCAGGCCGTCATAGAGGGGGAGGTCGAGCTGGCGGATATCCGCTTTGGCCGCCGTCGCTCCCTATTGGTCAGCCTTGCCGATGGCAGTGGCAGTCTCGTTCTGCGTTTCTTCCACTTCAGTGCTGCGCAGAAGAGCGCCCTGGTCCGCGGCTCCCGACTGCGTTGTTTCGGTGAGATACGCAATGGTCCCAACAGTCTGGAGATCGTGCATCCCGAATACCAGCGGGTAGACCCGGACACACCTTTGTTGGTGGATGACCATCTGACACCAATCTACCCCACCACCGAGGGGGTGCACCAACTGACTCTGAGAGGACTCACAGATCAGGCGCTCGCCCTCTTGGAACAGTCTCCCAAAGACTTACAGGAGTGGCTACCCGCCCAACTGCTGGGACGCTTTCACCTGCCAGACCTGGTGGCCGCCATCAGGTATATCCATCGCCCTCCACCGGATGCGCCCCAGGAACAACTGCTGGAGGGCGTCCATCCCGCTCAGCAGCGCCTCACTTTTGAAGAATTACTGGCCCACCAGATCAGTCTGCGGGAACTGCGTCTGCAACATAACAGAACGCCGGCGCCCGCCCTACAGGGAGATGGCGCATTACGGCGCGCGCTATTGAACAGCCTGCCATTCCAACTGACGAGCGCCCAACAGCAGGTGGTTCTGGAGATCGAGGCGGATCTGAACAAACCCTTGCCCATGCAGCGTTTGGTGCAGGGGGATGTAGGTTCAGGTAAGACCATCGTCAGCGCCCTTGCGGCGCTGCAGGCGGTGGAGTGCGGCCTGCAGGTGGCGTTGATGGCGCCCACTGAACTGCTGGCGGAACAGCATCTGCGAAACTTCTCGGTCTGGTTGCAGCCCTTGCAGGTCGAATGCGCCTGGTTGACGGGGCGTCTGAAGGGCAGGCCCAGAGAAGAGGCCTTGGTGTCCGTTGCCGAAGGCCGGGCTCAGGTCGTGGTGGGCACCCATGCGCTGTTTCAAGGCGATGTGGTGTTCAAGGCCCTTGGCCTGGTGATCATCGATGAGCAACACCGATTCGGCGTGCATCAACGGCTTGCATTACGTGAGAAAGGCCAGACGGATGGCCATACTCCACATCAACTGATCATGACCGCCACCCCAATTCCCAGAACGCTGGCGATGACTGCCTATGCGGATCTTGATCTCTCGGTGATCGATGAATTGCCGCCTGGTCGAACACCGGTCACCACCGGAGTGATATCCGATAGTCGCAGGGACGAGGTGGTGGCGCGGGTGAGGGCGGCCTGTACCGAGGGCCGGCAGGCCTACTGGGTCTGTACCCTGATCGAGGAATCAGAAGCGCTGCAGTGCCAGACCGCGGAAGATACGGCGCAAATGCTGACCGAGGCCCTGCCCGGGCTGCAGGTTGGCCTGGTGCATGGCCGGGTCAAGCAGAATGAAAAAGAGCGAATCATGAGCGAGTTCAAGTCAGGGGACCTGGACCTGCTGGTGGCCACTACCGTGATCGAGGTTGGGGTCGATGTGCCGAATGCCAGCTTGATGATCGTCGAAAATCCTGAACGGCTCGGTCTGGCGCAGCTCCATCAATTGCGTGGCAGGGTCGGCAGGGGCAGTGCCGCAAGCCACTGCCTGCTGATGTATCATCCCCCACTTTCACAAAATGCCAGACAACGCCTGGGGATTCTGCGCGAAACCAACGATGGATTCCAGATCGCAAAAAAAGACCTGGAGATGCGTGGTCCGGGGGAGGTGCTGGGTACGCGTCAGACCGGCGAGATGCAACTGCGGATTGCCGATCTGGTGCGGGATCAGGATCTGTTGGATGATGTCAGGGAGGCGGCGGAGCTGATGCTGAAGCGCTATCCGGATAAAGCCGCCGGACTGGTCAGACGCTGGCTCGGACAGCGCGCCGATTACGGAAAGGTTTAACCCGAAAAATTCACCCGTTCGCTGACAATACTAAATAACTATCTGTGTTGACTGAAAATTATTGTGATAATAGTAAAATGCAGAGTGTAACCTGAGAATGCTGAACGCGCCCTCGTACCGATCTTGTCGCCCAGAGCTGGTATTTTCTCAATCATCAATAGCTTTGGCTATTGATTCAATCGAAAATCCACCTCTGAACAACGATCTCGGCACGATCATCACGTTCACGGGTGAAATTTCCGGGTTAACCTATGCGATAATCCTTTCCTTTTTTGCCGTTCACTTCACTTTAGTGATTGCCCGGTAAATGGATATTGTGGACTGATTGTAGTGGTTTCAGAGTTCAGTAGAGTGATCAAAAGGCAGTGGTAGTTAGAACAAGGAAAAAATCCATCCTCGAACCCAATTGGGGCGAGTGGCGGTTGCAGCGGTTTGCCGCAGTACCCGCAGGCGTAGCAGACTGGTTGCGTGATGAAGGCTCACTGACCCGGCGGGTGGTGCAAGCCTGTGGAGAGGGCCAGTTTCGGGTGCGCCTGTTGCATCAGGCCTGGGGCTCACCGCTCTATAGCGAAAGCAAGGTGCTGAGATTACGCCGCGGTGAGGCAACTCTGATCAGGGAGGTTGAACTGCTGTGTGACGGTCATCCTTGGGTCTTCGCCAGGACGCTGATCCCGGCAACCAGTCTGAAAGGGTCAGCCCGGCGCTTGACGCAATTGGGTGAAAAACCACTGGGTGCGGTGCTTTTTTCCGATTCCAGGATCCAGCGCGGCATCACCCAGATCGCCAGGCTGCACCCCCGGCATCCGTTGTTTGCTTCCGCCGCCGCCAATCTGCAACAACAACCTCAAACTTTATGGGGTCGCAGGACATTGTTCTATATCTCTAATCGCCCGATACTGGTGAATGAAATTTTTCTGCCTGAGTTACCACAAAGCGGCCAAGCATGAGCTCACCAGAAGTAAAGATTGAAAACCTCCAGTCTGGCCCTGTCTCCTGGTCTGAAAGGCTGCGCCGTTACGCGCTGTTGATTAGGCTGCATAAACCGATTGGTATCCTGCTGCTAATGTGGCCGTCACTTTGGGCGCTCTGGGTCGCGGGGGCGGGGCAGCCCCCCTGGCGGATCGTATTGATCTTCATGGCGGGTGTCGCGCTGATGCGCTCTGCGGGTTGCGCCATCAACGATTTCGCCGACCGGCATATCGATGGACAAGTGGCCCGCACCCGGGAGCGGCCTGTCGCCAGTGGCCTGGTGAGTGCGGGTGAGGCCCTGGCAGTGTTTGTCATACTCAGTCTGATCGCCTTCTCGCTACTGTTCTTTCTCAACTGGCAGACCATGGCCCTATCCGTGGGCGCGGCCGTCCTTGCGGCGGGTTATCCCTTCATGAAGCGCTACACTCATCTTCCTCAGGTAGTGCTGGGTGCTGCATTTGGCTGGGCTGTTCCGATGGCGTTCATGGCGGTGACCGAGTCGATGCCCCTGGTTGCCTGGATGCTGTTTGTGGCCACTCTGTTGTGGGCGCTTATCTACGACACGCAATATGCGATGGTGGATCGGGAGGATGATCTGAAGATTGGAGTGAAATCCACCGCCATCCTGTTTGGCCGCCATGATCTGCTGATCATCGGTTTTTTGCAGGCCATCATGCTGCTGTTGCTGGTTCTGACCGGACTGCTGACGGGCAGGGGCTGGATCTATTATTCCGGCCTGGTTGTTGGCGCAGGTTTTTTTATCTATCAGCAGGTCATCTGTCAGGACCGGAGCCCAAAGGCGTGCTTCGAGGCATTCCTCAACAACAACAATTTCGGCATGGCGGTATTTCTGGGATTGATGCTGGATTACGCGATGGCTTGATTATGCCGGATCAGAGTCGCTCGCAAAGCACCGCGCTATGAATGCTTCTGTCACCAGGCTCCATCTGTTGATCCCCGGCCTGTTGGGGCCAATGCGGAACTTTGACTCCTCGGGAGTCACCCTGTCAGCCCCACGGCTCGAAAAAATCCTTTCCAGGGCGGACCAGAGAAGCTGTTGTGGAGAGGATTATCTCACGACTCTTTTTGCCCTGTTTGATCATCCGCTGTCCAGGGAGAGGGATCTGCCGGAAGGCGCGGTCAATTATTATGCAACGGGGGCGGATGTGGCTGATGCCTGTTGGATACGGGCCGACCCTGTACATCTGCGTCCCGACCGTGATCGGTTGTTGCTGTTCAACTGTGAGCAGATGGAAATCACAGCGTCTGAAGCCGAAGAGATCGCCAGGCAGTTCAATGCGCATTTCGCTGAAGAAGGGTTTCAACTGCTGACTGCAGGCCCTGAACGTTGGTATCTGAAGCTCAAACACTGTCCCGAGCTGAAAACCCATGGCCTCAGTCAGGTCGTGGGCCATCATATCGAACCGTTCATGCCCGAGGGTCATGACGCCAGGCGTTGGCGGCAGTTGCTGAATGAGATGCAGATGCTGCTGTTTCAATCCCCTGTCAATCAGCAACGGGAGGCGGAAGGCAGGTTGACCATCAATGGTCTCTGGTTATCGGGCATTGGACAGTTGCCGGAGGTGAAACAGTCCAGGTTTGATAAGGTCTGTGGCGATGATCCGACAGCTGTCGGGATGGCGAGGCTTGCCAAGGTTCAGACCGAGCCGGTCGCTGTTCATGAGTTGCCATGTAAAGAAGGCGAGGAAAATCTGATGGTACTGACAGATCTCGTCTCCCCGGTACTGAATGCCGATCCCTATCGCTGGTCTGACGCCATAACCGTTCTTGACCGGAGAATTGGCTTGCTCGCCGACGGTTTGCAGCGGATCAAAAAGAGTCAATTAGTGCTCTATCCCTGTAATGGCGACAGTTATCGGGTCACTGCGGGTTTACTCCGGCGCTTCTGGCTCCGAACGAAGAAACTACCGGCGCTACTTCCTAAATCCAACTAGCAACAGGTCAGAGGAGAAATAGCCAAATGTCACCCAAGATCCACCTCATCTCAGTGCTAAGCCTGTTATTTCTCTTCACTAACGATCTATATGCCGATGTCTCGGTCGGGAAGCAGATCTACCAGCACTGTAAGGTCTGCCACGGACTGAAGGGTCTGGGGGGAAAGGAAGGCAAGTACCCGCGGATCGCCGGTCTGCCCCAGCCCTACATTGAAAAACAACTCTCCGACTTCAAGAGCCGCAAGCGCCTGAATAAACCGATGGTGCCGGTATTCAAGAACTGGCGATTCAATAAAGATGCCATTGCTTCCGTGGCCTCGTACGTTACGCAATTGTCGTTGGATGAACTCACGATTCCTGCCCATGAGCCAGCGCCTGAGATACTCGCCCAGTTTGATTCACCGGATGAGATGCGGGAGGTCGGTGAAGATATCTTCCAGGACTGTATACAGTGTCATGGTGAACAGGCGGCCGGTAAAGCGGACAAAGAGAGCCCGCCGTTGGTCAACCAATACCCAAATTACCTGCGTAAGCAGATTGGCGACTTCGCAAGCGGCCGCCGGACCCATGAAAACAGTGAGTCATTGTTTGCCGAACTTGAAGCGGACGAGGTCGAGGCATTGATCGCATACGTCACCATGCTTTCATCAGGTAAGTAAGCAATAAACTGGAGATCGGGGATCTTGGTCCTGAAAATAAAGCTGTTTCGAGTGTCAGGGATGATTTTTGTAAGACTATTTCAGATAATAATCAATCTAATAGTGGGTCTTAGCGCCTCTGATATATGAGCTGAATCCGGCGCCAGTATTTCCATGCAATGAAACCAGGTTCCCTGTCTTTACTTGGATATAGGTCTTACGATAGGTATCCTGGACGGGGCAACAGAATAAGGTTGAGGATGAGATGATTGAATATCGATCTATGCAGGTCGATGTACTTTATGACCAGGCGGGAGTTGCACTCACAGCGAGCCTTGCTGCGGCGATTATACTGGTTGGCTTGTTCTGGAATACATCATCACATGTACTCCTTTTGGTTTGGCTGTCGCTTAACCTGCTCATTACTGCCGCAAGGTTTTATTTGATAAAAAAGTTTCGAGGTTCAGCGAGAGAGGGGGATCGGATCAATTTCTGGCTCGCCTGGTTTATTGGCGGAGTCGTATTGTCGGGCGTCATCTGGGGATCGGCCTCTATCCTGTTGGTGTCTGACACATCTCATGTGCAGATGGGTATTGCAGCACTCTGGGTCTGTGGAATGTCCGCTGGCTCTGTCGCTACCCTGTCTGTAGTGAAAGGTGCGTTCTTTGCCTTTTCGATGCCGGCACTGATACCGAGTGCACTCTATCTATTGATCTCGGGAGATCCCGCCGCCACTACAGTCGGTGGCGCAGAGGTGCTGTTTTTATTGTTTATCTCCCTGAGTGCGCTGCGTATGCACAAGACGCTCGTGAATGGATTCAAACTGCAACTGCACAATAATCGTCTGATCGAGCATTTGGACGTAGAGAAGGCGACAGTCGAGCGGCTCAATGAACAACTGGAGGAACGGGTAGCGGAGCGTACTGCTGAACTCGCAGAAACGAATGAGCATCTGCAACGGGACATCATCAAGCGCAAGCAAGTGGAGCAGGCCCTGTTCGCCGAGAAGGAGAAGGCTCAGGTGACGCTGCACTCGATTGCGGATGCAGTGATTACGACGGACTCTGAGGGGATAATCGAGTATCTGAACCCCATTGCAGAAAAGCTGACAGACTGGCCGATGAATGAGGCGCTGAATCTGACCCTGGATAATGTATTCCACTTTATTCAGGAGCATGATCGAGAACAGATCATAGATTCTGTCGCACAGCTGTTACTGAATGACAATACAGCCAGCCTCGCAAAGCATGGCGTATTGATCAGCCGTAGTGGCCGTGAGCATGCCATTCAGGTCGCGACCTCCCCGATACCGGGTCTTGACGGTCAGGTATCGGGCATGATCCTGGTGTTCAGTGATGTCACGGAAGCCAGGTCCATGGCGCAGAAATTGTCACACCAAGCAACCCATGATGCCTTGACTGGCCTGGTAAACCGGCTCGAATTCGAGTATCGCTTACAAAGGGTTTTGGATACCGAAAGCACGGAGCAGGATGAGCACGTACTCTGTTATTTGGATCTTGATCAATTCAAGGTGATCAATGATACCTGTGGACATGTGGCGGGAGATGAGTTGCTTCGTCAGCTTGCCGACTTGCTGCAGGATCAGGTTAGATCTCGCGATACCCTGGCTCGCCTGGGTGGGGATGAATTCGGCATTTTGATGGAACATTGCTCGATCTCTCAGGCCGAGCGTTTGACGAATACCCTGCTGTTGACTATCGAGCAATATCGATTTGTTTGGGAGGGTAAAAATTTCAATATCGGTGCGAGTATCGGACTTGTGCCTATTATCGGTGCTGGTGAAAATATCAGCACTGTGTTACGCGCAGCGGACAGTGCGTGTTATGCCGCAAAAGACGCCGGGCGTAACCGTCTTCACATCTACCGGGAAGACGATACGTTATTGGCACAGCGCCATGGTGAGATGCAATGGGTGGCGCGAATTTACGATGCACTGGAACAGGATCGTTTCCATCTCTACTTTCAGCCAGTCATTGCCCTGCGTGATGAACATCAGGATGAGGTTCACTATGAACTGCTTTTACGCCTGGAGGACGAGCCTGGTCTTCTGGTGACGCCCAGTGTCTTCCTGCCGGCAGCGGAACGCTACAATCTCGCGATAAAAATCGACTACTGGGTGATTCAAACCGCATTCGAGATGTTTGCCAGGCATCCTGTCTGTCTGGAACGACTATCCACCTGCTTTATCAATCTATCCGGTCATTCAATTGGAGACGAAGCCTTTCTCGAGTTTATCTTTGAGCAACTTGGTAAACACCAGATTCCGCACGAATCCATCTGTTTCGAGATTACGGAAACGGCAGCGGTTGCCAACCTGTCCAGAGCCACTCGGTTTATTAATGCCCTCAAGGGCCATGGCTGCCGATTCGCATTGGATGATTTTGGCAGTGGTTTGTCATCATTCACTTATCTCAAGAACCTGCCGGTGGATTTTCTGAAAATCGACGGGACTTTTATCAGAGGAATACTTGACGACCCCATCGATCTGGCAATGGTCAAGTCAATCAGTGAAATCGGTCAGATCATGGGCAAAAAGATCATTGCCGAATGTGTGGAGAAAGAGGAGATACTCCAGCAATTGAAAACCATCAATATCGATTTTGCACAGGGATATGCGATTGCACCACCAAAACCCATGACAGAGTTAGTTGGGCCGGGAATTATTGTCTAACGACGTCTTGTCATGATATCAGGCATGGTTTGATCAGGTAAAGGCATAGCTTTCTGCAGCAAGGGGTGAATATAGCCGAGAACTGCGTGATTAGTCAGGCTTCATTTGGGCCAGAAACCGGTCCAACTGGTTGGCGAACGCCTGGCGGTCGCTCTGGTCGAGCGCGGGCGGTCCACCGGTATCGATGCCGCTGCCGCGCAGCTGATCCATGAAGTCACGCATTGTGAGGCGTTGCTTGATATTGTCTTTGCTGTAACGCTCACCTCTGGGATTAATCGCATGGCCACCCTTTTCGATCACTTCGGCCGCCAGGGGGATATCGGCGGTGATCACCAGGTCGTCCTGTTGGAGTCGCCTGACGATCTCATTATCCGCCACATCGAAACCACCGGGCACCTGGATGCTGGTGATGAATTTCGATGCGGGTGTACGTAAAGGCTGATTGGCGACCAGAATCACAGGGGTTTGCGTTCTGTCCGCCGCACGGAACAGAATTTCCTTGATCACGTTGGGGCAGGCGTCGGCATCGACCCATATTTGCATAAGTCTGATTCTATTCAGATTGGCTGATACTCAGCCGGATCTGTTCCGGTGGAAGACAGACTTCATTGTTGCAGGCCTGGAGAGAGAGCTCAATGGGCAGCGGGGCATGTTTGGCTTGTTCGCTTTGTCTTACCACCAGCGCCTGTAACTGAATCCGGTTTTCGTAGACCGCCAGGGGCTCGCTTTGAAAGGCGAGTCGCTGCATGCTGTGCTTGGGATAGGTCACCGGCGCCATTTGCCAGTGGCTGGTTTCACTCGGCAGTTTGAGTTCGGTGGGAATCAGATCCCGGCTGTTGAGTTGATGGGAGTTGAGGTGCCAGCCTTCGGGTATTTCGATGCTGACATTGAGTAAGGATTTGTCTTCACCCATGGGCTGCAGCGAACCCTCTATTCTTACACCTCCCTGGGCAGCATAACCTCGCATGCTCAGCTCACCCTGTCGCAGGTCGTCGATCGCCGTCAGCATATACGCATAGCTGGTGGGTTGGCGCTCGATGGCGCCGGCAAAACCACCAATCAGGCCATTGGCCTGGTTTCTATACTCGAGTTTGCCGGTGCGCTGCCAGAGCATCTGCAGCACCCGTAAGGCGACCGAACTGCCAGAGGGGATGGCGTTGTCACCGCCGTCATCCTTGGGCCGGCCCATGGCGGTGATGCCCGCATCGGCCTCGTTCATGTAGAAGCCACCGTCCTGGTCGATGAAACGCTCGAGCATGGCATCCGCCAGTTCCTGTGCCCGTCGCAGCCATTTTTGCTCGGCGGTCAGGTCGTAGAGATGGATAAATCCTTCGGCCAGATAGGCGTAGTCTTCCTGGGCGCCGGCAATGGAGGATTGGCCAGCGAGGTGAATTCGCCAGAGTCGTCCGGCAGAGCGCCGGTTTTTTTGCCAGAGAAATTCTCCTGCCCGCAAAGCAGCTTTTTGATAGCTGTCGGATGACAATAGATCTGCAGCCTGGGCAAATGCGCTCAGCATCATGCCGTTCCAGGCGGTGATGATCTTGTCGTCGCGCAGTGGATGTTCACGCGATTCACGCTTTTCGCGGAGTTTTTTATTGATCCGGTCGATCTGATCGCGCAATGTATTCAGTTCCAGCTTTTCCTTGGCGGCAATGGCCTCCAGGCTCTGCTGCAGATGCAGGATGTTATGCGCTTCAAAGTTGCCCTGACGGGTAACATCGTACAGCCGGATCGCCAGTTCGGCATCTGCTTTGGGTAGGGCCTCGCGGATCTGCTCCAGTGTCCAGACAAAGAATGCGCCCTCTTCCCCCTCGCTGTCCGCGTCGGTGGCGGAATAGAAACCACCGCCTGGCGCCGTCATCTCGCGCATCACATAGTCCAGGGTCTGGGTCGCTATCCGGCGGTATTGCTCCTTGCCGGTGAGGCGCCAGGCCAACAGGTAGAGTCGGGATAGGTGGGCCTGGTTGTAGAGCATCTTTTCAAAATGTGGCACCAGCCACTCGTTGTCGGTGGAGTAGCGGTGGAAACCACCGCCCACCTGGTCGTAGAGTCCTCCCCGGGCCATGGCGTCCAAGGTGACCTCGAGGGCGTGCAGCACTTCGCTGTCGTTGCGCCGTTCGGCCTGGTTCAGCAGCAGATAGAGCAGTGGTTCGTGGGGAAACTTCGGAGCCAGACTGAAGCCGCCCTGCAGCTCGTCAAAATTGCGCAATGCCATGCGGGATGCCTTGGAGACAATATCCGGATCAAGCGCCATGGCCAGGCCTTGCCGGTTGTTGTTCTCCTCTACCGCAGCGGCGACCCGCGCCGCCTGTTGCATGACATCATCCTTTCGAGTGTCCCAGAGTTGCTGGATTTGAGTCAGGACCGAAGCAAATTGTTTGGGAGGAAAATAGGTGCCGCTAAAGAAGGGCTTGCCGTCCGGCGTGAGAAAACTGGACATGGGCCAGCCGCCATGACCATTCATCAACATCACGGCAGTCATGTAGACCTCATCCACGTCCGGGTGGCTCTCCCGATCGACCTTGATGGAGATGAAATGCTGGTTGAGCAGCTTGGCGATTGCGGTATTTTCGAAGCTCTCCCGCTCCATCACATGGCACCAGTGGCAGGTGGAGTAGCCGATGGAGAGAAACACCGGCTTGTTCTCACGCCTGGCGCGCTCGAAGGCCTCATCTCCCCAGGCATACCAGTCAACCGGGTTGTGGGCGTGCTGCAACAGGTAGGGAGAGTCCTCCAAAATCAGTCGGTTGATATACTCCGGGGAACCGTCCGGCTTGAAGTGTTCGGTGCGGGGCTTGTACTGAATGCCCTTGGCCATGAAGGCGGCTTCGAGTTTTTGTTGAATTTCCATGGGACGTTCCACTTTGTGGGTTTGAGTGGTTGCGCTGGCGTTTATTGGCGCGAAGAGCCCCAGGAACAAGGCAGCAAGGACGGTGGTTTTCATGAGGATCAAGGCAAAGGCTGCAACGAGTGACGGGACAATGAATATAGCTTGTTTCATGGGTCTAGATTCCCTTTTCTTCGAGCAGGTTTTCGATCAGGCTCTCCCCTTCAGCGGGATCAAAGCGGCCGAACCTCTGGAAACGGATCTGGCCTTGTTGATCGATAATCGCCATTTCCGGTGTGCCGCGAGTCCGGTAACGCTGCATGGTTTCAGGGATCTCCTCTCCCTCCTGATGCCGGTCTACACCAACCAGGTGTCGAATGCCTTTTTGTTTTAGATAGAGGCGCAGTCGCTTGGGATTCTGGAACTCATGTCCTTCGAATACGCTATGAATGCTGAGGAATATGAGGCGGCCGCTTTCCACCTCGGTGCGGTATTTCTCTTCCCAGGCTGACATCAACGGGATGGAGAAGCTGTTGCAACCGGGGCACCAGAGCTGAAAGAAATCCACCACAACCACTTTTCCCCTGAGCTCAGCCAGGCTGTTGCCTTCACCATTGATCCATTCGGAGATATCCCATTCCGGAGCAGGCCTGCTGGATGCCCAGAGTGCTTGGGTATTGAGGAGTAAAATGAAGAGTATGAGGAGCGGAGAATTCGCTGAACGCATGAGTTGATTACCCTGTTGTCAATGTTTTACTTGTTGATATATGGTAGGAAATGGTCTGGTTACCCGAATCAGGTAGGCCAGTGTCAGCACTGCTTGGCTCAACTAACTTGCGGGTAGCGAGCCATCTTGAAATGACTGGGTTTTTCTGATGAATCTTCATTTCAGATGAGGGTCGTAATTAGGACTCTGCTGAAAATGGTTTGGTTCCATTATCCAATCCGAGAACTGGCATAAGGTACGTCTGAGATCCTGGATCAGATTCCCGGAACCAGCAGGTTGGACGAAATAAACGGCCTGTCTTTCTGGAAAACCTTCGCCGCTATGGCAGAATAGCGATAATTATCCATGTTGGGGTCTGTTTCTATGTGTCCAAAGCACATATTTTTGTTTTTGGGGTTGTTCTGCCTGTTACAGGCGCCGGTCAAGGCGGCTGACTTTGACACGGCTTACTCGGCCTATGAGTCGAGTGACTACCGCGAAGCCTACAAGGGTTTTAAAAGTCTCGCCCAGGATCAGCATGTGAAGGCCCAGTATCTGCTGGGGTTGCTCTATCTGAACGGGCAGGGGGTCAGGAAAAGCGTGGATAGGGGTCTCGGTTGGCTAAAAGAGGCGGCTGATAATGGCTCCTACCTGGCGGCGGCGGAACTGGGTCAGATCTACGCGACCGGTAATCAGGTCGCGATGAATGCCGATGAGGCGGCAAAGTGGATTCAATTATCCACAGATCTGGCGGAGGATGAGGATGCCGATGAGGAGTGCGATTAAACTAGGGCCTGTTAACAGACCCTATGCGCTTAAGCCATGAAGTTCAGTGACTTTGGATTCCAGGAAAACCCGTTTTCCATCACGCCGGATCCCCGCTATCTGTTTCTCAGCCGGGGCCATGAGGAGAGTCTGGCCCACCTGATTTATGGAACCGGGCCCAATGGTGGTTTTGTCCAGCTGACAGGTGAGGTCGGCACCGGCAAAACCATGCTGGTGCGCAGTCTCCTGGAGCAGAACCTGAATAATGTGGATATCGCACTGGTGCTTAATCCGCGATTGTCTCGCCGTGACTTCATGGCGGCGATTTGCGATGAGCTTGGTGTCAGTTACCAAGGTCCTCCCTATCAGCTCAAACAACTCAGTGATGATCTAAGCCGACATCTGCTGAAGACGCATGCTGCAGGGCGGCATACCGTCTTGGTGATCGATGAGGCTCAGAATCTCAGCCCCAGGGTGCTGGAGCAGATACGCTTGCTCACCAATCTGGAAACATCCCGCCACAAGCTGTTGCGGATTATCCTGGTTGGCCAGCCGGAATTGCAGCAACTGCTGGCAAGAAAGGATCTGCGTCAGGTAGATCAACGTATTACCGCCCGCTATCATCTCTCACCCCTGTCTCGGGCAGAGACCGTCAGGTACATTCGGCATCGCCTCTCTGTTGCCGGAGTGGGTGAAGATCTCTTTATCCCATCGGCGCTGAAGCTGGTCCACTATCTGACCGGGGGGGTGCCGCGTAAGATCAATACGCTCTGTGAGCGGACACTGTTGGCTGTTTTCACCACTGCCGCCAAGAGAGTGACGATGCGCATGGTCTGGCGTGCTTCACGGGAGATCAAAGGGTGCACTGCTTGGGGGAATTCTGGTCAGGGGGTCTTCGCGGGCCTTTTGTTACTTGTATCGGCGGCTGCGGTTTGGGGGGTGTTGAGCTTAATCGAGCAGCAACTGCCTGATACTGAAGCTGTGGCAGAGACAGGCGAGGAGATCGTTCAGATCACAAAGTCTGGAGAGACTGGTATCTTGCCCTATTCTCCGGACAATCCGGAGACTGAGAGAAGTCTCAGAAAAATAGTCCTGACCGATGAGCAAACCAGCAAACTCAGCATGCCGGCGCTCAATAACTCATCATTGATTCCAGTCGCTAACTCCCCGGACATCCCGATCGGGGAAAATAAAGGGACCCTCCAGCAGAAACTTTTCAGGCTTTGGCATCGATCAGTGGGGTCAGAGGTAGAGGATATCTGTCATCAAGCGGTGCTGGTGGGGCTTCGCTGTCTGAGCGGATCAACAAACTGGGATGGCCTGATGCAACTCGACCGTCCCTTGTTGTCCCGGCTGAAAAAGAACGACTTGTCCAAATCGGTGCTGGTTAAAAAGGTGCAGGGTAATGAACTGCTCATCGATGATGGAAATCAAGAATACCGGATTGAGAAAATGACGTTCGCGAAACAATGGGAAGGCGATTTCGTGATGCTCTGGCGCCCGCCAAAGGGGGGGGCATTGGTAGGCCCGGGGTCATCCGGAGAGACGGTTACCTGGTTGCGTGAGAGATTGTCTTTGGTGGATGGAGAACTCGTCCCTACTATCGTTGGCGTGGACCATTTCGAGGATGGCTTGAAACAGCGTCTGCAAAGATTCCAGCAATCTCACGACCTGATGGCGGATGGAATCGCGGGCGCCTGGACTATGATCCTGCTGAATAATCTGCATATTCCTGCGGGGACTCCGACCTTGAAGGATGGGGGCTAAGGTGTCTCTGATTCTTGAAGCCCTGAAAAAAGCTGAACGTCAGCACAGGATGGGTGAGGTGCCCGGTATCGGCGTCGCTCATCACGTTGATTTACAGAAGCGTTCAAAGCTATTCGCCATCCTCCTGGTGGGGATGGTGGCGGTGGGAATGCTGATATTGGGCATCTACCTTGGAGAGGATGCACCGGTTCAACAGGTAAACAAGCTTGAAGAACCGACCATCGACCTGCCTTTTCCGGTCTCCATGCAGCCTGCTGTTCAGTTGGAGCAAGTTGAACAGCCTGTCCAGGATAGCCGGCCTGCTGTCCTGAAAAAGGAGATTATGCCACTGCAGGGAGAGGAGCCAAGACCAAAACCAAAACAAAAAAGAATAGAACCTGCTGTTGAACTACCGGTTAGTAAGATTGCAAAAATACCGGATAAACCTAAATCGAAAAAACCACCCGCAAAAGCAAAATCCATCAGCCAACTGCCAGACGGTTTTGTCGAAAAACTGCCTTTACTCAATATCGATATACACAGCTACGATAAGCAACAGGGCCGCAGCTATGTGCTTATCAATATGGAGAAGTACCGTGAGGGAGACACTCTCGCGGAAGGGCCATTGTTAATTGAAATCCTACCGGACGGAGTGGTGTTGGAGCACATGAACGAGCGCTTTATTCTACCGATTGGCAATTATTGATTTACCTTTCTTATAGGATTTCCTTCCTGATTATCTGCATGGCTATAAAACTTATTGATTGGCTAGCCTGATGAAATTGAAGGTTGGTCAGTATTATTGGGCATTTAATCCCATTATTTGGTAATGATAAAGTCATAGATTGATCACTATGTAATAAAAAAGATATTCACTCTGAAAATATAAGAAAAAAGTTCATTTAATGCCTGATGTTAAGCCGTGCTTAAGGGATTGTCCCTATTTGTTCAGTGATGGAAATGGTGTAGCGTTTCTAATACGGGAAGGAGCCAGACACTAAAAAACAAAATCTGGCTTTATCAAATAAAATTAATTTATCTTCTAGAAACAGACCTGTGTTGTCAGGTGCTGCTTGATAACACTGATTATTCACACTATGGCTGTGCTAGGGATCAAGGTTATTGATAAATAACCATTCAGAGAATATATAAAGTGAAAGGAAATGCAAAATCTCGCCAAATCCTGATTATTGGCAATAAGAATTTTCAGAATGCACTGTTCGCCAAATTTCTGAATGGCACCTTAGGTCATTCATGCGATATTATCGATGTGTCTCCTGCAAGCGACCGCATCAAAATAGATGGTCGTGAAACCATCATCCTCATCGATTATTCGAATCAAACTCAATCGGGAATCTACAATTGTATTGAAAGAATTGCTGAGCTTTCAACAAAGTTGAATATTGCCTTCATCAATATGAGTGAGTCATGTGAACATGATGCATTAATCGAATGGCCACAGGTTAAAGGCATCTTTTATGATCATGCTGATCAGGATCAACTACTCAAGGGTGTGCAGGCTATCTTTGATGGAGAATGCTGGTTCTCACGTAAGAGTATGGCCCGCTATTTAAGCAGACATCGCAATACACATCGGCGTCCCTCACAAACCATGTCGGTTCTGACTGACAAGGAACGCCAGATTATCTGGTGTATGGCCAAAGGTGACTCAAACAAGAAGATTGCCAAGCGACTCAATATCAGCGACAGAACAGTAAAGACTCATGTCTACAACATTTTTCGTAAGATCGATGTGAGTAATCGCGTGCAAGCCGTCAATTGGGTGAAAAACTGTCGAGAACAGATAGACCTTGAAGCATCAAAGATTTCTATGGATGAACAGCCCGATCAGTCAGAGATAAAGGCGAGCATACAGCCTATATTTTGATAGGTAATCCAAATAATAAGAATTATAAATATCTGAACATGATTACTCATTCCTTCAGAAACCCATACGTAATTCTAAACGGGCAAGAAATTTTAAGGCTGTTAATAACCTTGGTTATCTGGTTGCTCTGTTTGGGACAAGGTCCGGCTTTTGCGGCGAATATCGATCAGGAGATAGAAACGAATGACCGTGGTGAGATTGGGTTGGAAGATGAGGGAATAAGCGGAATTATCGTTGATAACACCGTAACGATAATCGGGCGCAGGTTTTATGATGCATTCTCAATCGCATGGCCAGATTATAAAGTCGGTAAAGATGAGAACTTTTCAATTCACGAACAGCCTACTGCAAGATCAGGCAGCCACATCTGGATAGAACATAATAGAAAAAGGCTGTTTGAGGTATTTCTTTCTCCAGTAATGGCCAATATTGTGGATACCTCGCGTAGCGCCGCCAAGTCGGTCTCGAATCGTTTTGAGACACTACAACACGAAAGAATGTTGTTCAGTGATCCGGATCTTGCAGCGGATGAAATCTAAAGTCGGTAAATAGATTGAATATTTTGATTGGAGTGACCCTCAGATGAAACGACTGTTTTTACCTGCGATCCTATTACTCGTTGCCAGTTTTCATCTGCAAGCGGATGAGCTGGTGTATGTGCCGGTGAATCCTGCGTTTGGAGGAAATGCTGCGAACGGTGACTGGTTACTCGCTAACGCACAGGCACAGGATGACCATGATGATCCTGATCTTGAGTCGAGAGCGGATAAGACGGCAGGAGAACTGTTCAATGAGAGTCTGGAGAGGGCATTGGTCAGAAATTTAGCCGCTGCTATTGCCAGCGGTGATGCTGACTTGGTGCTAGACCAGGTGTTCGATTACGGTGACTTTACGGTCATACTTACGGATCTGGGTGATAACACGCTACAGGTTACAACCTATGATGAGGTGAATGATGTTACAACGGTTTTTACAGTTTCTTCTCTAGATATCTAAATAAATCTAGGCCCGTGAGTTTCTAATAAAGCCATCAAAAGTGAAATGAAATAGTAGTAAATCATGAATAGCTTGTTTTTAAAGTTGGGTGGATGGGGTGTGCTGGGTTTGCTTGCTACACTTTTGGGTGGGTGTGCGATCACAGCGGACCGTGATCCTGTCGCTGCAGCGCCAGACCATGCCGCGACTCTGACGCCTATGTCCAGCACCTATCAGGATCTCATTAATCTGCCTTCGCCAAAAGGCAAGGTGCTTGCCTCTGTTTTTGGATTCCGGGATCAGACTGGACAGTATAAGAAATCACCGCATAGCAATTTTTCCACTGCAGTCACCCAGGGGGCGGCCTCCATGCTGGTGAATGCGCTGCTTGATTCAGGTTGGTTCATACCTGTCGAGCGGGAAGGCCTGCAGAATCTACTGACCGAAAGAAAGATCATTCGTGCGGCATTGAAGAAGCAGGGTAACAATGAAAAGCTCTCGCCTTTATCGTCCTCGAATGTGTTATTTGAAGGTGGAATTGTAGCCTACGAATCCAATGTATTAACCGGTGGTATTGGTGTGCGTTACTTTGGTATTGGCGCTTCTGATTTATATCGAAAGGATCAGGTAACCGTCAGTCTGCGTGCAGTCGATGTCCGCACCGGTCGTATTCTAAAGAATGTTTTGACCACCAAGACAATCTACTCATATGAGATGGATGCCAGTCTCTATCGGTTTGTCAGTTTTAAAAAGCTACTGGAGGCAGAGGCGGGATATACCCGGAATGAACCAGCTCAGCTATGTGTCCTGAACGCGATTGAAACGGCAGTCGTGCAAATGATTGTGCAGGGTGTGCAGAACAATATCTGGCAACTTTCTGACCCGGGTGACATCTCCTCCCCTGTATTTAAACGTTATCTTGAGGAGTACCAGGTACAGGTGAGCGGCTGAGCATTTATCAGTGCTGATTTGCCGAATGATAAAAATAGAAGAATTCCGTAGGTAATACTAAATCATGACTGACTGTGAATGTAGATGGGTAGTTTATGTAATTTAAACATTCTACAAAAGCGGTGAGACTAGGAAATAAGATCTTAGGGAAGTTGGAAGGTAATACAGGCTCGTAACTTAGTTAGAAGGATTGGGAGTATAGATTGGTTTGTATCGTGAGATAAATAACAATATCGATACACAGTCGACTGATGATTCTCTGCTTCTTAGCATTAGATGATTCAGAATAATAGCTGCTATGCAATGAACAATAATTACGTCAAGGAAATGACGAACACATGATTATCATCATCTTTTTAGGTGATAAAAAAGACGGCTTTGAATCTTTCTATCTCTTTAGGTCTAAGCCGTAAACAAAGTAGTCAATAAAAAAACTCTTAAGTGAGGAGGAAGACAGCAATGAAGCGATACACAACTCTTTCAGCAGCTATTGCATTGGTTCTCGGTGCAAGTGGCAGTGCCATGGCCGGTAGTATAGCGGATGTTGATCAGGTAGGTTCAGGCAATGACGCCTATATTGAACAGGAAGATTCTAACGGGGCTTTAGCTACCATCAATCAGGCTGGTAACGATAATCAGGCCTCAATTGAAAATTTGCACATCAGTGATGATGTTGTTTCTACGGTTAATCAATCAGGCAACGGCAACTTTGGGGATATATTTACCTACGACTCGGATCGCGCGGTAAGCACGATTAATCAAGATGGTAATGAGAATGGCGCAACAATCGATGTTGACAGCTCCTTCGATGTGAATGGTCAAATCGATCAGTACGGTTCGATCAATCTGGCAGACATCAATCAGTGGGAGTTCAGTGACGATTCCGTTGCTACTATTATTCAGGATGGTACTGCCAATGCGGCAGACATTACCCAAGATGAAACAATAGCCGGCGCTGCAGCAATCGATCAATATGGATCTGATAATGATGCATCCATTTCACAGGCTATTGGTGAAAATAATACGGCAACCATCACGCAAGATTCTGATTTTGCAATTGCTGATATTACCCAAAGTGGTGTTGATAATGTTGCAGAGATCTATCAGGAAGACTCACAAGATGCCTGGGCAAGCATCGATCAGGTCGGTGAAGGCAACGATGCGTACATCGAGAATCTTCCAATCAGCGATTTTGCAACCTCGAGTATATCGCAGGATGGCGACTCTAACATTGCCTTTATCTCTACTTACGATTCAGATGGTGGAAACAGCACTATCACCCAGACCGACTATCAGAATGGTGCGGCAATTGTCATAGATAGCTCTTTCTTTACTGATGCAGACATAACCCAGGATGGCGATATCAATTTGGCCGATATCGAAATAGCGGAATTCAGTGATGGTTCGTCTGCCTCCATTTCTCAGGATGGTATAGCCAACGCAGCCGGTATCTGGGTAGAAGATTGTGTGGATTGTGCTGCAAGCATCACGCAAAACGGTAATGATAATGTTGCAGATATCTACCAGACAGGTGTATCAAATACAGCGGACATTACTCAGACTGGCACATCTCATATCGCCTATATAGATCAGTCAGGTAGTTATAATGATGCATCGATCACCCAAGCGGGCTCGTCTAACGAGGCTGATATCCTGCAGTCCGGTGAATACAACATCGCGTCGATCGATCAGGCAGGATCCGATAATTACGCAACCATAACTCAGTCTGGAATGGGCACAGCAGCTGCGCCTAACGTGGCTTCTATTAGTCAGAGAGGCTCAGGTCACTCGGCTAGTATTGATCAGAGTGGTGGGGGTGGAAACACTGCTACTATCGTACAGTACTAATCATCTGTAAATTTAACTGGTGGGGTGGTCTCCTTGTGGGGCCGCCCTTTTAACATTTCTGGGTCTATAAATGAGAGTGTTGGCATCATGCCTTTTTTTGTTGTCTATGAATGTCTTTGCAATTGATCGTTTAGACAGTCACCGGGCTTGGCTCGAAAAGTCTTACGATGGTGAGCGTTTGGTAGTCGCGGCATACGTTGAAGCTGCCCATGCGGTAAAATTGAATTATAAGCTGGTATCCAGCAAGTCAGGTAAATCAGGCAATTCGAATACAAAACAGGCAGGCTCAGTCACTGTGGCTGATGGTGAAACTCATCGTCTTATGCAGTTGCGACTAGGCGTTAACAAACAGGATCGCTACGATCTGAAACTACAGGTTTTCGAACAGGGCCAACTGGTGGCCGAAGATTCACTATCCTACCCTGACTAATAGCGCTCATCACAAGCACGCTGTTTTCCTTTTGCTCCAAAATAACAAGCCCCCTGCTACGGTTAGCAGCAGGAGGCCAAAATGATCTTAAAAAGGCTTAGTGTATTTGTCGATCTTGCCGGTTAATCGTCATCGTCATCAGGTCCGACACTCATGGTACCGGAAATTGTCAGTCCTCCGGATTCCCCTTCAACTTCGAAAAACTCCAGATTCTGAACAGATGCATCTATCTTGATCTGACAATCACCAATGTCACCCGTTGTGGCCTCTAATTGAAATGCGTCTTCCATTATGGTGCCAAGTTCAGGAATTGTGACCTGTTCTTCCACTGTCCAAGCGCTGATAGCCACCGCTGGTTTATTTGGATTATTGCCTTTTCCACTTGCGTAGATAGTCAGCAGCCCATTTGCACTGATCTCATCTTCTTCACCCTCGAAGGAAAGATGGTTTTCTTCGTCGAAGTCATCCCTGGCGAGATCAATATTCCCCGAACTCACGGATTCGGTAATGCAAACCGTGGGCGAATCCTTGTCAACGACGGCATCCACATAAAAATTTCCACTGCCAGTCGAATAGATCAACTCCTTTCCGTCGAAGGTATTATCGGAGGCCGCAGTCGAAATCGAGCAGTTGACGCTATTTTTCAGCATCGCGGAACTTGATCCGTTCAGCTCATAAGAGTCTACGCCATTTGAGACAAACGCCAGACCCTGGATAGGAATCTTTGCAAGCCACCACTCCGGCACTATTGCATCAATGTCCCACTCACCTACCGCACAGTTATTATCATTATCACTGGCAGCAGCAGCGGCGATAGCGACAGCCGATTCAACCAGGCAGTTGACGAGGGCGAAGCGGGTCTGTACCTCAACACCTTCGCAGTCATCATCTTCAGCATAAGCCGGCATTGCACCGGCTAATGCGATGGCACTGGCAACAGACAGGCTTAGTAATTGTTTCTTCATAGTAAGATCCTCGTTATTTTTTCCATGTAATCTATCAATATTGCGTCTACACACACTACCGTAGTTGGCAACGCTTAGGCGCAATAAAAAAAGCTTGCACCTGAGTACTACTCTATAATAACCGCGCAGGATGTAAAGTATTGAAGTGTGATTAGAAATGATGGAAGTCAACTAATAAATTTGTATTAAATGCGTTTTATTAATGTAATTATTTTAAGAATAATGTATGAATATAGAGGGAATTCCCGAGGGTTGTTTGGTGGTTATCATATGCTTGATTTATGAAGAAGGTGGCTTGGAGTATTTCATTGAACCATCCTCTACAATGCTGAAGACGAAATAGGGGACAGACAGTCCCCAATTATTCACGTCACCAGATCCCGGGAATCAATCGATACCGGGTGTTTTTAGCGTACTCAGTATAACCCTCCAACTCCGCGTGCAAAGTACGATCCTCGAAGTAAGTACGTATAATCAACAGCAGGGTTAGAAACACCGCAAGAATTAATGCGTAGCGCGACCCGAGCGCCACAGGTACGGCAAACAGCAGAACGATCATTACCGTGTACATGGGGTGACGCACCAATGCATAGGGTCCGGTAGTGACTACATGATGACCGCGATCTTTATCTATTTTGACGACCTGCGACAGATAAGTATTCTCACGCATGACCCAACCAAGAAACAGAAAGCCGGGCAAGTGTACAAGCATTGCTAAAATCCTCATCCATACGGGCAAGGGCTCGCTCCATTCATAACGCACCACATCAAATCCGGGAATGAGATAGAGCCCAATGCCTGTAATAAAAAACAGCAGCATTAACACCTTGTCCCAAATCTTTTGTTTCTTCTGAAATGGCACTAACTTCATCCGCTCTGCTAGTAATGCGGGATCATGCCGTAATAAATAACGAGTCATAAAAATACCAAAGACGGTCCACAGCCCAACCATTACCCACGCTTCCCACCATTGCCAGGTTCCCGCTGGCCAGAGAAGCGCAACGGCGAATAATGACATGCGCACAACCAGACTCAACCACGTTTTAATAGAGTTCTGTTGTTGAATCTGCTTATTCATTTAGGCGTCATGTCCTAGTGTTATGATTCACCCGATAAATCGATAGAGTCGCCGTCATGTAAAATGACACATTTCGCGCCTGTCTTTTCAACCTCACGCTTGAATAGCTCATCATCAGCCGGGTTATATGTTCTAGTGAAATTGGAGGCTTTTGCAATTCTATCCGCATGCCAGTAATGATCAGGGTCTCCATGCGTGATAAAAATGTACGTAATGCGATGCCATTCAGATTCAGGGAAAAGCGTGGTAAATCTGAACCAGTAAAAAAACAGGTTGCCAGGATCAATAGCAATAACTTTACCATCTGACTCGATCAAAAAGGCGTTATACCCATAATATTTTATATTCATGTTTTTCCTCTCCGTAAAAATATTGTAGTCCAGGCAATACTGCGATAGTTATTGCTGTCTCGCGTGACCGCTGGCCGACAAATATATTTCATTAAAAGTTCATTAAAATGTAACAAATTAGTTGTAATCTTATTTGCCAAGAAAGTGAATTGACCAACGATAATTCTTGGGTTTTTTACTTTCAACTCTGCATTGCAGAGGGGTGTACGCAATGTGAGATTTCAAATGAAATTTGCGCAGAGTCCAAAGTTGCAGTCACTACCGGTTCTGCGTGTTCCGCGCAGATACACTGCCTGCGATCGAACACGATTCCCCAGTTAGATGCCGCACCTCTAAATAAACAACATGGCAATGAAATACTACGAAGAGCGACTGGAAAACGACTTGGCTGCCATACGCACCGCAGTCAAAGATATGGGCGGCCGGGTCCAGGAAACTGTCAAGGATGCTGTCCATGCGTTGCTCACGGGAAATCGGCGCCTCTCCAACAAGACCATCTTGAATGATGGATACATCAACCGCGACATGCGCAGGATCAATCATCTGTGCCATACCTTTGTCGCCCGACATCAGCCCAGTGCAGGTCATCTGCGCCGTATCTCATCGGTGCTGCTTGCGAACATCTCGTTGGAGCGTATCGGCGATTACGCGGTGACCATCTGCCGGGAGCAGAAACAGCTGCGTGAGCCCCCGCAAGGCGCCCTTGCCCGGGACATCGAACTGCTCGCCAACGATAGCCGCGCGATGCTGCGCCAGGCAATGACCGCCTTTGAACAAGAGAATGCAGACTTGGCCAAGGGTACTGTCATCATGGCGGATCAGATCGAACACACCTTCGCCCACATATTTCCTGATCTGCTGGCCCTGGGCGAACAGAATGAATGTGACCTCAAAGAAATATTCGCCTTGCTGAGTGCGTTGAATTTTCTCGAGCGGATTTCCGACCAGGCGAAAAACATTTGTGAAGAGGCCGTGTTTCTGGTCACTGGCGAAGAGAAGCCCTTCAAGATCTACAACATACTGTTTATGGACGAGCGTAACGATTCGCTCAGCCCGATGGCCGAAGCAATCGCCCGGAAGGCGTTTCCCGGCAGTGGAATCTATACCAGCAGAGGGCGCCATCCAGCGGAAACGCTACACACTGGTATGGTGGATTTCATGCATCGGCACGGCTATGACTTCACCGACGTGCGCCCTCGGTCTCTGGGCCTGTCCCCGGTTGAGCTCGAAGATTTTCACGTTATCGCCAGCTTAGGCGGCTTGGTCGCCAGCTACATCGGAAACGTGCCCTTTCATACCATCGATCTGCAATGGGAACTCCCTGTCCCGCCCCTCGAAGGCAAGGGTGAAGACAGTGTCTGGGAGGAAATATTCCAGCAGCTGTTCCTGAATATCGATCAACTGATGGAGGCATTGCGCGGAAAAGAGGCGCCCTGATATGACCAGTAGTGCATCCAGAAGACATCGCCCTCTCAAAACGGTCGATCGCCTCACCACCAGCTTGCTCATCGATAAGGTAGCCCAGACCCTCCTCTTTATCTGCGGCATTTCGGCCATCATATTTATCCTCAGTATCATCGTCTTCGTGTTCGAGCAGGGCTTGGAGTTCCTTCTGTTTGAAGTGGATCTCGTCGAGTTTCTCACCTCTTCGTACTGGGAACCGACAGACGACGAGGAACCCGTCTACGGAATCCTCGCGCTGATCGCGGGGACTGCCAGCGTGACCGGACTTGCGATGCTGGTCGCTATCCCCTTCTCGTTGGGCACGGCGATTTTCATCGCCGAGTTCGCCACCGGCAAGACGCGGGAAATTCTCAAGATCCTGGTGGAGTTGCTGGCAGCCATCCCCTCAGTGGTCTGGGGCTTTATCGGCCTATCTATCATGAACTCATTCATCATCGAGACGTTCGACGTGCCAGTCGGCCTGAACGTACTCAATTCAGGCATCATACTCGGCTTAATGGCAGCGCCCATCATGACATCCATCGCAGAAGACGCCCTGAAAGCCGTACCCGACCGTTACCGGGAAGCAGCCGAATCCCTGGGGGCGACCCGCTGGGAACTGATCTATAAAACCGTGTTGCCGGCGGCCAGGAACGGGCTGTTAGGGGCGGTCCTGCTGGGAGTAGGGCGGGGATTTGGCGAAACCATGGCCGTATTGATGGCCACCGGTCACGCCATCAACCTGCCGACAAGTGTGTTCGATTCAGTTCGCGCCTTGACCGCAACCATTGCCGCGGAGCTCGGGGAGACTGCCTCTGGATCCACGCATTTTCAGGCCCTGTTCGCCATCGGCATCTTCTTGTTCATCATTACCTTCCTCATCAATCTAATTGCCGACCTGGTGGTCCGCGATGTGCGTAAAGGATAACAATCATGTCCGTAACCGCTGACAGCTTTTCGTTTCCACAAGGCGCCTTTGCATCGACGGGTCTGAATCTTCGGAAAGAGAAGGTTCAATACCTGTTCCGCCTGCTGTTCATGTTGATGACCGGTCTGTTGATCCTGCCGGTGGCGCTCATCCTGGGGATGTTGGTTTACAAAGGGGGACCGGCCATCAGCGTAGACTTCCTGTTTACCGATCCGACCCAAGGCATGACAGCAGGGGGTATTTTTCCCGCCCTGTTCGGCACCATCTGGCTGGTCGCCGTCTCCTTGCTCTTCTCTGTTCCCCTGGGCATAGCGGCGGCTATCTATCTGAGTGAGTACGCCCCCAACAATTGGCTCACCCGGCTGATCAACCTCTGCATCATCAACCTTGCGGGGGTTCCATCCATCGTTCACGCTCTGCACGGCTTTGGCGCCTTCGTGCTGTTTGCTGGGATGGGGACGAGCATCCTGGCGGCCAGCCTGACCCTGGCCATCATGACCATGCCGGTGGTTATCGTCGCCACCAAGGAATCGCTTCAGGCGGTGCCTCAGTCATTCAGAGAGGCCACCTGGAACCTGGGGGCCACCCGCTGGCAGACCATCGTCAAAGTGGTCGTACCGAACGCTGTCAGCGGCATCCTGACCGGGATCATCCTGGAGGTGTCCCGCTCAGCCGGAGAGACCGCCCCTATCATGTTCACCGGGGCGGTATTTTTCTTGCCCTTCCTTCCTCAAGACCTGTTCGATCAGACCATGGCCCTTTCCCTACACCTCTTCGTGGTCTCTACCCAGGTTCCCGGAATGCCTGAAGAGACACCCTATGGTGTGGCCTTGGTTTTGATTGGCCTGGTGCTGATCATGAACAGTCTCTCCATCGCATTCCGGATGTACCTGCGCGGAAAGAAGAAATGGTAAGCGAAAGCATTGCACCCGGGCGTGCGCCGATAAAACTGTCGGTTCGGGATTTGACGATCAGCTACAAAGGCAAGCCGATCCTCAGCAACGTGAACCTGGAGATAGAGGAGAACGAGATCTTCGGCATTATCGGTCCCGCCGGCGCCGGTAAGACGTCTTTCCTGAAATGCCTGAACCGAATGGACATATTCACACCGGAGATGAGCATAACCGGCGAAATCATCATGGATGACGTCGATATCCTGAAAATGCGTAACGTCTATGAGCTGCGCCGCCGCATCGGAGTCGTGTTCCCGCTGCCCGTGGGTCTGCCCTTGTCTGTCTACGACAATGTTGCGCTGGCGCCGCGCCTCGCCGGGATCAAAAAAAAGCTCCAGTTGGACGAGATCGTTGAGCAATGCCTCCAGCGAGCGGCCTTGTGGGACGAGGTAAAAGACCGGCTCAATTCCCTGGGTAGTCTGCTCTCGGGCGGACAGCAGCAGCGCCTGACAATTGCCCGGGCCTTATCGCAGGAACCTGACCTGTTGTGTCTGGACGAGTTCTCCATCGCCGTGGATCCGGTCACCACCATGCGCATCGAAGGCGTGCTGAAAGAAATCAAAAGCGAGACCACCATCATCCTGGTGACCAATCTGGTGCAGCAGGCGCGCCGTCTGGCGTCACGCACGGCCTTCTTTCACGACGCTTCCTGCGTGGAGGTGAACGACACCGAGGAACTGTTTACCGGGACGGTCCAGAATGCAGTCACCCGGGAATATGTCGAGGGACGCTTCGGCTGATCTATCAGTTATTCGCAGACAGGACGAAAACCATGACAAGCGTAGTTGCCAATCTCAACGATAAGGCCCATTCCATCCTGACCACAAATCCACCCCAGGATGTTCAACTTACCGTACCCTCAGCCCGATATGCCATCAAAACCACGGATCTGAACCTCTGGTACGGCACCTTCCAGGCCCTCTTCAATATCAACCTGAAGGTGAAGGCCGGCATTATCACCAGTCTCATCGGACCGTCCGGCTGTGGTAAAACCACCTTTCTGCGCAGTGTCAACCGAATAAACGAACGCCTTGGTTACGTCCGAACCAAGGGCAGCATCGATGTGATTGGCAACAATATCTATGGCTCGGACGTCAACATCGTACAGTTGCGAAAAAAGATCGGCATGGTGTTTCAGCGACCCAACCCCCTCCCTGTATCGATTCG
>JBDLIT010000012.1:0-50649 GCA_039714735.1 Pseudomonadota bacterium
CTGTTCACCGTAAATATTCTTCGACTGCGTAATTCCTCTGTTTTGAGAGGATTTGAGAAGGCTAAAAGGTGTCGGTGGCGAATTCCTGTTCATGCGATACTGGCATGAGTCAAAAACGCATCTAATGACACATCCTTTTAATAAGTCTGACATTGAAGCCGCTGCCCGTAGGGCTCTGATCGCCGTGGACCCTGCTTACCACTCCTGGGCAAATGCGCAACAGGAAATTTTTCGTGCCACGATGGACGATGATGCGAGATATCGTATTCTGCGCTCCCTTCTAGCCAGCCTGTACAGGATAGAATGCAATTCAGAAAAGGAGAGCAATAAAGAATAAAAATATCATGACATCCGGGGTTCTAAAGGATCTTGAGTGGATCTCCAATGAAACATGCGATGACGACGAATCTTGAATGGTGATTCGGAACGCTAGCATGGATTGAAATATCGATACTTGAAATTGGCTGTGGTGAAACATTAGCGCGAACAAAGAAACAATCACCATCATAGTGGATGATCGCGAAGTGCGTAGCGGTGTCCTGGAGGTGATAGAAAAAATGGAAGGCGTTACGGCAGTAGCGAAACGCATGTCCCTGGGCGATTATTTGGTTGACGAAAGATTGCTGGTCGAACGTAAAACAATCCGGGATCTGGCGATTTCCATAAAAGATGAGCGTTTGTTTGGGCAGGCATGCCGTCTTGCTGATTCACCTTTGTGGACCGCTATCATTCTGGAGGGAACCGGCCGCGATTTGGCAGCCAGTGGCATGCGCAGGGAGGCCATACAGGGAGCCCTGATAACCCTTACCTTGTACTTGGGGATTCCCTTGTTACGTTCCAGGGACCTACATGAAACGATACGGCTGTTATTGTACGCTGCCCGACAAGGTCGTGCTGTCGCTAGTGGCGCCCTGCCGCGTAAAGGACGTCGCTATAAGGGTAGGCGGCGCGTGCAGGCCCATATTCTCCAAGGATTTCCGGGTGTGGGACCCGAGCGAGCAAAACGATTGCTGGAACAGTTTGGCAGCGTCGAAGCGGTAGTTTCAGCCAATGAGGAAGAACTAACCGCTGTTCAAGGCATAGGCAGGGGAACCGCCCAGGCGATCCGTTGGTCGGTTGAGGAAGCGCAAACACCGTACGGTGATGGCGACAGTTGGAATGCTCCCGGCTTTTTGCGGCAATGCGCCGGCGCGGATCTCTTCTTCCACCCACAGGAGAATGCGGTTACGCAGCCGGTCCGGTTGGACCAGGTCTTCCATAAACTCCACCTGATCAAGACAAATTTCGAGGAAGAAACGGGTAAATGACACCAGCCCTTCCTCGCTGAGATTGCCTCTGCCATCAAGATCGTTGCGGCGCGGGAGGTCGAATTTTCAGAAACCTTGGCAGCGCACTGGGACTGATCGGTATGTGCTGACCGACCTTAACGTCACGCTGACGCAGTGTGCCGGGGATAACCCGGCGTGGTATTAATTACGGAATACTGGCGATGGGGGAGAAATCAACTTTGTCTCCACAGAGTAGGCTTACTGCATCTCTTTCAGCTTTCCAGGATAGCATTGGCCAGTAACTGATCCAGATGCAGGGTGTTGCTGACATGAGAGATACTGTCTGTGCTCCAGATAGTTCCTATACCGGCCTTTTGCATTTGTTTGGTTGCTGTTTCATCGAACAGTGCATGAGTGACCAGTGCGTCAATAGACGCTACGCCTTGCTTGTGCAACAGACCAGCAATCGTGATCAGTGTATGACCGGTGCTGATGACATCATCAACCAGAACGATCCTTTTGCCGGTGTAATTTCCTTGCGGTAAGGTGATTTCCACATGCCGGTCGCCAAAGCGCTGCTTTTGCGCAACTATACACTGATATCCAGCACTATTTGCGATGGCCTCAACCCATTGAGCCGACTCGTCGTCAGGACCAACGAGCAAAATGTTGTTGGCCTGATGCCTCAGAAATTCACTCATCAGTGAACTGGCAGAAGTATTGATAGCCCGGATATCCGGTATTGCCTGGGCAAGCCGGCTTATACGGTGCAAGTGGGCATCGGTGGTAATCAAGCCATCGAAGTGATCTGCAAGTAAACGGCCGATGATTTTTTGGCTTACCGCCTCGCCCGGTTGAAAGGCTTTATCCTGGCGCATGTAGCAAAGGTAGGGTGCGACCAGGGTAATCTGTTTGGCGCCATTTTCCCTGGCCGTTTCCGCTGTCAGTAGAAGTTCGATCAGTTTGCTGTTTGGGGAGTTGAGGCTGCGGCAGATAATGAGCTGTTCCGGCAGCTCAGGTGGAAGGAGCACTTTGCTTTCGCCATCCGGGAAATGATGTAAATCTACTTTTTCAAAGGGGCTGGACAGGGCTTTCGCGAGCCTTCGCCCCTGATCTTCGTAATCGTCAAACCCAAGAACTAGCATATTAGTTAACGGCATTGCCTATCACTCGTAGAGTATAACAATCGCAGCCTGTGGAAAGTAACTGACCTTTTTCCAACAAGTTTTCTCTAGCGTCCTGAATCTGATGTGAAGGGATGCAATATCGCCTTATATTTGCCGCTAGAGAACAGTCTGACAGTGATCTCCAGGCCGAGTTTGAGCGGGTCAAGGCCGTGCTTGCCAGGCTGGCTAGGGAGAATTGTCCCTGTGAATCAGGCTTAGATTAATTTTCCGCCATCAGATAACGCAGTCCCTCCAGCATGACCGAGGGGTGTGTCTCATGTGGGAAGATGAGTTTTAACTCACCTTTGGTATCGATCATATAGGTTACGGAGGAGTGATTCACCGAATAACCCAATGCGGAATCCTTCAATTCCACTTCATGGTATTGGGCCCCGTAAAGCTTCGCCACTTCTGCAACCTCAGCCTCTGTTCCAGTCACGCCGATATAGTTTTTATGGAAGTAATTGACGTACTTATCCAGAGACTCAACAGTGTCTCGCTTGGGGTCAACGCTGACAAAGATGCCGACCACGTTTTCTAATTCTTCTTCTGTAAGTCCACTCAAAGTCTGAGTCATGAAGGAGAGCGAGGTTGGGCAGACATCAGGACACATGGTGTATCCGAAATAGAGCAGGATCACCTTACCCCGCAGATCTTTGGTGGAGACGGGGCCGTTGACCGACTGGAGGGTGAAATCTCCACCTGTAGGCGTCTGAGTCTGTTCCAGGATACGGTCCTGCTGCCTCACATCGGCCCCAAGGGCGTTGATCGTCAAGCCCAGTGAAATCAACAGGCCGAGAATAATTCTTTTGTACATCCTGAAAGTCTCCAATGATTACTGCAATGAGGATAGTAGCTAACAAGAATGGATAAAAACAATGGGCAAATACATTCAGAAGCCGGTGAACCTCTGGGTATTTTAACCGGATTGTGAGCCGCGATCATGATCTGTAATGATCTTTTACATGACAAAAGGCTATGTTAGGCAGTGGCTTCTTCAATCGATCAAAAAGTTTGAAATAAAATCATTCGAATTGAACGATTCGTTCAATATTGGAGGCTCCGCACAGGCGGCCGGAACAATTCATTCATACGTAATTACCCTTGCGCAGGTACTTTTAAGCCCCACTCATCCGAACGTTGTAGGTTGTGTAGCCAGTAGCCGTCAGCATTCACCAGATGGATATGGTCAGTTCGACCTTTGTGATCTCGTCGTGGGATTTTTCTGAAAACATACGGTCGTTTCGAATAGTGCGGTACTCTATCTATTTAGCTGAGACATTATTTCAGGATAATTCAACCCCAGCCAGAAGAGTTATTTTGGGAGAAAAAGGGGCTCAAGTCTTGATATTTGCCTCTTGCTGTTCTTTTATGATTCTACTGATTGTCGAATAGTGTAATCCATAATAATCTCCAATCTGCTTCATGCTATAATCGCCACTGGCATAACTGACTGATATAGCCCCATTTCTGTTGCGTGCATTGTTTGCATAATAATCCAATGACTCAGTTGGCTTCCTTTTTTCAGATCTGGGTATTTCACTTAATTCCTCATCGACCGCCATCTTTTTATGCAGCTCCGTGACATATGTTTCTGAGCCGAGAAATATTTGATTCCGCAAATGTTCCCAGGGAGATGGCTGATTCTTACCAGAAGATATAAATTTACGGTATTTTTTCTGTGACAAGGACTTTCTTTTGCCAAAAGCAGAGAGCAACCATTCATTCGTAAGCCATTCAGGTGACTGTCTCAAACCTGCTGTTGATCGATAACTACTCCACGGCCAATCTTTGGCGCTCCTGGCCATGCGCGCTCTGACAGGGTTTAGTACGATGTAACGCGCCAACTCCAGCTGATAAGTCTCTTTCTGCACTAAAATTGCTTTAAAACGTCCCTGAAACACATGGCCCACCTGGTTATTATTCCGGTTCTGGGTTTGTGTAAAGACGCCATTAAGTTGGCGCATGCCTTTACTCAGGTTACTGTCTGGTGTTTCGACTAACAGATGGTAATGATTATCCATCAGACAATAGGCGTGGATCAGCCAGTTAAACCGCTCAACGACCTGCTCCAAGATTGATAGAAAATCTTGTCTATCCTTGTCCGTCAGAAAGATATCCTCCTGACGGTCACCACGCGCTGTCACATGATACAGCGCGCCAGCAAATTCGATTCTTAAAGGTCTTGCCATGCTTGTTGAGTATAGGCTTGTTCAGGCAAAAAGCAAGACCTGACCCCCATCATGCGTATTATGGTGGGATTGCCCCAGGGGGTGTTCGCATGAAGGTCTTGTCTTGCGCGAATGCGAGTACGTCCGGGTCTGGGCAGGGGGCGCCGGGTAACCGGCGTTCCTACTGCGAGACCACGCTGAATCCAGAGTTTTCTGGTGGATTGAATTTGCCCCTACTGAATTCGGGAGGTCTGCCGATACTATCTGAATAGACGACCATCAGGCAACTTAATCTATTTGATGGTTCGTTACAGAAGTCCAGGATATCAGAACAGTAGATTCTCGGATCAATATTCGCCATGCCGAATAAAAGATTGTTTGCGTACCATGCTGAACAGGTGCGTAAATCGGACCACTGGATTTCGTACGTTACCTATTGACCAAGGGAGACATACAATGCCGATTACATGGGAAACAGACCTAAATACGGGGATTGAGGTTATTGACAAGCAACACATGCGAATCGTCGATTACATCAATCAATTGGAGGAAGCCAATACACAGCAGGACAAGAAGGCTATCGGGGAAGTGCTGGAGGCATGCGTTGATTACACCATGTCCCATTTCGCCTTCGAGGAAAACCTGCAAGAAGAGGCGGGTTACAAATATTGCAAACCACATAAGAAGGTTCATGATTTATTTATCCGTCGGATAAATGAATATCAGGACCGGTTTAAAATGGGTGAAGAAGTGGCGGATGAGCTACACGGTTTACTCGCTCGCTGGCTCATCAGTCATATCAAGCAGGATGATGCAGATTACGTAGAGGCGGTAAAGGAGAATATGGTGGACATCGTTCATGATAGAAAAAAGAGAAATGATACTGGCTGGTTTCAACGGTTCTTTAAGTAAAGGTCAATCGGCGCTTTTGGGAGCTGAGACCCCAAATCGCCTGTTGAGGTTGTGTGTTGATCATGTGCCGATCTCATGCTGTGGAACAGGACTATAGTACAGAGCCAAAAAATTAAATAGAAGTTCAACGAGCGGCTGGCACCAACTGACTCAACCCAAACAACATCGCCGCAGTCACCACCACACTCGGCCCGGCCGGTGTATCCCACTGCCATGAGCCCGCCAGTCCACCCATAACCGCAACGCCACCGATCACTGCGGCAACCAGGGTCATCTGTTCAGGGGTTTGACTGAAACGGCGCGCAGCAGCGGCGGGTATGATCATCATCGAGGTGATCAGCAGCACGCCCACGATCTTCATGGAGACCGCAATCACCAGGGCGATTAGCAGCATAAAGATCAGGCGGGTCCTTTTTACCGGCACGCCTTCCACCTGGGCCAGTTCTTCGTGAACCGTCATGGACAGCAAGGGTTGCCAGATCATAAGCAGACTTGCGATGACCAGCAGTCCACCTCCCCAGACCCAGAGCAGATCGGTTGTTGTGACAGCCAGGATGTCACCGAACAGATAACCCATCAGGTCGACCCGTACCGACGCCTGAAATGAAATGACCACCAGTCCGAATGAAAGGGCGCTGTGCGCCAGTATACCGAGCAGGGTATCCACGGCCAGTTGCTTTCTGTTCTGCAGCATAAGCAGAAGGAGCGCCATGAGTACAGCAATGATCATCACCGCGAGGTTCGGGCTGATGCCCAGGATAAAACCCAAGCCAACACCCAACAGAGCGGAGTGGGCCAGGGTGTCACCGAAATAGGCCATGCGCCGCCAGACCACGAACACGCCCAGCGGCGCTGCCACCAGGGCCACACCTAGCCCGGCTGCGAGGGCGCGCAACAGGAAATCATCCATGGGTCTGCTCCTTGGAGGATCGGATCACATTGCCATGTATGTCATGCGTGTGATTGTGGTGATGGGTATAGATTGCCAGCTTGGCGCTTGCGGGTGTGCCGAACAGTTCGAGGTAGGCCGGGTGCTGACTGACCGTATCGGGATGGCCCGAGCAACAGACGTGCTGGTTGAGACACAGCACCCGGTCGGTCGCCGCCATTACCAGGTGCAGATCGTGTGAGATCATCAGCACACTGCAGTCGTGCCTGTCGCGGATATGGCTGATCAAGCTATAGAGTTCCGCCTGACCGGTGACATCCACGCCCTGTACCGGTTCATCCAGGACCAGCAGATCGGGATCACGCAGCAGGGCGCGGGCCAGCAGGACCCGTTGCGTTTCACCGCCGGACAGGGTGCACATCTGATTATTCAGCAGATGGCTGATCTCCAGTTCGGACACAACACTCTGCAGCCGGGGATTTTTTTTGCCGGCACAGGCCAGAATGAGAAAACGTGTCACAGTAAGCGGCAGATTACTGGACAGGGCAATCCGCTGCGGCATGTAGCCAATGCGCAGACCCTTCTGTCGCGTGACTCTGCCTGAATTCGGTTGCAACAGGCCCAGGATGACTCTGACCAGGGTGGTCTTGCCGGCGCCGTTAGGCCCGATCAGCGTGACGATTTCCCTGGGACCAACAGTCAGATCGACCTGCTTGAGAACCTGTCTGCCATTCAGCTCGACGCCAATACCGCTGGCTGTAATCAGTGGACCCTGTTCCTGTTTCATATTTTCCTTCTCTTGTTGCAGCGATTACAGAGCCCGGTAACCTCGATGGTCTGTTTCTCTATGTTGAAGCCTAACTGCTTCGCATCCTTGACCAGTGTGCGCTCGATCTTTGGGTCGATCAGTTCGGCCGCCTCGCCGCACTGTTTGCAGATGAAGAACTGGGCATCGTGCTCGTGGCCGGGCTGACTGCAGCCGATAAAGGCATTCAGCGAATCGATCCGATGGATCAGTTTGTGCTCCAATAAAAAATCCAACGAGCGGTACACCGTGGGAGGTGCTGCTTTGCGGCCCGAGGGCGCGAGCTGCTCGAGCAAGTCATAGGCGCCTACCGGCCGGTGGCTGTTCCACACCAGTTCCAGTACCTTTCGACGTAACTCCGTCAGACGCACGCCGGTCTTGTTGCAGTAGTCTTCCGCCTCATGGATAGCGGCATTTACACAGGCTGTGTGGTTATGCCGTGGCGTAGGGAAGCGGTTGATGGCCTTTTTGGCTCTCATGGTCTTGCCCCTAGACATTCAACCAGATTGTCAACCAGGTTACGCATCAATAAAAAATAAGCATCCGGTCCGGCAGGCAGGTAGGCGCCTACGGGATCGAGGATGCCGGTCTTAACCTGGGTGCCTTCAGTGAGGGTCATCAGCAGTTTGGGCTGAAACTGAGGTTCACTGAAGATGCAGCGGGCCTCCAGTCTTTGCAGCTTGCGATGGACCTGATGGATACGCCTGGCCCCCGGTTGGCGTTCCGGGCTGATAACGATCGATCCGACAGTGTTCAGGTCATATTGCTGTTCAAAGAACTGATAGGCGTCATGAAACACCATGTATGGAATCTCACGGATACTGGAAAGTGTTTCATGCAGTTCATCATCCAGTTCATCCAGGCGCGTGAGCATCCGTTGCGCATTTTTTTGATACTTTGTCTTGTGTTCAGGGTCGATCTCCGCAAGCAGATCCCTGCTGATGTTTACAATAAACCGGGCATTATTAATTGATAACCAGATATGCGGATCGTGGTCATGATGATGTCGGTGTGACTCAGCCTCTGCTGCGGGATGACTGCTCTTATCCCAGACGCCACCCTTGCGCACCGGCAGATGCTGAATCCCCGGCTGATTCATCAATTCAATGACTCGGGTATGTTTCGAAGAAGACTCGAGGATATGAGTGAGGGGTGTTTCGAAGTCCTCACCCACCCAGATGATCATATTCGCTGTCTGTAATTTTCTCACGTCTGAAGGACGCAGGCTGAAGGAGTGAGGCGACTGACTGGCGGGGATCAGCAGTTCAGGTTTGTCCAGTCCCAGCATGACACCGGACACCAGTGAATGAATGGGTTTTATACTGACAACGACCTTTGGTGTATCTGCCTGCGCAAACGGGGTCAGGCCGATGATGGAAAGCAAAAAAAGTATCCGCCGAATGAACCGCGCAGAGATAAGACCCATAATAGAATGATTAACTGAAAGTATAATGAATAATGTTATAATATAACATCGAATCCCTGCCACTGCTTTAGCCTGATCCAGTTACCTCTGAAGCCCAGCCAACATTCATTGTTAGTTATGCGGGGTGGGCGCTGCTAACCATCAAAGGGTAGATCAAAAAGTATGGAGTGGGCGATGCTCACCCTACCTGATGGTTCCATTTGTATTGATTCAAAAAACACCAGAACTACCATAAAAACTTCACGCAATAAAAAATAAATTCAATCTTGAATTTCGGTTAGGTTCGTCTAGTGTTATTTCATAAGCTAGATTTAAAGTAATAAGAAAACCATGGAGGTCGATCATTCCCTGTCTGCGGGCAGAGATGGTTATATATCCCCACTCAATAATTCAAAACCACACTGACAATAAGCTCCAGGTATATGCAATTGCGGATACCTGGTTGGATCTATTTGCAACGCTAAGGAGAGGAACATGCCAAGTTATCTGCATCCCGGTGTCTATGTGGAGGAAATTCCCAGTGGATCGCGCCCCATCGAGGGTGTTGCAACTTCGGTGGCGGCGTTTGTTGGCGCTGCGAACCGGGGACCCATTGGAGAACCTGTACTGATAGGGAACTTCGAAGATTATGTGGCTGAATTCGGTGGGATCGAGGACGAAGACGATGATATGGGTCTTGCGGTGCAGGCCTATTATTTGAATGGTGGTGGTGCGGCCTTTATCTGCCGCTTGGCCTCCGGCGCCACCAGCTCGTCAACGGTCGCTCTGGATGCGGCTGACAGCAGTCAGGCAGGCATACTGACGGTTACCGCCACCAGTCCCGGTGCATGGGGTGACGAGATCTATGTGCGGGCCGCTGATCCGAAGCTGCTGTTCGATATGGAGGTCAGTCTGAGCGGCACGGTTCAGGAGCGCTATTACGGGTTGTCGATGGATTCCACCCGGGGCGATTTTATCTCCACCAAGGTAAATGGCCGCTCTGCGCTGGTGCGCGTGGACAATGTGGTCGAGACCCTGCTGCTGGGGACGCAAGCCTCAACCGCCTTGTCGGATGAAGATACAGACCCCACGACCTCCGACACACTTACGGTGCAGGACACATCACCGGCCGATGTCATGGTCATCACGGATACTACCGACGGCAGCCTGCCGGTGGCGGTGGCCATCAGCAACATTTCCTTCGTGTTCGATATCCATGTGGGTAACAGAGACACCGGTGGAACCTTCACTGCAATCGAATCCTTCACCTCGGTCTCCATGGTCTCCGGCAGTGATGACTTCGCAGAAGACATCATCAATGGTGAATCCACACTTATAACGGTCGATGTGTTGACCGGCGCCACCAGTGATCAGTATCCGGTGACCAACAATGACGGCGACGCAGACGGCGATGATGACGGCGAGCAGCTGACCGTCGGTGTAGCCGCCAATCCCACCGCACCCGACTATACTGCGCTCTACGAAAATACCCTGCGCAAGTTTCGCGACATCAGCATCATCGTGCTGCCGGGCGAGAGTTGGGCAGACGATGGAAGCGGTAACTCGGTGGTCGCGGCAACCCTGAGTCACTGTGACAAGATGAAGAACCGCATCGTCATCGTCGATCCGCCTGCCGGTCATGAGCTGGAAAATTCCAATACCGTGGCGACCATGTCATTGCCGACGTCCACCTATTCGGTGCTCTACTATCCCTGGGTCGACATGGCCAATCCGCTCTACCATCCCGACAAGGCGCCGGATAAGAGCAAGACCGTACAGATCCCGCCATCGGCCATCGCCGCAGGCATGTGGGCCAAGATCGACGGCAAACGCGGCGTGTGGAAGGCCCCGGCTGGAGTCGAGGCCCGCTTGACCGGTGCGGCAGGTCTGGAGTTCCAGGTGGAGAACCTGGAGCAGGATCAGCTCAATCCATTGGGCGTCAACTGTATCCGCAAGCTGCCCAATTTCGGTTCGGTGTTCTGGGGCGCACGCACCCTGTCGACCAATGCCGACCCCGAGTGGCGTTATGTGCCGGTGCGGCGCACCGCGATCTATATCGAGGAGAGCATCTACCGTGGCATCCAGTGGGCGGTCTTCGAGCCCAACGATCATCCCCTGTGGAGCTCCCTGCGGGCCAATATCGGCGCATTCATGAACGGTCTGTTCCGTGCCGGGGCCTTTCAGGGGCAGACGGCAAAGGACGCCTATTTCGTGCGTTGCGGCTTGGGCGACACCATGACCCAGGGCGACATCGATCGTGGGCAGGTGATCGTCATGGTGGGTTTCGCACCGCTCAAGCCTGCGGAATTTGTCATCGTGCGTATCCAGCAGAAGGTGGGTGAAGAGAGCTGATTTCACCACGCCAACTAGGTAATGATTCGAACAATTTTAATTTAGGGAGAACGGAATGGCAGCTCCACAATTTTCGGTGAATGCACACCGATACGATCCGTACAGAACCTTTAAATTTCAGGTTGTCATCGATGGACAGGTGGTGGCCGGCCTGCAGAAGATGGGCGCCCTGAAAAAGACCGTCAGTGAAGTCAAATGGCGCTCCGCCGGTGACCCTTCGCACCAGCGCATCATGCCCGGTGGCACCTCGTATGAGGCAGTGTCTCTCGAGCAGGGCCTGACCCACGATCCGGTCTTCGAGAATTGGGCCAATCTGGTGAATAACATCCAGGGGGATGGGGCCATCTCCCTGGTGAACTACCGCAAGGATATCGTCATCAATGTGCTGAATCTGCAGGGCGTGGTGGCGATCTCCTACAAACTCTTCCGGGCCTGGGTCTCCGAATATCAGGCCTTGCCGGAGTTTGATGCGAACACCATGAACACGGTGGGTATCCAGACCCTCACCCTGCAGCACGAGGGTTGGGAGCGTGATACCGCTGTGAGTGAGCCATCGGAAAGCTGATAACCGGCGGATTCTCAAATGAAGCTTCCAGGTGGTTTGCTGTGTGACGGCAGGTTGCGCCGTGATTACCGTTTTAAAACGGTAACCGGCGAGCTTGAGCGTGCACTCTCAGAGAGTGGTTTCCACACCGATACCCTGCCCGAACAGGTGACCAGGATACTCTCCCGCAGTCTGCATGAGGTGGCGGGACTTGCGGTGGATGAAGCCCTGATCCGCTCCCTGAGCGCGGGGGACCGGCAGTTTCTGGTATTGCAGCTCGATGCGCTGCTCGATGCATCCCCACGCTGGATTCCCGCCCGCTGCGGTGGCTGTGCTGAGCAGATCCAGTTTCAGATCGTGCCGGGCAGCCTGCCGATGAAACCGGCGGGGGATGGTTACCCCGAAACGCGGTTGAACCTGAGCCTGGGGGAGGTGAGCTTGCGGGTTCCGAATGGTGCTGACGAGGAGTTCATCTCGATCCAGGCTGAGGACAACGGCTTGGTGTTGCATGCGCTGCTCTCGCGCTTGCTAAGTTCCCAGGGCTGGCCGGTGGACGTCAGCCAGCTGACCGATGAGGACCTGGAGGCGTTGGACCAGGTGCTGGATGAGATGTCTCCCCAGGCCGGGCTGACGGCCAGCATCGAGTGCCCGCACTGCCGTCTGGGTCAGCAGGCGGCCATCGACCCCTATGCCTGGATCGTGCGAGAGACAGAGTCACTCGACGAGGAGATCCATACCCTGGCCTTCCACTACCACTGGTCCGAGAGCGATATCCTGCAACTCCCCAGGGGCAGGCGGGAACGCTATCTGCAACTGATCGACCGGAGTCTCGGCAAATACCGGGCGGATGACCTGATCCATGGCAATCAAGGAGGGAGCTGGTGAAATTTCTCACCTCACTGGTCAGCAACAGCAGGCAGTCCGCCAGGCGTCCCGTTTTCCCGGGTTCTGTACCGCAGCCTGCAGCCTTCAGCCCGTCAAATCCCATACAGGAAGGCCTGCCGATGCAGCCGGACACGCAGCCATCTCAGACCCGGCAGAGGCTACAACAGAACGACATATCTTCCAGGAGGGTCCCACCCGCGACGCCTCCCCAGGAGGAGCCTAAGACTGGATCAGAGACCGGCATGGCATCAACCGGAAACACAAGTGAGTCACACAGGCCTCAGGATGCGCCGGCAATGCCCGAGGCTCTGCATTCTCAGCAGCCCTCATCCGAAAGTCCCGAGCCTCATTCCAGTTCCACACATCCGGAAGTGATCCAGTCCGGGACTGCTGAAGTTCAACTTGCGGGAGAGGCTATCCCGCAGGCTGAAGGGAAGCCCGCTTCTCCAGCCGGTCAGGCCGGGATCGAACCGAGGTCTGCTGCAGCTCATGAGACAGTTGCCGGGCAGCCAGGTGATCCGAAGCCTCGGGTTTTACAGGTCCCGGGCCAGACAGAGGCGGCGGCAGCCATCCCTCCGCACTCAACAGTCGATTCAGCGACAGCCGAAACAGGGATGCCAGGCTTGCCGGCAGACCCATCTGCCGAGCCCACACATGCTCAGGAGCATCCGCTGCCGGCAACAGAGGTTCGGAGACAGGAGGCAGTGAGAGAACAGTCCAGCGACGGTCCCCAGAATCGACAGCCGGCAGAGGATGACTTCAGGCCCGTGCAGGCCTCGGCGCAACTGGAGACGGCGGTTCTGTCCAAGCCGGTTCCCCGGCAGCCCTTCCAGCAGAACCAGACCCAGGAAATACCTCAGGTGCGCATCGGCCAGATCAATGTGTTGGTGGAGGATCAGGCCCCCGCCAAGCCGAAGTCGAGGAAAAGCGCTCCCCAGCCTGCGGCTGCCAATCCCTTCGGTCTGAGAGGATTGTGATATGCCGCTACCCACTTCATCGCTGGCCAGGATCTGCAACCAGGTACGGGAGCATGTGGAGACCCTGGGTCAGAGCACGAGCCCGCCCGACTGGGAGGTGACGGTCACCATTGGTGCGCCGGGGATCAATCTGCCTGCGGTCAACAATGCCAACACCCTGAATCTGTTTTTCTACCGCTTCGAACCCTTCACCTTCGATACCTCCGCACGGCCCGGGGATGTGCAGTGGATGAAGCTGTACTGCGTGATCACCGCAGTCGGCGTCGACGAGGATGTGGACAGCGACAGCATTGTCGATTTCTCCGCCGGCTTCAATGAGCTGCGCATGCTCTCCCAGGTGATGCGCCTGTTCCAGGAGCAGCCGGTGATGCTGATCGATGGCGACGATCCGGGAGAGGTCTGGCATACCCAGTTCATTCCCCATCCGTTGGCGGATGAGCAGATCAACCAGATATGGTCGACCCAGGGCGATACCGTCTACCGGCCCTCGCTGATGTATGAGATCGCCCTGGCGCCGGTGGAGCCGCTGGTTCCCACCACCCAGGCGGCACGGGTCGCCTCCGTGGGCAGTTTTGCCAACAGCAACATGAGCAACCGCAATCGCCCCTGGCCACCAGGCCGCGAGACCCTCTATCCCACTGTGCCCTCGATCAGCGTGGATAGCTCCAATCCCCAATGGGCGCCGGCTATGGTCTTGGTCACTGGATTGGCAGGCAACCGGGAGGCCAATCTCTCCCTCAACCTGGAGGTGCCGGTGGTGGGTGGACTGGCGGATTTCAGCAGCCTGCCGGCGCTGGATATCTGGATTGCCGGCGACAGCTCCCTGAGCGGAGATATCACCCTGGTCGGCCAGTTGCTGCAGAACCCGGATGCGGACCGCAGCAGTGGACAGTGGCTGGACATCGATCCGGTGATCAATCTGTCGGTGGATGCCGATGCCCTCGACGTGGAAAACCTGCCGGCGCCCTCCGGAACCGGATTCAGCCTGGCCCTGAGCCACTGGACAGGCATCGACAACAGCAACAACAGCTGGCAGCTGCAGCTGTTCGCCGAACGGCATATCCAATACCAGCCTGACACGGGTCAGTGGGTCGACCTGCCCCATGGGACGGGCGATGGTATCCGCATCCGCGGCAATCCGCTGCTGATCACCCTGACCCGGGAGGCACCATGATCCTAAAAACTGCAGTTGACCGCTCCATTCTGACAGTGAGGTATTGTTATGAAAGAAATTAATGCCGATAAGCTTATTCACCTACAGGGTGAGTCACGCTACGGGGTAGATTGCACGCTTGTGGCGGCGCATCTCTGCGTTGCAACTCCTTGGAATAGATTAACTATTCCGCGTCGTTGCGCCTTGATCTGCACCACCACAAGCGCACTCTCTACCTCGTCCAACTGCAGATTCTAGGATGATGGCAGCGGTTGCGGAAATGGTCCGTCCGACGAGCCTCGAGGCCGAGTGGAAGCGCATCGAGCTGCTGGCCCAGTGCCTGCTCGAGTCCCGGGGAGGTAAGGAACCCTCGGAAAGCCTGCTCGGCCAGCTTCAGGAGAGTCAGCATCAAATCGAGTTCCTGCGTCAGGAGGGCCATGCCTGGAACAGCCTGCCGGTCACCGGACTGCTCGGATTGGCCCTGGACATGTTGGCCGCGGTCTATGCGCCGGCCGTCAATCCCAATGTGGCGCTACTCTACCAGGATCTGCAGCAGAGCAACGTGGTGCATCCGAGCCTGGCCTTTCTACATCGTCTGCTGGCGTTCAATGAACAGGAATACGCGCTGGCCCAGCAGCTGGCCATGCAGCAGGGCGAGTTGCTCGGCAGAGGGTTGTTGCTGACTGAGGGAGAGGGTCCGCTGCAACAGCTCATGCCGCATCCGGCGGTGCTGCCGATCGTGACCGGCCTGCCGGCGCAGCGGCTGCGGGTACCCGGCGCGGTGCCCATCGAGATCCGGGCGGACTGGGAGGATCTGATCATCCAGCCCGCCCAGCACAGAATGCTGCAGGAGTATCTGCTCTGGATCAAACACGCCGGGCAGGTGGTCAATGAGTGGGGCGGACGTCCGGCGGGTGGGCCCATCGCCCTGTTCAGCGGTCCCTCGGGAACCGGCAAAACCTTCACCGCCAGCGTCATCGCCAACCAGCTGGGCTGGGACCTCTACCGGGTCGACCTGGGCGCGCTGGTCAGCAAATACATCGGCGAGACCGAGAAGAACCTCAATGCCCTGTTCGATGCGGTGCAGGGCCGGGAGATCCTGCTGCAGTTCGATGAGGTGGATGCCCTGATGGGTAAGCGCGGTGAGGTCAAGGATGCCCGCGACCGCTATGCAAATATGGAGGTCAGCCATCTGCTGTCACGCATCGAACAGCACCAGGGCCCCTGCATTCTGACCACCAACCTGCGCAAGCAGATCGATCAGGCGTTTCAGCGCCGCTTCCATTTCGTGGTCACCTTCCCACGGCCTGAGGCTCAGGAGAGGCTGGCCCTGTGGCAGCGCCTGCTACCGCTCAAGGCCCCCCAATCATCTGATTTGAACCTCGAGTTGGTAGCGGAGGCGGTGGCCCTGACCGGTGGCGAGATCCGCAATGCGGCGCACCATGCGGCGATCCTCGCGGCGGCCGGCGCCAGCCCAATCGGCATGCAACAGGTCGCGATCGGGGTCTGGCGGGTGCTGCAGAAGACCGATGGCCAGACCCGCATCAGCCAGTTGCGCCAGCTGGCGGATCATCTGCCCAGAGAGATCATTCAGGGAGAAGCGCCATGAGCCGCCAGGTTATAAGCATCGATAAGCTCAATATCCGTCTGCCCAACGGCTGGCGGGGTGATCCAACCCTGCTGGCCAGACAAGTCGCCGAGCAGATCCAGCGGCAGGCTGCCGATCTGCACAGCGCGAAGCAGCTCGATCTCAGCCTGCAGGGGCATTTCGCCGGAGACGCCAGGCAGGTTGCGGAGCAGGTGGGTGGAAAGCTGTCGGCCCAACACAGGAAGGCAGGCATACGGAGGCAGGGCAGATGATCAAGACCATGAAAGGCATGCTGGTGGAATATGCCTTGAGCCTGCCGCCGCTGGTGCTGGAGTTCGAGTTCAATCCGGAGTCCCTGACCCGCAGCCGCACTGTCAGCTTTGACAGCAGCGCCCTGCCGATCATCGATTTCACCACCCCGGGGGAGGGCAACCGCATCGGTCAGGCGGCCTCGGCCACCGCTGAGACCATCACCTTCAAAATCCTGCTCGATGCCACCGACAAGCTCAGCGACACCAGTCACCCGATGCACGGGGTGGCGCTGGTCTCCGGGGTGGAGCCCGAGATCGCCACCCTGCGCAGCATGGTGGAGCCGAAGGTCAATGGTCCCGGGCCGTTTCAGATGATGGCCTCTCTGACCGGTGGCGGCGCCCATGCCCATGAGCGGGACGAACACCTGTCGGTGCTGCTGTTTGTCTGGGGCACGCACATCCTGCCGGTCTTCATCACCAGCCTGAGTATTGATGAAAAGGCCCACCTGCCGTTGCTCAAACCCTACCGGGCCGAGGCCACGATCACCCTGCAGGTGCTGGAGAGCGCCAATCCCTTCTACCAGGTGGAGCAGGTGCAGCGCATGATCATGTCGGCGGCCAATCTGCTGAATCTGCCAATGCCGTTTTAGGAGAACTGGACTATGCGAAGAAAAGGTTCCAGATACGAAAACACCCGCTCCTTCAGCGCAGAGAAGGACTTCAACGGTTACCGGGAGCGCCCGCTCAGCTCGCCACCGGGGGTGGTGGAGCATACGGTGCTGCACACCGACCGCCTGGATCACCTGGCCAACGATTACTACAAGAGCGACCGGCGCTGGTGGCGCGTGATGGATGCCAATGCGGAGTTTCTGTACGGCTTCGAGCTGCTGGATGACCAGATGCACGGCGATGTGGTGGCGATCCCCGCTTCCCGGGAGCCGCGCAAATGAGTCTGGCCAGCTTTCTCGGACTGACTACCCGCGATACCGGCGAGTGCATCGTCAAGATCGGCGGCAGTGAATTCTCCGATTACTACCAGAATCTGCAGACCACCCAGATCACTCTGCAGCGTCGGGACAGCTCTCAGGCATCCCTGACCTTCGCCATGCTGCGGGACGTGGATGGCAGCTGGCCCCTGGCCGAGGACGAGCGGGTGCAGACCTGGTCCCAGGTGGAGGTGCAGGTGGTGTTCGGCGATGCCGAGGAGCCGTTCTTCAGTGGCTATATCCGCGAGATCACTACTGATATCCCGGAGAGCGGCAACGTCGCCACCGTGACCCTCAACTGCCAGGATATCTTCGCCGCCATGGACCGTAATTGCCAACGGGTGACCTGGGACGAGGAGCGGGAGAGCCTGGATATCATCCGCGATGTTATCCGCCCCTATGGCCTGACTCTGGAGACCGACCTGAGCAACACCCCGGTGGACAGCCGCCACCAGAACAAGACCGACTACCGTTTCATCCGCGAGCTGGCGGAGGAGAACCACTACGAGTGGTATCTGCGCGACCGCCAATCTGGAGTGCGGGAGTTCTACTACGGTCCACCCAGGGCCTCCGCCGAGGCCTCCGGCAACAAGCTGATGATCCACGCCGGGCGGCAGACCAACTGCCTGACCTTCAATGTCTCCTACGACGGCTACCAGCCGGACAGCATCCGCTTCAGCACCGCGCCCCTGACCGGCGATGAGATCGAGCAGGCCAGCCAGGTTCCCGAGTTGCAGCTGTTCGGCAGCCGCAGCGCCGACTCTTCCGACCGGGGGCTGGACGACTTCGAATGGTGTCTGCCTCCGGGGGACGGCAACAATCAGCAGACTGCAGAGGCCAGCGCCCAGGGTCAGGCCGAAGAGCGCTCTTTCAAACTCAAGGCCAGCGGCCGCCTGGACGGCACCGCCTACGGTGGCCTGCTGCTGCCGGGCAGCGTGGTGGAGGTGGGCGGCACCGGGCAGAACAACGGCAAGTGGTATGTGGACCGCACCGTGCACATCTTCGACAGCAGTGGTTATCACGTCGATTTCGAGCTGATTCGCAACGCGGCTGCCGGGGACGAAACCAGCAGTGAGCATATCCTTGCAGGAGTCCTCTGATGGAAGAACCGATTCAACAACTGGTGACCCGCTCCCAGGAGCAGTACTTCGGTAAGTACCGGGGTCTGGTGATGGACAACCAGGACCCGGAAAACCGCGCCCGCGTAACCCTGCAGGTGCCCGGGGTGCTGGGCAGCGAGATGGTCACCCACTGGGCCGAGCCCTGCCTGCCCTTCGGCGGTCTGGCGGATCAGGGGCTGTTCCTGGTGCCGGAGATCGGCGCCCAGGTCTGGGTGGAGTTCGAGGCGGGCAATGTGAACAAGCCGATCTGGACCGGCACCCTCTGGCAGCAGAGCGGCGACGTGCCGACGGAGGCCGCCGACCGCTCCCCCAACATGCGCGAGCTGAAGACCCCCTCGGGGCATATCCTCTCCTTCGATGATACCGAGGGGGAGGAGGAGATCCGTCTCTACCATCCGGCGGACAGTGAACTGAAGATCGATCCGGAAGGCGTGGTGCAGATCACCGATGCAGCAGGCGCGACCCTGGTGATGAACGCCTCCGGCTCCTCCATCGAGATCTCCGACAGCAACGGCAACAGCCTGGTGATGGAGGCCGCCGGCACCACGGTGACCGACAGCAGCGGCAACCAGATCGTCATGGAAGCCAGTGGGGTGAAGGTGACCAGCAGCGCTATGGTGACCATCGAGGGCAGCATGGTGAACGTGGGTGGCTCCGGCGGCGAGCCCTTGATCAAGGGCACCAGTTTTCTCAGTCTGTTCGCTACCCACATGCATACCTGTACCGCACCGGGTGCGCCCACCTCGCCGCCCATCCCCCAGGGTGAAATGAGCACCCTCAGCACAACGAGCATGGTGAAGTGACATGATCCTAGAACCCCCAGTTGACCACTGCTTGCGATTTTCAAGCCCGTTGAAATATGCACTTTGCCGCCGGGTTGAATATTTTTCCATGAATGCGCTGCGTTACACCGCGAATTGCACACTTGCGGCGGTACAGGGCTGCGTTGCAACTCCTTGCAATAGGCTCGCTATTACGCGTCGTCGCGTGCCGTACAGGGAGGTACAAATGTCGCAAGCGCAGGATGCGCAAGAGCGACCCTTGTCCTGCATCGCCACAAGCGCACCCTTCACGGTGTTCAACTGAGGATTCTAGGATGAGCAACCTGACCCGAACCCGCCTCAACAACCGGGACTACATGCGCTTTCCTTTTTCCATCGGCGAACAGGGCGCGGCGATCAGCAGCCGCCACCAGCATGTGCGCGAGCAGATCGAACAGATCCTGTTCACCAATCCCGGAGAGCGCTGGTACCGGCCCGACTTCGGCATCGGCGCCCGCGCCCTGGTGTTCGAGCCCAACAGCTCGCCACTCTGGGAGCTGGTGAAGAAGCGACTGCTGGCGACCTTGGCCGAGGCGTTGAAGGGCGAGGTGCTGTCTGAGTCACTGTCGGTGGAGGTGACGGGTGAGAACGAAAAGCTGATGATCCTGATCAGCTACCAGATGGCGGCCCTACAGCATTCCGAAAAGCTGGAGTTCGTGCTCAATGGAGACGAGTGATGGCAGATGAACCGCAAGTCAAACTGATCTATACCGAGGGCTGCGGCGATTGTGGCGAACGCCGCGTCAAGCTGCCCGCACCTTTACCGGAGATCGGCGACGATTTCGACTGGGATGTGCGGGACTACGACGGTTTCCGCCTGTTCATGCTGGAGGAGCTGGCGGCGCGCTTCCCCGAGCGGCGCAACTGGACCCCGGCGGACATGGAGGTGGTGCTGGTGGAGACCCTGTCGGTGGTCCTCGATCAGCTCTCGGACATGCAGGACCGCATCCAGGCTGAGGCCTTCCTGGAGACCGCCCGGCGTCCCGATACGGTGCGCCGCCTGCTGGAGATGATCGGTTACAAACCGCTGCTGCATGCGGGAGAGGAGGTCAGCACAAACCAGGAGCTGGAGAAGCTGTGGCGCTACTACCCGCATCTGATGGAGGAGGCGAAACGCAAGGGGCCTGAGTCGATCCATCAGCAGCACCGCATGGTCACCGAGGAGGACTATCGTAATCAATTATTGCCGCATCCGCTGGTGCTGGATGCGGATGCCTACTCCGACTGGAGCGGTTCCTGGCACAGCCACTTTGTGGTGGTGCGCCTGATCAACAACCTTGTCCTCGACGAGGCACTGACCCAGGAGAAGATCGCGGGCGATGGGTCGGACGCGGTGGATGCCTTCGCCCGCTTCGAGACCGAGCTGGCGGCCTACTACCAGGACCAGGAGATATCCCAACTGCCCGGCATCGAGGGCAAGACATCCAGGACCCTGCTGCAGGATGTCATCAAGCGGCAGCGGATGGTGGGGCAGGAGGTGCTGCTGCAGGATGCCACCCTGGTGGGCATAGTGCTCTCCATCTCGGTGCGTATCGCCGGGGATTATTTCCGCTCCGAGATCCAGGATGCGCTGCGCGAGGCCCTGGTGGATCAGTCCGATGGCTTCTTCGCCCCGGGCTACCTGCAGTTCGGCGAGGACGTGGTGGCCAGCGACCTGATCGAGGTGCTGATGGCCCTGGACGGAGTGGAGTCGATCTGCATCAACCGACTGAAACGCATCGGCTCGATCTACACCGATCAGTCCGGCAGCGGGCGGATCGTGCTGGAGGGTCACGAAGTGGCGGTGCTGGAGGATGATGTGACGCTTCCCGAACGGGGTTCCCTGCGCATCGTACTGCATGGAGGTAAGCCGGGATGAGACTCAACGACAAGACCGATCTGACCCGCTGGAACCGCGCCGGTCTCAGTGAGTTCCGTTATATCGACGGCAACGCCATCACCTATCTGGAGACCCTGCGTCAGCAGTTGGTGGAAGAGTTCGATTTGCAGGGCACACCGAGCTGGCAGGAGCTGGTGTCGCGTTTTCCGCAACTGCCCAATGAAACCCGCAGCCAGATCCGCAAGCGGCTCAAGGCTCAGTACTATGACGAGCGCCGTGACTATGCCTGGGAGATCCTGCGCAGCTTCGCCCGCAGCGCCCATGTGCTGGGGGAGTACACCAACGCCTATGCCAACGAGGTCTACCTGCCCACCGCAGTGGAGTGGGACAACATCCGCAAGCTGGTGGCCATGCTCGGCTACCGGCCCTCGCCGCCGGCCTCGGCGGAGACCCATATCGCCCTGCTGTTCAAGGCGGGGGAGAGCGGTGAGGTGGGGAAAGGTTTTGCGCTCAAGAACAAACCAGCCGACGGTGAGTCGACAGTGATCTTCGAGACCCAGGAGAAGTTGACGGGTAGCGACCGGCTGAATCAGCTCTATCTCAAGGACTGGGACAAGAATTTCTCCAAATTCAAGGTGAAACAGCTCCTTAAGGGCAAATACAAACGACGCATAGGTGAATTTCCGGGCCCTGTGCGGTTCCGCTTTCCCCTGGCTGAGATGCCCGAGGATGTGAGTGTGGGGGATTTGGGGGTGCTGGCGACTTCATTCAAGGGTCTGCCCGTGAAGGTCACCAAGCTGGCCGGGGAGACTGAAAAACCCTACTTGGAGCTGCAGAGCCTGTCGGTGGATGGTCCGGACAAGAGTTTTCAGTACTACAATACCAGCCTCTATCTACAGCCCGGATTCGTCGAGTCGCCGCTGGCCAATGGAAACGGCAGCGCCCTGTTGAAGGAGCAGGCAGCCCTCGCCAAGAATGAGATCGTCTTCGGCAAACAGGAAGCGGTCTGGCAGGCTAGGCAGGTGCTGGAGAACGAACTGCAGCATGTCCAGTTCGACGGCTCCGGGACGGCGCCGGCGGTGAATGAGAAGCTGTTTCGGGCGCGCAGCCTGAAGCGGCAGAGTCAGGCCAATCTGGAAGGGGGCAGTTCGGTCTATCTGCTGCCGAACGATTTCACTGATGATGAGAAACCCTTCGTCAATGGGTCCCTGCAGAAGCTGAATGCCAGTATCACCAAAAAGGTTATCACGGATGACGGAGATATCGTTGACGAGGGCAGTGTCGCGGACTCCCTGGTCGCGGACCGGATGTACTACATAAAGAACAATTACGGCAATGTTATCTACTACCCGGCCGAAACCTATGAAGGGATCATCGACAAGGCGCCCCTGAGCGAGGTCCGCTTCGCCGGCAAGGCCAAGGACCTGGAGACCGGTGGCTGGGTCCTGGTCACCCACAAGGACAACAGCCAGGCCGCCTATCCGATCAGCGAGCTCAATCAGGACGAAGAGTGGTTCGAGGTCGAACTGACAGGCGCCAGCGAAGCCATCGCGCTACTGCGCTCGGCCTTCAAGGTGGCTCTGCAGCCTCGCGATCATGACATCAACCGCCGGCTGGCCTGGAGTTTGGCCAGCAGTGATGCGGTGACGGTGGTGGAGCTGGTGGATGCTGCGTTGGCTGATGAGCTGAAACTGGGGCAGAAGCTGATCTGTGCCGGCGAAAACTTTGCGGCTGTGGTGGAGCTGAAGGACATCCTCAGCAGCGGCAGCGCGGCTAAGCTGCATCTGGCCCCGCCGTTTCATCAGGATGAAGAGGCTGCGGGCCTGACCCGCCATGAGTGCATCCTCTACGCCAATGTGGCCCGCGCCACCCACGGTGAAACTCAGCCGGAAAAGATCCTCGGCAACGGGGATGCCTCGCAGACCCAGCAAAGCTACGAGCTGCCATCCGAGAAGATCTCCTGGGTGGCGGATGCCGGCTTTGCCCCAGGTGTGCGCGCCGATCTGACCCTGCGGGTCGGGCAAAGAGTCTGGCAGCAGGTGGAGAATCTCGCCCATTCCGCAGCGGAGGATCATCACTACCAGGTCAAGGTGAATGAGGACGGCCTGCTATTGGTCTGTTTCGGTGACGGGCGCAACGGCCGGCGCCTGCCCACCGGCGTCGACAACGTCCGGGTGCGCTACCGCACCGGCTACGGGGAGGAGGGCAATCTCGATCCCCATGCGCTGCTGAAGATCGCCCGGCCGCACCGCCTGGTGGAGGATTTCGTCGCTCCTCTGGCAACATCCGGTGGAGCCGAAAAGGAGGCATCCGAGTCGATGCGCGAGAGCGCGCCGGCCACGGTGCTGGCCCTGTCGAGGGCGGTCTCGCTGGACGATTTCACCCACCTGGCGGCCCATCACAGCATGGTCTGGCAGGCCCGGGCCTTCGAGAAGATGCCCGACCGGCCGGCCAGACCCTTGATCGAAGTGGTGGTGGTGGCTGCGGGTGGGGCGACCTTTGCCACGGGTTCCGAGACCGCAGTATTGATCCAGAACTATCTGCAGCAACATTCCATACCCGGCACCCCGGTATCGGTTATCAGCTATGCCCCCCTGCTGTTGGATCTCAAGATTTCGATCATGGTGGACGAGGCGGCCTTCGATAAAAAGCAGGTTGAACTGGCGGTGCGCGAACAATTGCAGACGGGACTGGCGCTGAAGCAGCGCAGGCTTGGGCAGCCCCTGTTTCGCAGTGAGGTGATCGCCCTGCTGGAGGAGGTCGAGGGTGTGGAGAACGGCCATTGCGAGATCCTCGCCACCCCCTATGCGGGGATGAGCGTCGACAGCAGGCCCAGGCTGCACAAGGCCGATGATGGCGGTATCCGCCGGGTCTCGGTGAAACCCCATCAGCTGCTCTATCTGGATGCGGATGTCCATGAGCCGGTCGTCAGCACCCGTCAATATGAGATCTAGCCATGACCAAGCCATACGATCACGCCGAACTGCTCTACCATATCCTCCCCTCGCTCTACCGGGAGCGGGACGAGAGCCGGGATCTCGAAAAATATCTCAACGGCTGCGGGCTGCTACTGGATCAGCTGCAGCGCACCCTGCTGCAACGCTATGCAGACATCTTTCCCGACTCCGACCCGGACCTCGAGCTTGATTCCCAGACCTGGCTGCTGCCCTACATCGCTGCATTGCTGGATGTGCGCCTCACCTCGCCACTGGAGTCGGGCAAGCGGGCGGAGATCGCCAACGCCATCTCCTGGCGCAAGGCCAAGGGCACCCTGCGGGTGGTGGATGAGGTGGCCGAGGCTGTGGGCGGCATGGAGGTGGTGGTACATGAGGGCTGGAAGCGGGTCGCCACCACCGCGCGGGTCGGCATGCCCCTGCTTGCCGTGAACAATTACGGCTATTCCGGGGTTGCGCCAGCCCCGCAACATGCCTCGCTGCGGGCCAGACATCCGGGGCTGCCGGCGGGCACCGTCGATCTGCGTTGCCTGGGCTCGGCGGTGAAGGCGACGGAGGACAACCCGGCGGCGCAGATCAGTCAGGTGGACGGTAAGACCTACCGCTGGCGGCAGAGCAGTCTGCACGGCGCACAGAACTGCCATGCAGGACACAGCGTACTGCCGTTCGATGCCCTGCAGGCGGACTGGATTCCCGGCACTTTCGATGATCCATCGGTGAGGACCGTCGACTTCCGCAACCCCAACTGGCGTCAGGGGCACTTTCATCCGCGCCGGGTACTGCTCTTCACGCCCACTCACCCAGGCTTTTTTGCTGAGACTGAACACCGTTTCCTCTGGTCCGAGAGCCTGCTGCAGGATGAGGCCTTTCTTGCTGTGGTAGCTGTAGTGGTGGAGGGTGAACGCACGCTCTTCCGCAACCGTTCCCTGGACGAGGGTCCCTTCGTACCCGTGGTGATCCGTATGCGGGTCAAGCTGGAGCAGGTGCCGAGCGGCACCGGCCCGGTCGATCCGCCGGTCTGGCGTTTCGAGGGCATCGTCTTCAGCCATACGGTAGAGGTGGACTCCGGACGTCTGGAATTAGACCGCTGTGCGGTATTGGCCGCGGAGGTGCACAGCACCGACCTGGAGGGTCCGGTGCTGACTGCGGACAACTGCCTGTTCAAACGGGTGCAGGCCGCCAAGGGCCTGGTCAGGCTGCAGTATTGCACCGTTCTGACTACCACCATCGCCGAGAGCCTGCAGGCCAGCGATTGTATCTTGAGTGGGCTGATCCGCAAGGATCACGATCCGGCCACGCTGCCGGGCGAGGGTTGCGTGCGCTTTTCCACACTGTTGCCGGAGCAGCCCTGCGGAGAATTGACCTTTTATGATCACCATAAGTTGAGGGCGGTGTTTTTTTCGGTGACATTCGGCCAGCCGGGTTGTGGCGTGCTGCATCCGGCCACCCCGGTTGAAATCGCCAAGGGGGCCGAGGATGGAGGAGAGATGGGCGCCTATCACCATCTGTATCTGGTGGCGAGCCGTGATGCGGTGATCACCAAGCTGAAGGATTTTCTGCCCACCGGGATCAAGCCGGTGATCATCCCTGACCATTCGCTGCATGACCTGCCGGGCGAGATCAGCGAAGTGGCGGATTAAGGATAAAGGAGCCTCTGATTGATTCAGCGGTTCCGTGCTTTGATAAAGCCATGGAGGGCTTTTATCAGAGCTCCCAATAAATAGTGACAGGACATCAAGCATGAAAACTCAGAAATCGCGTAGCAGCAGACAACCGGTCAAAGATTATTCATCCGTCTGCCATCAGCAGGGGAGAATGCTGACCGATTCGGATCTGACTGAGCAGGCATTGATCTCCAGGGATCGGCTGAATGAGGCCCTGAAGGACGTGATCGGCAGCGGCACACCCCGGCATGGGGCCCTGCTGCAGGTGACCGAGTCCGGCGATGACAAGTTGCCCAGTCTGCACTGGGGGCGGGTCTATGTCGATGGCGTGCTCGGCGAGGTCAGACCGGATGCGGATGCCCCCGATGCGGATCAGTTCGATTATGCCCACCAGCTCTACTATCCTGAGGCGCCGCCGGTACTGCCGGCTAGCGCCCATCGGCTCTATGTGGATGTCTGGGAGCGCAACGTCATCTGGCTGGAGGACGAGATGCTGCGGGATCCGGGCCTACACGGCGCGGATACCACCACCCGCACCCAGACCATGGCCCAGGTGAAGTGGTGCGATGCGCTACTCGATCCACTCTGCCCGGATGTCAATCCAACCATCGGGGATGCGCGCCTGCGCCTGGTGCTGCGCAGCCTGGCCACCAGTGCCGACCCTTGTGATCCCTGCGCCGATGAACTGGAACTCAATGATCCGGTGGGCAACTATCTGTTCCGGGTCGAGGTGCATGATGTTGGCTACGATGCCAATGATCAACCCGAGTCCGTGGTCCTGAAGTGGTCGTCCGAGAACGGCGCCGAGGCCTACTCCACGGCGGATGTGCCGCCCGATTTCGCCAGCAACCAGTTCGTCTACGAATTTTTCAATGAGATCAGCGAAACACAGTTGGGTGCGCATCTGGGACGGGATGGGGGCGGTCAGCGCATCATTGACGGACAGCGCCAGGGCCTGGTCAATGAGTTCTCCGAGGCATCGCCTTTGGCAAAGGACTTCGTGCGCCGCTGGGACGGCTGGTGCCGGATCGAGAAAACTGGTTCGGACTGGCAACTCACCGAGGGTTTCGAAGGGACCATCGATCTGACCAGTGGGGTCGGTGTGGACAAGCCGGGACATGTCACCCAGGGCGGCGACAGTCTGGGTATCGAGCTGCGGGTGATCAGTCTGGATATCGAGCTGGCGGATTTCCCCCTGGTGACCGGCGACTATTGGACGGCGCCGGTGCGGGAGTCGATCCATCAGCAGGGTGAGGTGCTGCTGGAAGATCCCCTGAGCGGGGATGGTGTGCCGCCGGAGGGTGAGCCCCATCACTACATGCTGTTGGTGGATGTGGCGGCAGACGACGGTACCCTGAGCCTGTCTCCCGGCAGCGGTTGCGATGGCTACGGTGCCTGTCAGCCTGCCCAGTTTCCCAGTCTCACCGATCTGCGGGCATCGGATGTCTGTTTCGACAACAACAGTTGCGAGATGCCGGAGGTCGGCACGGTTCAGGAGGCCCTGGACCATCTGTGCCAGGAGCGGGACCTGCGCTGGCACAATAAGCACCTGCACGGCTGGGGAGTGGTCTGTGGATTGGCCTTGGAGTGCGACCTGGAGGATCCGGCCGGGGTGGTGTTGAATACCGGTTATGCCCTGGATTGCGAAGGCAATGACATGGTGGTGGAGGATGACGTCAGTATCAACATCCTGCAGCGTCTGAAGGAGGAGGAGATCAATCCGGACACCCTCGATGATGATCAGGGACTTTGTCTCTATTTGGAACACACTATCGAAGGGGAGCTGGACGTCGGTATCGAACTCTATGAGCCGGATAACGAAAGCTGGATCGATCGTCTGCGGGATACCCTGCTCTACGATTTCTATGAGGACTGCATTCTCGACCTGATCAAGGCCCTCACCGGTGAAATTCAGGAGACCGATGTCCAGGCCCGCTGCGCTCTGACCCGATGTGGTCGTGAACAGATCCGGCCAGTGCAGCGGCGCGCCCTGACCCTGACCAATATCCTGTTTCAGTACCAGCAGGGTGAATCCAACACGGTGCTGAATATCTCCCCCTGTGAACATGAGCTGCTCAAGGATCTCTACGCCAGGCTGAAGAACCTCCTGCGCAGCAAGACCTTCTGCGCCCAGTTCGAGAACGTGGATTTCCCCGACTACCCCTTTGCAAAGGACAAACTGTGCCGCGCCACCTGGTTCACGACCCAGCCGCTGGATCACATCCGTCTGCATCCCGATGGCAAGCTGGCCTTCGGCTGGCGGCGTAGCAGTAACCGGGTGTTCGTGTTCGAACAGTTGAAGGATGGCTGCATGGGGGATCTGGTGGGCTTCTTCGATGTGCCCCAGCTGGATAACGGCAGCATCACCGATCTGACCATCAATCGGGACAATCTAATCCATCTGGTTGGTATCGTGCATGAAGAGGATACCCTTTTCGCCAGGGGCAAGTTGCCGGAGATCAACCGGGAGGTTTGTGAGATCAAGATCGAATGGCAGACCAGCTTCATGTGCGGGGTGAAGATGGTGCAGCTGAAACAGTCCCCCTGGTCAACCCAGCAATTGTATGCAGTTGGTCTATGCAGGGGCGCCTACCTGATCATTCCGGAAAAACTGTTCGCGGAAGAGAAGATCGAGCGCGAGCCTGATTGGGTGTTTCCCGCCTCAGGGCATATCGATTTCGATGTCAGGGGTACCGGGGTCGTCTGCACCGCAGCGGAAGAATCCGGTTGTGATAAGGGCAGCTACGATCGGCTAATCTTCTTCAATGCTACATTGGATGAGGATGTGGCATCCCAACCCCTGTTGATGCTGACACCGACGGTCAATCAACAGCCGGTGCAGGGGAGTGACGGGTTCGTGGTTTCCCAATCCGCTGCGGCTGGACGGGATGATGTGGTGGGAGATGAAATCGTAATCGGTGATCTGAACAAGAACCTGATACTGTTTCTGGTTGCGGATATCGGCGACAAGAAGGTGTTGTGCCGATTCGATATCGGTAACCTGCAGAAAAGCGGCAAGCAAGGCCAAGCCTGGCCGGGTCTGTTTTATCATCAATTTGATGCTGCCAGCCATATCGCCCTGAAATATGTCAGGGGCGGCAAGCTGGACGGGGTGGTGGCGACCCGCTATGCAATGCATGACATGCAGTATATTCCGGGGGATCCGCGCCAGTATGAGAAGGAGCTGCTGAACAGCATCCCGGTGCAGTCCGGGCCGGTGGATATCGCTAACCATAATGAACTGCAGCAGCTGCATGTGCTCAATCACATGGGGCAGTCGATCACTGTGCTGAACTACGATCTGCGGGTCTACCAGGAGCAGAGGCCGGACCTGCAAAAGTACCGCACCGATGTGATCGCCGCTTTCTATCAGTTGCTATCCGGTCTGTTGCAGTATCTGAAGGATTGCTTTTGTAATCACCTGCTGATCCAGTGTCCCGAGTGCGATGAGGATGACAAGGTTTATCTCGGCTGTCTGAGCATGCGCAATGGCGAGGTCTACAACATCTGCAATTTCACCAAGCGCAAGCATGTCAAGACTTTTACCTCCTTCTCCTATTGGCTGTCGTTGATTCCGATTGGGCCACTGGTTTCCTGGGCGATCGAACGGCTCTGCTGTCTGGTATTGCCGAATCTCTTCCAGCAAAAGGAGACCAGGGCATTCGCGATCAGTCCGCAGCAGCTGGGAACGGTGAGTGCGGTGATGAATACCGACCATACCAATATGCTGCAGGCCGTCTCCCTGGCGGGCAAGGATGTTACGAAGAAGGGCTTGAACGAGTTGGTGAGGGCCGGCTACAAAGACAACAGCAGTTACCAGGATCTGGTCGGCACCGAGTATCAATACAAACCTGGAGTCATCCAGACCGTACAACCGGCATTTACAACCAATGCGGTAATCCAGGAGAAGGTCAACAGCATCGAGGTCGATCGGGCCAAGACCAAGGATGAAGTGACGGTGCTGCAGAATGAGGTCTCTACCCTGAGGCAGGAAAAGGAGGCGGCGGAGATCCGCTTCCAGGCGCTAGAGACCGATTATAACAATGTGTTGGTCAAGCGGGTGGATGCAGTCGAGGCGGACAAGCAGCAGGCTGAAGCGGAGGTTACTGCACTTAAATCGGAGATCGCATTGCTCAAACAGGAGAAGACTACTTCGGATCAGCGTTTCGCGTCTCTTGAAAAAGATATCGTCGCACTCAATAAATTGCGCACCAATGTCGAGCCGATTGTCAACGCAGCACAGCCCGTCTCGAGCATCGAAGGAGTCACGCCGGAGAATGCCAGAATTCTACAGGCGAATAACATCACAACGGTCAAACAGCTTGCAGAAGCGGATGTCAATCTGTTGAAAGAACTGGGTATCCGGCACAACACGGCAACCAGTTTGATCAAGAAGGCGAATGACAAACTGGTGATCAAGATGCGATAAAAATGGGCAACCTCGCAAAAAATTCGGATAAGGGCAGGCCGGGTATATCTATTCGATCAGCTGCCGGGAAGGCTTCAACGAAGCAGTCTTCAATCGTGCGCTCCATTCTGCACTCAGGGAGAAGCGAGAGATTACAGGCAAAGCTACGGATCAGTACCCCGGGAGATGCCTTTGAACGAGAGGCTGACCGAGTTGCCGAACAAGTGATGAGAATGCAAGTGCCTCAACCATCATCTGCGATTGGTAAATCGTCACAGACGAATAGCGCTCTTCCTCACGGTGGAACAATTCAGCGCATTTGCGCCACCTGTGCAGAAGAGGAAGCGTTAATCCAGACAAAAACTACCGGAGTCTCAACACCTGAAGTAACACCCGCAATAAGCAACGGTATTCGAGCGCTAAAGGGTGGCGGGCGGTCAATATCCAAGTCGGAGCAACATTTTTTTGGACCGCGCATAGGAGCGGATTTTTCCAATGTGCGTGTACATGATGATATGCGGGCTGCCACTCTAGCCCGATCAATCAATGCGCGGGCTTTCACAATTGGACATAATGTTGTGTTTGGTGCGGGGGAATATTCTTCAGGTACGTCGTCAGGCAGAAAGTTGCTTGCTCACGAGTTGACCCATGTCGTGCAACAGAATGAATGGGAGCGATCTTTTGCTGATCTATCCGTGGTAGCTCCTGCAAGCAATACGGTGATGAGGGAAGACGACGATAATTCGCAACAATATTCCGGTTGTACCCAGGACCAAATTGACGCTATTGAAGCAGCACGCAGGGCTGCGGCTGTCCGCTGTCAGCGCGCAGCGTTTCAGACCAAGGGAATCGTTCCACCTGGGCCACCAGGACGGCGCGATCCAGCTGAAGATGCCCGGAGACGTGCACGACGCATCGCCCGCAGAATTTTTGGGGAAGATTTAAACATGGAGCAAGTTGGGAATATTGTCAGTGAAATGGGCGGCCGTTTGGCTTCCGGGAGTCTGCCCTTTACTTGCGCTCCCGCTACCGATTCAAACTGTGGCAATCGAGCAGCCTATGTGATCGGTAACCGGGCTCCGGTATTTCTTTGTCCGGCCTTTTTCAATAACAGTTCAGATGAGGAACGTATCCGTACTTTGGTACATGAGGCCGCCCATCTCTCAGGTATCGGTGAAGCTATTGGCGAGTCATATTGTGCCATCTATGACTGCGATACCAGCTGCGGTGGATTCGATGTGGCGGATTCGTGGTCGCATTATGTTCATTGTGTGACTGGACAAACACCGGATCAACCAGATGAAGTACGGCCTGACAACCCGTAATGGTCTCAGGCATTAGGAACTGAAATTATGGGCAGCGTCGCTATAAAAAAGACTGCTGGCAGGTCGCATCAACCTGCTGGATCAGTTGTCAGGCAGACTGCAAGCCATCACACTTCGACGGTGAGTTCCTTGTTGCGTGCCGGCAGAGATGGAATCCAGGCCAAGCTGCGGATCAATGCGCCGGGGGATAGGTTTGAACAGGAGGCGGATCGTGTCGCCGAGCAGGTGATGAGGATGTCTGAACCTCGGTCATCTGCTTCGATTAACGATGCATTACCGGTAAGCAGCAGGATTTATCGGGGGCCGACAATCCAGCGCCTCTGCAAATCCTGTGCTGAAGATGACGAGCTGCTTCAGAAAAAATCAGCGGGTATGGGCGATACACTTGCTGCCACGCCTGCGATAAGTCACAGAATCCGATCCCTTCAAGGCAGTGGGCAGTCGTTGCCAGGAACGGAACGCAACTTCTTCGAGCCGCGCTTCGGGGTTGATTTCTCGAGTGTGCGCATACACAGCGACACCCAGGCTGGCCATCTGGCCCGGTCGGTCAACGCCCGCGCCTTTACTCTGGGGCGAAATGTTGTATTTGCCGCCGGAGAGTATGCTCCGGGAACATTCCCGGGCAGAGCGTTGCTTGCGCATGAGTTGACGCATGTGCTGCAGCAACAGGACTCCACTGTCAGGCGTCAGAACGCAACACCACCGGCGGCACCGACTCCACCCGCCTTCTCTATCACGCAGATCCCCGGCGTCATGACTGCAATGTCATGGAACACGGCAGCGGCGCTGATGAACGACTGGTTTTCCCGTCCGTCCAATGCGGCTCCTGCTTCCGGTACGCCAAATACCAGCGCCGTCACCATTACCTGGGCAAACGGATTCAGTCGTGCAAGGTCTGTGTATGACGGGCTGGTTGCCGATAGGATCTGGGTAAACAACGCAGCTCAGAATCTTATCCAGAGTAGGCTCGTCGGAGCGGGTCTGCCCGCTCATGGGGCCAGCAGCACTTTCGGCTCGGTATCGGGAACAGGCCCTACACTCGACAGCGACTATATCAACTACAGGGCGGTCAACCAGGGCATCTTCACCGCGCTAGACGGCATGGCCGGCGCTCTCGCTAATTTTGTTTACCGGGTTGTCGTCCGGGGCAGAGTGACTGACATGGGCGCCTCTCCCTGGCATGCCTTCGGCACCACGCGCAGCTACCAGGTCGATCTTTCGGATGTCGGTATCTACATCAAGGACTCCTACGATTTCAACGGCGCTCAGGATCTGGGTTGCTGGGACCCAGTCGCCAATACCGTTGGACGTACGAGTCTCTTACAAGGCAATGCGACTTGTGTAGGCAATGCAGATTTTCGCACTTGGCGGGCCGCCAATAACCTGGGTGGCGACTTCTTCATCTATTCGGCCCCTGACGTGCAGAGCGTTACGGATAGCTTTAGCTTCAACCATTGACAATATTGATCTAACATTTCGATAAAAGCCGGAGTTGTCTTTGTGTAAATAGATGATAGAGAACAATTGACTAGGAATCGAAATCATGGGCAGCGTAGCAACAAAAGCGGAGTCCGGTAGGTCGAATCGGTCTGGCTGGTCAGTTGCCAGGCAGACTGCACCCCATCATTCTTCGAAGGTGAGTTCCCTGGTGCGTGCCGGCAGAGACGAACTGCAGGCGAAGCTGCGGATCAGTACGCCGGGGGATGCGTTTGAACAAGAGGCGGATCGTGTTGCCGAGCAGGTGATGAGGATGCCTGATACGAGTCTATCCCCTTCAACTGATGAACCATTGGTCAATAGAAGTAGCGCCCAGGGTGGAACCGTTCAACGTATCTGCGCCTCCTGTGCAGAAGATGAAGATTTACTTCAGGCAAAAAATGCCGGCTGCTCAAGGCCAGAGACAACACCATCGATGATGACTGGTATTCAGTCTTTGCGAGGGGGGCAACCGTTATCAGGATCAACACGGGGTTTTTTCGAGCCGCGCATCGGAGCGGATTTTTCTCAGGTGCGTGTACATAGCGACTCGCGGGCGGCAGACTTGGCGAGCGCTGTGAACGCCCGTGCGTTTACGCATGGAAACAATGTCGTATTCGGCGCTGGAGAGTATTCCCCAAGTACGCCCTCTGGCAGTAAATTGCTTGCACATGAGTTGACGCATGTGGTTCAGCAGGGCGCTGCCTCCCGCCGGAGCATGGTGCAGCCGTCTGAGAAGCCGGCCCGGGTCGTCACCAGGACAACAGGCAGAGATTGGATTCAGGGAGCTTGGTTCAAGATCGGCAAGCAGCGTATCAATGTCAATTATGACGAGGTGATTCTCACCCCCGTCGGCGATTATGTCTCGAAGATCGAGTCGATGTATATCAGCTGGACCGGTGCAGCGAATGCCAATGCGATTCATGCCCCGCTCACCGCCCTGACAGTCAAGCAGCGGCACTGGGTCATGCTGGGGTTCGATCTGTTAATGGACAATACCAAAAAACCTGCCCATGATGGTTTGAACAGGAAGAAAGCGGTCAAGCGCCTGATCGCACGTGCGCCCAATACCACCACCTCGATAGCCAGCCCTCTGCCCGATATGGAGAAAGAGGTGCTCCAGGTGAGCGGCTGGCTGGAAGTTGCGCTGGCGGCTCCCTTGAGGGCGCCGACCGGTAAGAAATTGACGGACATAACGGAAGAGTTTTTTCCGCCTACCAGTGCAGGCACGACCAAAACCTCGGTGAGTCATCTCGACAAGTCGAAGCTGAAGACACGTCTGACACCGGCCCTCAAGCACCTGATCAAGATAATCGATCCACGGGGCAGTTCGTCGGTCGGTACCCGTTCACTGCCGACCCTCAAGAAGCTTGGCGACAAGGTCCTCGGTGAGGCCAAGACATTCTTCTCACCCTACTCACACACTGCACGCAGCAGCGTGTTCTCGCCGGTCCACTCATCATTCAAGATTTCGGCGAACATCAAATCGACGACCTCTGGCATCGACAAGGATCTGCGTGTTTCCTACCTGGAGAATCGTGGGCAGATCGTTGGAAACAGGCGTGATGCGCCAAATGCCGTGTTCATTGACAAGGATATCTTCTTTGACGCCAGTTACAATCACAATGTCGCCAGTGACCGGGCAGAGTTGGAGAAGATTGCAGAAGATGTGGAAAAGGATGCGACCATCCAACAGATCGTCGACGCACTGTTGGCCTTTACGGGGCGTCAGAGGGGGCGGGTGGAAAAAGCAAAGATCTGGCTGCCGTTGACCTATCGCAAGTCGCGTTTCCCGACAGAGTGCAAGGCCCGCTGGGGGATTATCGATACCCTGAGCCACGAGGTTCTGCATGCGCTATCCCATCCGAAGTTCTCGAAACAAAAAGTGGGGATGGGGCAGATTATCAGGGAAGGTTTTACCGAAGTCCTCGGAGTACAGCTCTACAACAAACATATCGTACCCAAGGCAAAACGCGATGCCCCCTTCAAGAGCAACATGGAACAGGGGTTGGGTTCGGCTCCTTGCGCCGATCCCCCGGCAGCCACCATCGGCTATAAACCTTCCGGCCCGGCCGCAGAGCGCATTCGCAAGATGGTTGGGGACAACAATTTCCGCGCAGCCTATTTTCTCGGTGCAGTGGACAAAGTCGGACTTTAAGCTCCACGAGTTGGACTGTTTCTTATTAAGAAAAACGCGCTATTTGAAATGGGTAAAGGGCAGAGTGGTGGGGAAAAGATTGTCATCTCCGATCTTGTCGAACGCACCAACCGCAAAGAAGTGGAGCCAATGACTGCTTGCTAGGCTTGGTGGCATCAAGCCATATATTCGATTCCAGTGATCCAGTAGACATCGATCCCGTTTGGCGTTATGACCTCGATCTGGTCATCCATGTTGCGTTTCATCATGGCCCTGGCCAGGGGAGAGTCCATGCTGATATAACCGGTTTTCTGATCGATCTCATCAGGACCCACGATCCGGTATCGATGTTCAGCGCCACTTTCCGTTTCGAGGGTAACCCAGGCGGCAAAGAAGACCTGCTCTTGGTTGCTCGGCGGCTGAGATACGATCTGCAGGTTGGGCAGGCGCTTCTGCAGATAACGGATGCGCCGGTCGATCTCTCGCAACTCTTTTTTGCGATAGATATATTCAGCATTCTCAGAACGGTCGCCCTCGGCCGCGGCCGCGGATAGCGCCTTGGTGACATCCCGTCGCCTTGCCCACAAGGCCTTCTCTTCCGACTCCAGAAGCTGAAAACCCTTGGCCGTGATATAGGGTGACTTAGGTGGTGCAGGCGGTCTGTAACGTCCCATGGATGTGCATGAAAAAAATGAAAAATTCGGTCTCTGAATGCCAGTATACCCAGCTGTGTTTTCAAGATGCGAGAGCGCCAACGGACAATTCTGTCTTGTTGCGGGCGTTCACTGCTTCATAATGACTCAAAACAATTAGTGATTTTTATCTTTCAAAAAACGAAATATAATTGATCTGAAATCCATTTGGCTATATCTGCAGTATGTTCGATAAATGAGCCGTTCACCAACATTTTTATTCTTGGCACTCCTTGTGGGCTATAGTGCGGCCGTCAAGTCAGAGACCATAAATCTACAAACAACATTCACTCAGGTCGCACTCGATAGCCAGCCTGAAGAGAATACTCAGGTAGATCAACCTGCACAGGAAACCAGCAAGGCTGAATCACTGCACGAAGGTTTTTCTCAAGGTATCCAGGCTACCGCTGATAGAATCGATCGTTTTTTTGGTGATGAGCGTACCGATGACGAGGCAGCATATACACGATTACGATTATCTGTCACTACCTCGTTTCGAGAAACCCAATCACCCACAACGAATTTTCATCTACATGGTAAGGTTGTGTTGCCACGTATTAGTCGGCGCATACAACTGATCATCTCGGGAGATGACGAAGAGCGGGATTCGTATGCTGATGGAGATGAGAGCGGTTCTGTAGCCTCGCGCTATTTAATCAAACAAACAGATAAATCCCGAATCAACTTCGATGCAGGGTTCCGTGGTGGAATCAATAGTCCTCGCTTTTTCACTAAATTGGAATATCGATATCAGAGGGAGATTGCCCCTTGGTTGAGCCGTCTGAATCCTAAACTGCTTTGGGATACCGATGATGGGCTGCAGGCGACTATCCTGTTTGATCTAGAACGCAAGCTATCAGAAAGCACGTATTTTCGTAGCCGTACTGTTCCTGGGTGGTACGAAAATACAGATGGGTATCGACTCGATCAGGATTTTGTGTTTTTTATTAGATTGTCGAATCATGAATATCTTGCCTTTGACTGGCTCAATGACTTTGTAACCAAGCCCGAATCTCAACTTGAAATAAGTCGCTTGCGAGTTCGCTATCGCCGCCCAATTTGGCAAGACAAGCTGTTCTTTGAAATCAGCACCGGTATGCGTTTCGAGGAGAAATTCGATTATGAATCAGAAGCGGAGGGTTATATAAAATTAGAGATGCCTTTCGAGGCGGGAAAGAACTGAAACCGTATGGACAGGATTCGCTCGCCTGATTTTATTCCCCACGATTACTCTATTCCTGGTTGTTGCCCTGAGTTTGCGCATGGCTAGTTAGGTGTGACTATGAACATAGAAAGTCATAATAGTAGATCGAGACATTCTCTCGCATTAGGTTCACTATTCCAGGCTATCGATTCTAAGAGATATTAACTACACGGGAAAATAATGAAATACGACGTTGTCGATGCGGTAATTTCGCCTGAAGGACGACTGGATGTGTTGTCGAAGATCGAGGTCAGCAAACTTCTCGATACCAGTCAGGGTGGCCTGTTTACGGTATTTCGCAACTGTTCCCTGGCCGTTCTCAATTGCGGTAATTTCCTTGATGACGGAAAGGAGCTGCTCGAACGTTACCCGTCCTTCGATATTCGGGTGATACCCGTCGAAAGAGGAATCAAGCTGGAGGTGAAGGATGCGCCGGCCAGCGCCTTTGTGGATGGCCAGATGATCAAGGGCATCAACGAGCACCTTTTCGCGGTATTGCGTGATGTGGTCTATGTCGGTGAAAAGATCACCAACAATCCGGATATCGATCTGGGAAGCTCGGGAGGCGTCACCAACGCAGTGTTTCATATCCTGCGCAACGCAGGCATTCTACGTCCACAGACAGATCCGAAACTGGTCGTGTGCTGGGGTGGCCACTCCATCTCACGTCTTGAGTACGATTGCAGTAAAGAAGTCGGTTATGAAATGGGCTTGCGCGGGTTGGATATCTGCACAGGCTGTGGTCCGGGTGCAATGAAAGGACCCATGAAGGGCGCCACCATTGGCCATGCCAAACAGAGAAACAGTGCTGGGCAGTACCTGGGTGTTTCGGAGCCAGGTATTATCGCTGCAGAATCACCCAACCCGATAGTCAATGACCTGGTTATCATGCCGGATATCGAGAAACGTTTGGAGGCCTTTGTGCGGGCTGGTCATGGCATTGTGGTCTTTCCAGGTGGGGTTGGCACAGCCGAGGAGATCCTGTTTATCCTGGGCGTCCTGCTGCATCCCGATAATCAGAATATTCCCTTTCCACTGATTCTGACGGGGCCTGCGGAATCGGCTGATTATTTCGAAGAGATTGATGCGTTTCTCGTTGATACTCTGGGTGAAGAAGTCAGAGACTATTATCAGATCATTCTCAATGATCCTGTTCGTGTGGCCAGGGAAATGCTGATGGGAATAAAAATGATTCGTGAATTTCGAACCGAACATGGCGATGCCTACTATTTCAATTGGCGGTTGAAAATCGACCATGAGTTTCAGCAGGAATTCAAGCCGACCCATGAAAACATGCGCAATCTTAAATTACATAGCAACCAGGATCGGCACATGCTTGCAGCCAATCTACGCCGTGCCTTTTCCGGCATCGTGGCCGGAAACGTCAAGGTCGAAGGCATGCGCGAGATAGAGAAACACGGTCTCTTTGAAATACACGGTGACCCTAAGATCATGCAAAGACTGGATGCCTTGTTGACCTCTTTCGTGGCGCAAACACGCATGAAACTTGAGGGCGAGGAGTATATTCCTTGTTACCGTATCGTCAAATAGAGGTATATATCCTCTTTAGGTCTTACACAGGTAAGGATGTTTAAACTGGATCGGGAGCCCTTGGAAACGCGATGCACGATATTTTCTTAAGCTATGCGCGGGAGGATGAAGCTTGGGTGGAGCGATTTTGTGATCTGCTGAAATCTCAGGGGATCAGTGTCTGGAAAGACTCATCCATCCCCAGTGGTAAATCATTTGGACGCGTGATCGAAGAGGCGATCGCCAGCGCACGTGCGGTTGTGGTGGTCTGGTCGCACTACTCAGTCGAGTCCGACTGGGTCAGGGCCGAGGCTACCGAAGGTTTGCGGCGCGGTATCCTGATGCCGGTGCTCAGAGACAATGCGGTACCGCCGTTGCGCTTCAGGACGATCCAGACGATCGAGCTGTCCGATTGGAAGTTTGAAACAGACCATGCCAAGTTCATGCGACTGGTCAAGGAGATCAAGGGTTTGCCAGAGTCCCCACCCATTGCGGCCGGAGATACCAAACAGACAGCGGCCTCTACACCCGGCGGAATTAAGCAGCGGAGCTATTTACTAACGGCAGCAGGTATTCTGCTGGCCATTGGGCTGGTGGGTGCAATTTGGTACTGGTATGCAGGGAGCCAGCGTCACCAGCTTTCTGTTGATCTGACAGCCGCTTCCATTGCTGCGTTGGACGAACTCGAAAATAGGCGACAGGCATCCCATCTCTACTGGGGCTACTTTCTCAACAAGGAAGGAGGGCAGTCCCTCCTCGAACAAAGCATCCTGCTCGCACTGGAAGCGGTCAGGTCAGACCCCACACAGCAAGCGAACGAGGCTTTGCAGAGGGGGCTCGTACTGTTGCAGCGTCCACTAAAGGATTACAAAATCACTAGATCCGCCAACACGGCAACGATCTCCTCTGATGGAACGAGACTGGCCTGGTCTGATCGCAAGAGCATCCATGTGCTGCACACTGAGGGAGAAGAAGTCACAAAGCTGGAATCAGATGCCCAGGTTGCCGGTTTGGCTTTCCTGGCGGATCCAGATTACCTGCTTGCTGTTGAGCGCAAGGGAAACCTGTCCATTTGGAAACTCTCCACTGGCAGAAAGCTCTCAACCATTTTGGGTAAGGAGGCCAATGTAGTTGGCTTCGCACTTGATGCCAGTGGCTCACGGGTAGCTGTGCGGCAGGTCGGCTTGGTGACTGTCTGGGAGCTTGGCGGCGGCAGGCAGATCGCCGCCATAGAGACCGACTCATATCTGAATTTGAGCGTCGACCAGAGCCTTGATCTGAGCCCGGATGGCCGTTATCTCGCATTTGCGCCCAAGGACCAGGTAAGGATCTGGGATCTCGAGCAAATGCAGGAACTCCAGCCGATCAATTTCGATGATCGTGTCGCGAGTCTGCTGTTCGATCCCACGGGAAAGATGCTCGCAACCTTTTCGGAAGGTGGTGAGGCTAGGTTCCTCACCCTGGCATATGGTGATGAAAAGGGTCACACACTGGCCGGCGCCACACGCCTCTCACGTTTCGCACCGGGGTTGACCCACCTGGCGCGAACATCGGCTGGTAGAGCGCTGGTGTCGAGCTGGGATACTCCGGGCAAGATGATTCTCGAATCCAAGCATGGCGACAACATCAAGGATGTCCGTTTCAGTCAGGACGGCCGTCTGCTTGCCACTGCAGGTCAGGACGGCATGGTGCGGGCCTGGGATCTGGCGGCAGCCAGGGAACTGATGCGATTTTCCCACCAGGACAAAGTGCTCGCTGTTCAATTCAGCACCGATGCGACGACCTTAACAACCATCTCGGGTGACGGGCGAATCGGCATATGGCCGGTCATTTACACTAATCCTGTTGTGGAAGCCTGCCGGCGACTCAATCGAAATCTCACACCTGATGAGTGGCAACGCCATCTTCCCGGTCAGGCGTATCGTGAGACATGCCCAGCTGTTAGGCCTTGATTGGCGAAAACCCGCAGCGGTTGGTTCACAAAGCAGATTCACGCCTACTTCGTTACTGTAACTGACATTAAGGTGACGAATACTGTAGTGGGCATCACCTTTTATGCCTCCATGAACAGCATCGTCAGCGATAGCACCTTTTCAGGGGTTCGAACCGGCGCCAATCTTAATGGCACCTACAACCAGTATTACTGCGAAGAGCAGAGCTACCTCCCTTACTGTGGGGCCAGCAACAATACCCTTGCGAACAACACCTTCTCGCACAACTCGACTGATCATGATGGTTATGGCATCTATTTAGGTAACGCAGCCCGGGACAATACCATCAGGGGCAACACCATCTCCGGTTTCAATTATGGGGTGTACATACCTGACTGGTATTGTTCCTACATCTATACAAGCTACTCATCCTGTCAGGATGGCAACATGGTCTATCAGAACAACTTCATAGACAATTTCATCGATGACTACACCACCAGTTTCAAAACACAGATCTATGCCGACTGGGGCTACACGACCACCGTCTTCTATCTGGATGCGCCTGACGGCGGCAACTACTTCAATGATTTCGATGAACCGGCCGAGGGCTGCGAGGATGCCAATGGTGATGGTTTCTGTGACGCCTGCTATTACGGCAACAATACCTATGACTGTTTGCCATGGACGACAGAGGAGGGCTGGTCACCCGAAAGTGATGACGATTAGCATGACTACTCTATCAACCTAATGTTGAAAAAAGGTTTCGGTTAATATATCAGCTACGGTTTGATCCAGGACTGTATCAATCGTTGCAAAAGTAATTGCATGCAGACCAGGGCAACCGTTGGTGGGAGGACCGTTGCCTTGCATTCTGCAATCACGGTATTTGTACGTCCCGGTACGGCAGACCCCGCCGTCGAATGTATTAGGGATAGATTTACAACCTGTCAAGATGTCCGGCATGCAGTTCTTTCGGGGCGATTATTGCGGCACAATTGCCCATGCTTGTATTGTGGGAACATTATTCTACTATTTAAAGTGCGGGGTAAATAATTATTTATCATAGCCCTCAGGGTAAGGAGGTTTGAGATGTCTGATATGCAACTTTCCAATGAGCTTATGCTGAAAAAGATCTGGGTATTTGATCCACCTCCAGAGCTTTTCAAACAATTTGAGTTTCGTGATCTTGCAAGACTGGCAGTTATCCAGCTAAAGGCACAGCATGCCATGCTAAAAGCCCATGAAGAGGCTGTTGAAGAGGCCATGGAGATCTTCTCAGGCTATATCAAATAGCATAAAATTTTTCAGATGATCTTGTTGAGTTGATCCATATTGAAAAGTGCCTCTGCAACGATTGTTTTGATTGGTTACCAAGACCAAGGCAACCTTGGTCTTGGTTATATAGCCGCTGTTCTGATGAAGCATGGCTATCACGTTCATCTTATTGATTTTAAGGAGGGTGAGCGCGCTATATTTGATAAAGTTAATTTATATAAGCCTCTGATAGTTGGTTTTTCGCTCATATTTCAGTACTTTCTTCCAAGGTTTTCCAGTCTCGCTTCATACCTCAGGTCCAGAGGTATCAAAAGTCATTTTACTGCCGGTGGTCACTACCCAAGTCTTCGCTATGAAGAAATCATGCAGCAAATACCTGAACTGGATAGCGTAGCGCTTTTTGAAGGGGAACATACGCTCCTGGAGTTAGCTGAAAGCCTCAGCAAAGAAGAAAACTGGCAGAATATTCAGAGTATCGCCTATCGTGAAAATAAAAGAGTCAAACTCAATCCCTTACGTCCATTGGTTTCAGACCTTGATCAGTTACCTTTTCCTTATCGCCCATTTAACGACAACAAGATATTAGGCAGGAAGATATATCCAATACTAGCTACGCGTGGGTGCCCGCGTAACTGTTCATTCTGTTCTATCCGTGAATTTTATGGTAAGGCGCCAGGCAAGCTTGTCAGGCGGCGATCACCATACAATGTAGTTATGGAAATGAAAGAACTGTATGAAGAAGAAAATGCATCAATTTTTCTTTTTCAGGATGATGACTTTCCTTTGCTAGGCAAACCCGGGCGGCGATGGGTATATGATTTTATCCGCGAATTGGAAAAGCATGACTTGATAAACAAACTAATCTGGAAGATCAGTTGCAGAGTTGATGAAGTCGAGAAAGACCTCTTTTCCGATATGAGAGAAGCAGGTCTCTACCTTGTTTATTTGGGTATTGAATCAGGCACTGATACTGGATTGAAGTTGCTCAACAAGCAAGTAACCGTTGATGACAATCGGTCGGCTGTGGCCACATTGAAAGAGCTTAACTTAATGTTTGGCTATGGATTCATGCTGTTTGATCCATCCAGTACTTTTGAAACTCTCTCAGCAAACATAAAATTCTTAAGGGACATTATTGGTGATGGTTCAGCTCCGTTAGTCTTCTGTAAAATGCTTCCGTATGCAGGCACCCCTATTGAGAAAGAGTTAATTGATTCAGGAAGATTGACTGGAAGTATTGCCCAACCAGATTACAATTATGTTAATTCGAATCTAGATGAATATTACAAAAAGTTGAGTGCCGCCCTTGAGGGATGGACGCATGGTACTGATGCCATTTCTCCTACCTTGAACCTATTGCTACACGAATTATCTGTTATCAAGAATCAACTGCCGATATTAGTCAGCACGCCAGAATATGAGGGATATCTTAGAAAGATGACAAGAGATACAAATGAAATTGTTTTTCATTTGATAGAAATGTCATCAAATGCTTTTAAGTATAACAATACCTTCCCATATTCAACTGAAGATCTAAATAAAGAAGCAAAAAATATAGTTAAAGAATTAGTCGAACGACGTGATCGCTATATTTTGCAGAACCAAACCATCATTATGGAAGATATCAATAAGATAGCATGTTAAGGGCCAGGTTTGGGAGGATCGAAGGGGTTCTGTTGAACCCTGAAACGGCCATAAACTGATGCCTGACACCATAGTTACATTTTAGCGCTTAATTGCAAACTCCATTGGTTAAAATTGAATGTCATCATTAACGCCTGCTGATGAAGTTTCAATCGAACTTTTTCCTTGCATCACGGGGCAAAATTGAGGGGGCACGGAAAAATAAGGGGACACAATATTTAATTATGCTATTATCTATCTATGGCCAGACTAGCAAGAGTTGTCCTACCAGGATACCCACATCATATTACCCAGCGTGGCAATCGTTGTCAGGATGTTTTTTTTCAGGACAGCGATTATGAGCACTACCTTGAGTTGCTCAAGGAATGGTGTGACTCTGAAGGTATCGTTATCTTGGCGTATTGCCTAATGGCCAATCATGTACACCTGATCGTGATACCCAAAAAGAGATCCAATCTTGGCAAAGCCATCGGTGAGACCCATCGACGCTACACGCGCATGATCAATTTGAGGGAAGGGTGGAAGGGACACCTCTGGCAGGGACGGTTTGCTTCGTATCCGATGGACAAAAATTGGTTACTCAAGGCGGCGGCCTATGTTGAACTCAATCCGGTCAAAGTCGGGCTAGTAAAAAAAGTCACAGATTACCGCTGGAGTAGTATCCACGCCCATTTATCCGGTATCGACAAACAAGGTATTATTCAACCAGACAAACTACTTTCCCTCACCGATAATTGGAGAGCGTATTTGAAAGAAGCTCAGATACACAACAATACTGAGTTTGAGCTACATGAAAGAACCGGCAGACCCTTAGGTGAAGAACGATTTATCGAAAAAGCGGAGCGGTTATTAGGCAGGGAATTGAAAAAGAAAAGGCCGGGTCCGAAGACTGGTGGTGAGGATAATTAGATAATGTGTCGCCAGAACCCGTTCCCAGAACCCACGGAACCCTGTTCAATTGATCCAGCCCCTCAGGAACGTTAAAACCCCAGCTCCACTCCGATTACGATCCGATCATTATCTCTGAACTGGCCGAACAGGCCGTCACGCTCGCCGTAGAATATATCCGCACCAACCCAGGTCTTCAAATTGTCCTGCCATTCATAGGTAAGCTTGGGACGAATCAATCCGTCGCCATCGTTGGTATTGATGAGCCACAGCATCTCGGCCTGCAGGGTATCGTTGAGATAGTCACGCCGGGTGAGAAAGGTCAGGTTGGTATCCAATGCGTCGCGCACCAGCCCGTCCGGTGCATCAGTGACCCAGCTTTGGAATAGCTGCGCACTCACGAATGTATCTGCGATACCGGTCCAATCCAGCCCAAGCACATAAGACAATTCGGGGCTCGTAACTATGCCATCGGAATCCGCTGCATCATCAGTGAGAAAGAAGCGGTCCGTGAAATAACCCAGTTCACCACGCACTACCCAATCGCCAAAGGCATTGCTGAAGGTGCCGCCAAGCATATGTGTGCGCTCATAGCGCGGCTCAATGACCGCGACCGGTCCAGTTTCGCTCAGCTCCAGGCGTTGAAATAGCACCGGAAAATTGTTGTATTGATACAGATAGTTCAGTGTGATGTCCCAGCCATTCCAAAATGTGGATAACCGAATGCCGGCATCGGAATCGGCAATGAAACGATTCGGACGTTCAACATCACGAACATCAACCGTGACGCCGGGGGGCGCCGACGGTACCAGCCGCGGTGAGCTGAAGGCATAGGTCGCATCGCGCTCCGGAAGCGCATGGTAGGTCTGATCCGGTATCCAGATAAACTGCGCATCCCAGTCACCGAACGGGCGTTCCAGATTGACCATCCACAAAGGAATCCGCGAATCATCAAAATCTTCCAGGATAAATTCCCGGAAGGACTGGGGATTGACCACATCCAGCACCTTGAGGCCATCGGCCTTGCCCCAGACCACCTGCTGTTTTCCAAGCGTGAGATAACTCTCACCCCAATCCGCTTCCAGATAGAACTCCCGCAACTCGGCTCCCAGTTCCTGCCCGGAAAGGCCAGGTCGGCTCGCCTGACTATAGCTTTCCCGATCCACGTCCCCGGGCCTGAGTCCATCGATCGTTTCAGCCCGTAGCCGGCCGATGGCAGTCAGTTTCCAGCCGTTATCGAATCGACTAACCAGCTCTGGCTCCAGCACCAAGTCCAGCGCCTGGCTGCCGCGATCCTCTGTACCTATGGCCCATTGGCCTCGGGCAATGCCCGAAAAGTCAAACTCAGCCGCTTGAGCGGGGCCATACAACACCCCACCCAACAGCAGCATCGCAGCCTTCTTCCTGGTTCTCATTGGTTCAGACACCTCGCTATAACCCACGCTGAATCGCCTTTTGGGTGAATACGCGATCTCTCACCCCTGCGGCATAATCGACCTCACTGAAGGTAAAGACGGTTCGGTGCCCGGTCTTGTGATTCTCCACCTCAATGCGATGCTGGGTCCAGATACCCTGCACCTGGCGAACGTCCGTGGTGTTGATCGTTTTTAGCAGCTTCCCGCGGGTATCCCAAAAACGGCTGCGACGCACCATCCAGATCTCATCGTCCACACACTGCTCGACCCGTCCGTAGCCAAGCTCCTTTGCTGTTGCTTCATCAACAGGAAGTGCTTCGACTACATAGCAGTGATGACCGTCCACCTCGTCCTCACCGATGGTCTTGCGCGTGTAGTCATTGATGGAGACCTTAGACTCAAGCTTGATATCCTCGTAGGTGAAGTCGGTACCGAGAAAGTAGTCTCCGCGGTCCGAAGCGGAGATGCGCCTGACTTTACGCATCGCCGGCAGATACAGCCACTGATCATCATCCACCGCTGCCTGTGGGTAATCGTAAGTCAGAAACGCGGTGTCCTTCACGTTCTTGGGCTGCAGATAAAAGATCACGCTGCGCTTTTCATCCCCATAATATTTGCGGAAGCCGCGTGTCTCTCGGACGCGTTGCTTACCTCGGCGGTCGATCATCTCCATGCTGAGGTTACGTGAGACCGCCACGCCTTCGTCACGGGCATTGATACGCTGTGCAATCTCGTCACCTGTTGGCCAATCCGCTGCGTGCAGCGTCGTGGCAACCGGAGCAAGTGTGAAAATCAGAGCTGTTATGATCCTATTCTGTATATGTCTGGTTAAGATTTTCATCATATCCTCCTTGACCGCCAGTGAGCGGTCTTATAATTGGTGAAAGAACGTTAGTGGTCTTGAAGAGCTTCATTCGGAGGTCCCAACCTTGATCCGGGGCAAGCCGGGATTGCTCACCCGGCGAGACAGGAAGGCGAAAACGGCCATGGCAATACTGCGCGGATGCAGTTCGCCCAGAAAGGCAAGCACCATATTGATGCTGCCCGGTATCACCGTGGTACGCCCTGCCATGGTGGCACGGTAACCGGCTCTGGCGACACGCGGGATGGAGACCTTGGGCAGCCAGCGATAGGTGCGCGTTTCCGCAACATGGGCATCAACGACGAAGTTGGTGGCCGACGCACCCGGACAAAGCGCCGTGATCGTTACACCGGTCCCACGCAACTCTCCTGCAAGGCCCCGGGTAAACGAAAGCACATAGGACTTTGAAGCAACATAGCTGATCCAATTCGGTCCACCGGCAAAATAACCCACCAGCGAAGCCACATTGAGAATGCGCCCGTATCCCCGCGCCAGCATCGGTTGCAGGAAATGATGCGTCAATCGGGTCAAGCTCAACACGTTGAGCCTCAACATCGCCATCTGCCGATCCGGGTCACTCTCTGCAAATGGCCCGGAATCGCCGATGCCTGCATTATTCACCAGCACATCCACCTGGGTGGCTGCCATGCTTTTGAATAGTTCCTCCATCGCAGCGTCCCGGGTCAGATCCAGGGCATGGGTGGTGACCCTGACGCCGGTCTCGTCCTCGATGCCGGCAGCGGCCTGCTTCAGGCCATGCTCATCACGCGCCACCAGCACCAGGTCATGGCCATGGCGGGCAAACTCCCGTGCCAGCTCCAGGCCAATGCCTTTGGAGCCGCCGGTGATTAACGCTGTGGGTCTATCATGGTGTGTCATTTCGATCTCCTTGACTGTCAGTTCGCAGTCTGTGTTTGTGGAATGGCTCTACCCGCAACCAAATTTTCCTGCTGCAGGAATCTGGGTTTGAGCACCTTTACCAGGGCCGGTAATACCGTCATGCTGGAAATAAAACTGGTCGCAATTGCGACGGCTACCAGCATGCCGAACTCGTGCAGCACCACCACCTTGCTGGTTGTCAGCACACCAAAGCCCAGCGCCAACGCAGCAAAGTTGAACAACAGGGCGCGGCCAGTGGACGGATAGAGCTTGAGAATCGCCTCATCCATTGAAAGCCGCATATCGCGCAACAGGGTTTGCAGGCGTTCGATGGTATGGATGGAGAAATCCACCCCCAGACCGATCGAGATGGCCGCGAACATGGAGGTGCCGATGGACAACCAGATACCACTGAAGCCCATCACCGCATAGATCATCAGAATCGTCAGCACCACAGGTAACAACGCAATCGTGCCGGCCACGGCTGAACGAAAACTGAGCGTCGCCATCAGCCAGACCAGCAACAGAGAGATGGCGATGCTGCCGGCATGGCTTTCGCCGAGGCGCTTGATCCAGTGGTAATCCACGTTGACACGCCCACTGAGGTGCGCCTTGATCCCAGGTGCATTGAATTGTGTGTCGATATACTGTTGTGCGGCCTCTATGACCACCTTCTCCACCGAATACCGGCCGTCATCCAGACGGGCGCGCACGTTGGCCAACTGGTAGTCATAATCCACCTCCTCCTGGAAGTCCGTCGGATCGCCACTGGCGGAGTAGAGCAGAAAATACTGTGCAATCAGATCGGGATCATCCGGCAGCCGATACGCCACCGATTGATCCTCGTTCAGGGCCTTATTCATCTGCTTCAGATAGTCCACAATCGAGGTCGTCCCATTCACGTGCGGTTGTGTTTCCAGCCAGTCCTGTAACGCTGCAATACGCTGCAGGTTCTCAGGCTTGAACAGATCCTCGGGTTGCGGGGTCTCAATCATGATGTCCAGGTAATGGGTGCCATCGAATACCTGGTTCAGCGTCGTATCCGCGATATGCAGCAGTTCGTCAGGGTGGAATACCCGGATCAGGGTTTCATTCAGCTGGATTTTCGAGGCGCCAATGCCGCCAATCACTATGACCATAGACGCCGCCAGCAGTATCCGCCGGGGCGCATGCACTACGGCGCGGCCAAGCAGATCCAGCACGCGTCCGAACCCATCGACACGTGATGAATGGCTTGATGCATCTTGGCCTGCCTGGCGCTGATAGGCGCGACTCGGCTTGGGCTGCAACAGACTGAGTACCGCAGGCGCCACCGTCAGTGAGTAGACCCAGGCCACGCCCACACCGATCAGAGCGAACAGGCCAAAGTACTGCATCGGCGGCATCATAGAAGCGAAGTAGAGGCCCAGGAAGCCGGCCATGGTGGTCAACGAGGTCAGCGTCACCGGACGCCACATGTGCAGCATGGTTCGCACCGTAACATCCCGTGGCGAATCGTCGGGATGCAAGGCAACCTCTTCATAGTATTGACTGAGAATGTGAATCGAGTCGGCCACCGCGATGCCAATCAATACCACGGGCAAGGCATTGGTAATCACAAAGAAACTGACCCCAGCCGCCGCCATCAGACCCAGTGCGCTGGCCGCCGTTGCGGCAACCACCAGGTTGGGTAGCAAAGTGCCACGCAGGGTGCGAAAGGCGACAAAACAGACCAGGGTGATGACCAACCCGGCAATCGGATTGAGACGAAAGGCATCGGCATCGATATAGCTACCCATATAACCGGCAACCGCGCCCTCACCTGCAACATAGAGTTTTTCGCCTTGCTGTACAGGCGCCTGCTCGACTATCTCCAGCAGTTCCTCGTATACCTGTTGCGCATGTCTCTGGTCGATCAACTCGGCCACAATTAGGGTGCCTTTACCGTCTCTCGACACCAGACTTCCGAGGTACAAAGGAAAATCCATGACTGCCGTGCGCACTGCATTGGCAGCCTCCTGGGTCTGAGGCAGTGTCTCGAAAAACGGCTCGACCAACATGCCGTCTTCGGTACCGATGATGTCGTTTTCCGTGGCCAGGCTGGTAATGCGCTCGGGATCGATGTTATCCACCATCTCAAGGCGACGGGTCAGCCATTCCACCAGCTCCAGGGAGTGCGGATTGAAGACACCGCTCTTCCCTTGATTGACCAGGGCAATCACCATCGGATCCTGCAGGCCGAAGATGTCTTCCACCTTGTCGCGGAATAGCAGTGCCGGATGGTCAGGTGGGATAAAGGCATCGGCCCGTGTGTCCTTTTCCAGCATCGGAATAAAACCGGCGAATCCGATGATCAGCATCAAGCCGATGGCAATGATGGTCTTTGGCCAGGCTGTCACACCGCGAAAAAAATGCCAGGCCTGCGTGTGGTTCAACTCACTGCTGTTCATGTCACCCTCCATAAAGGTGTATATACACATAAAATAAAACAAAAAAAACCGTACCTATTCTGCCTCCGTAGGAGCTGCCCATGGGGTCGACCAAAGGCGACAAGCCTTTTCGGCATCTTTCACAAAGCAACTGTCGTCGCTAATCGCAGCCATGGGCAGCTCCTACGTCGGCACTTATCATCTAACTATTACCTGCAGCACTCACCACCGCCGTCAGATCACTCAGCAACCGATCGAGACGACTGACACCCAGCTCCCTTTTGATCCGGCGCTGCGCCTCTTGCCACAGAGGAAGCGCCTGTTCCAGTTGCTTCAGTCCTTTATCCGTCAGGCTGACCTCGCGCGAACGCTGGTCGATCTTGCCAGGCGCTACCGATATCAAGCCCTCTCTCTCCAGCGGCTTCAGATTGCGCGTCAGGGTAGTACGGTCCATTACCAGCATTTCTGCCATTTTGGATATCACAATAGGTCCACCGGCTCGGGCTGCCACGAGCAAGGTAAACTGCGTTGGCAGTATCCCACTGGATTTCATGATCTCCTCGTACAGTTGTGTAACCACTCTAGCAGCCTTGCGTAGATTGAAAACCGTACAGGTCTGCCCGATTTCCCGGCATTGTTTAAGGTCACAGCTTGTTTTTCGTTTGGTCATAGTGAGTGTATATACACTCTTGTGCGACTTGTCAATATTTTAGTGTTAGTTACAAAGCTCAGCTGGACGGATTGGGGCAATATCGAAGCGAATATCGATGGGAGCAAATATCGATGGGGACAGACCCCAATACCGCTACCAGTCAGCCGCTAAGGTATTGATATTCATTGAGAT
>JBDLIT010000013.1:0-48796 GCA_039714735.1 Pseudomonadota bacterium
GCAGAGGCCTATCCTGCAGGCGAATTGAAACATGGTCCCCTGGCGCTGATCGATGATGAGATGCCTGTCATCACGGTAGCGCCGAATAACGAGCTGCTCGAAAAACTCAAATCAAACCTGGAAGAGGTACGCGCTAGAGGCGGTGAACTCTATGTCTTTGCCGATGATCGGCTTGAGATCGTGGAGGATAAAGGAATGACCGTCATCAAAGTGCCGAATGTTGATGGATTCATAGAACCCATCGTTTTCACAGTACCACTACAACTGCTCGCCTATCATGTTGCGGTGCTTAAAGGCACTGATATCGATCAGCCCCGTAATTTGGCCAAGTCGGTGACTGTCGAATAGTTCTGATGGGCATACATCTGTCATGGAAGATATAAAGTAAATGTTGAACATTGAATTGAAAAAGACGATGGATCTGGTCTTTCTTTGTGCCTTTCCATCACTCAACTCTAGCGAGGCTTCGCCTCAGACCAACGAGTCCTGAGGTGGCCCCGGTTGATCATCAGAAGCACTAAACTTCTGTCATAGCCGCACAGGCGGCGGGAGGGTGAAACACCCAAGTGTCAACCGGAGCCACTCCAATGATAGAACAGAATCTGAATGAGTTGTTGGAAGAAAAAGTCACCTTGGATGTCGAGGGTATCGATCGCCTCTATCTCAATGCCTACCAGCCCATGTTGCAGACCGGTGGCGGTGTGTCGGCCTTCTTCAGGAATCATTGGGGTGCCGTTGTGGCATCTACCACCTTGATGGCGCCAATGAGCAAAGCTTTTGTGGCCGACATCCATCGATTCGCCAAACACAATGCGCTTGAGATGGTGCGTTTCCACAAGGGGCAACGTAAAGACGATGAGACCCGGAAGCGGCTGAAGGATTTCCATCAAGCGGAAGGGCTACTCTATATCGGCGTTGCACAAGAGAAATTCAGCGCCTTCCGGGTGACCAAGAAGCACAATCCGGAAACCGGCGCCGCTTTTCCATGGCTTCATCGTTCGACGGTGATGTGCAATCAGTATTACTTCTATCTGGTGGATGAGGACTTTGGGCCATTGTTCATCAAGTTCTCCTCCTACTTCCCTTACACGGCACGTATCAATCTGAATGGACACGAATACGCCAAACGGCAACTGGAGAAGGAGGGGATCACCTATGAGGCGCTCGACAATGGCGTACTGACCTGTGAAGACCCTGCTCGTCTACAACAGATCCTTGATGATCTGGATGAAATCAAGATTGAACGGGGGGTGCGCAAATGGTTTGCCCGGCTGCCCCATCCCTTTACACCGGAGGATCGAGCGGCTGGGTTTCGTTACCAGATTTCCATTCTCCAAGCTGAATTTGCACGTACCCAGGTGTTCGACCGTCCGCTCTCCGGTCGGCAACTGTTTGAAGAGGTGATCCGGGAAAATATCGACCTGGGCCGCCCTGAAAAAGTGAGTCTGATCTTTGATCGGAGGATTATCAAACGCACACCGGGGCGTTTTTCGACCCGGGTCATTACCCATGGGGTGATTCCCACGCTGCATGTCAGCTACAAGACCTCCAAGATCAAGCAGCACTTCAAGGAAGAGCGAGCGCTCAGAACCGAGACCACCATCAACAACACCCGAGACTTTGGTGTTGGCCGTCTGCTGAAAAATCTACCCGCCCTACGGGAGATCGGCTTTAATGCCAACCGACGACTCCTCGAAGTCGAAAAGATCAGCCAGGACTGCCAATTGGGCAATGAGACTTTTGAGCAAGTCAGCCACCCACAGGTTGTCGATGGACAACGGGCTTCTGCCCTGAGTTTTGGCAATGCGCGCGTGATGGCCTTGTTTCAGGCGCTGTGTCTGTTCCTGTTGTTACCGCAAGGATTTCGCAATGCCAATCTGCGCGATGTTGTGGCACAACTGATGGGGGTTCCCGCTGAAGCATACTCCCCCGGCAGAATGACCTATGATCTGAGGCGACTGCGTCTTCACGGGATCATTGATAAAGAAGCGGGTACACATCGTTATCATGTTACTCACGAAGGGATGCGTATCTGCCTGTTTATGACCAAGGTGCATCACCGTATTATTCGACCGGGCTGCTCTCAGCTGATGGATGGATGCCCAAAAGCACCGGGGAGAGTGATTTCCGCCGCATTGAAACAGCTAGATCGCGCTATTGATCAGATGGTGACAGAAGCAAAACTTGCTGCGTAAAAATTTGACTCATTTGTACAGATGTTGGTTACTCAAGGATTTCTAGATGCATAACGAATATGGTTAGTGATCTATGAGCACGACCAACACTAAGAATCAAAACAACGGGTTCTGCACATCCATACTACTGAACGTGAGGGTTGTACACGCCAAGTAGGTAACCCTCGATCAATTCACCACTCAATACCTTTGGCACCCCATTACTCAGAATCCCGCCTGGTTTAAAGGTGAAGCGTGTTTTCTTGGGCGCTTTATATAAAGTGTGAGGATGATACACAGAAGATGGATAGCCGTAAGGCATATTGGAATGAGAATGGTGTAGACAGACATGCAGCTTCTGCCCAAGCAGGAGTTCATCCTGATATTCAGCAGAGTGACTGCCAACCATCCTATCGATTTTGCTTTCAAACGACACTTTCTATAACCCACTTTTTAACAACAAAATTTTAATTGCCATGATTATCTATCTTGATAATCAACTTGCACTTACAGGGAAAAATCCTACCTGTTAAATGATAATCAAGAGGTGTTTCAAAAAAATTAATAAAGGGGTAAAAGCTGTTACAACCTGTTTCAATTCAGGGCTTGACTGGCAAGTATTTTACTATGTGTGATTCATGTCACTATCTACCCAGAGCTATATGACATGCAGTTTTAAAGTATTCTACTTGAAGGTGTTTAATAGTGTCCCAGCATGAGGCGGAGTATTCTATGCGAATATTCATTGAAAATTGCAGGAAAGCCAAACATGCAGGAAGAGAGGCTCGTCGAACTCTTGGTGAAGCTCCATAAGGGTCTATCCCGTCTCGGGCCTGGCAGCAGAGAAGCCACTTTGAAGGCCTTGGCGCTGTGTGAATTCCTTCCAGATAATCCCGAGGTATTGGATGTGGGTTGTGGCTCGGGAGCCCAGACTCTGGTGTTGGCATCCGCTACCCAAGGCAGGATCGTTGCGACTGACCTTTTTCATGAATTTATCGACCAGTTACGGGCGGCTATCAATGACAAGGGCCTGGGTGAGCATATCCGAGTAGAGCAGGCTGATATGAATGCCCTGCCCTTTCCTGAGCACAGCTTTGATTTGATCTGGAGTGAAGGCGCGATCTACATCATGGGGTTCGACAATGGGCTGACTAAGTGGCGGCCATTGTTAAAACCGGGTGGATATCTGGTGGTTTCCGAAGTAGCCTGGTTCAGGCCTGATCCGCCATTAGAGTTGAAGGACTTCTGGGATAAAAACTATCCCGGCATACGTTCTGTAGAAGAGAATCTTGTGGCTGCCAAGGCTTTGGGATGGACGCCGGTAGGGAATTTCCATTTACCGCTCAAGGCCTGGACGCGGGACTATTATGCGCCCCTGTTAGAGCGAATCCCGACTTTTCGTATCGAAAACGCAGAAAATGGGGATGCGCAGGCGGTAGCCGACATGACAGAATACGAAATAACCTTGTTAGAACGCTTTCATGATTACTACGGGTACGAATTTTTCATTCTACGCAAGAATGACGATTAAGGAATCTGCGGTTATTTAGGGCTAAAAATCCACACATTTGAGTAATTCTGGTGCATGGATTGGAAAATAACTAGAATATGCAATTCCAATCAAATGTATGACAATGACTTAGCGAGACTGGCGCATAAATTGCTGTAAAATACATCCATTGCGCCGTAAAGACTTTTTGTGTCAGATTTTAACCCGTAATATATTTCAAACGGGATCTGCCAAGAAGAACAGTTTATATTCTGAACTGAGCATCTAGATGCCTCAGCACAGGCACTAATCAATAATTTCAAAATTTGGAGGGTAACCTATGACCAGCACGCACGATGGAGCAACCCGGACAGGGAATCGAAAACTGTTGGAATGGGTGGATCAAATTGCGCAGTTGTGTAATCCGGATCGCATCTACTGGTGTGATGGTTCGCAGGAAGAGTACAACCGTTTGTGTGAAGAGATGGTCGAGGGTGGTTCTTTTATCCGCCTCAATCCGGAAAAGCGGCCAAACAGTTATCTTGCCCACTCCCACCCCAGTGATGTAGCCCGGGTCGAAGAGCGCACCTTTATCTGTTCTGAGCGTGAAGAGGATGCCGGGCCAACCAATAACTGGATGGCCCCTGCGCAGATGAAGACTGTCCTCAAGGGTCTGTTCAAAGACTGCATGCAGGGACGCACCCTGTATGTGATCCCGTTCAGCATGGGCCCCCTCGGTTCTCCGATTGCGCATATTGGCGTAGAGATCAGTGATTCACCCTACGTGGTGGTCAATCAGCGGATCATGACCCGCATGGGCCAACAGGTACTCGATGTACTGGGTAATGAGGGCGAGTTCGTGCCCTGTATCCACTCCGTGGGGTCGCCTTTGGCGCCGGGCGAGCAGGATGTACCATGGCCCTGTGCGGGAAGTATCGAAGACAAATACATCACGCACTTCCCGGAAACCCGTGAGATCTGGTCCTTCGGTAGTGGCTATGGTGGCAATGCCTTGTTGGGCAAGAAATGTTTTGCCTTGCGCATCGCATCGGTGATGGCCAGGGATGAAGGCTGGCTCGCCGAACACATGTTGATTCTGGGTGTGGAATCACCCTCGCATGAAAAAACCTATGTGGGGGCAGCGTTTCCCAGTGCCTGTGGCAAGACCAACTTTGCGATGTTGATCCCGCCGAAAGAGTTCGATGGCTGGAAGGTGACGACCATTGGTGATGATATCGCCTGGATCAAACCCAATCCTAAAGATGGAAAGTTTTATGCCATCAATCCGGAGTATGGCCTGTTTGGCGTCGCTCCTGGCACCAATGAGCAATCCAATCCCAATGCCCTGGCGGCCCTGACGGAGAACTGCATCTTCACCAACTGCGCACTGACCGATGACGGAGATGTCTGGTGGGAAGGTCTAACTGAAGAGCCCCCCCAGCACTTGATTGACTGGAAGGGCAACGATTGGAACCCCGGTAGTGGTACCCCGGCGGCTCATCCGAATTCACGTTTTACCGCCCCTGCCTCCGCATGTCCTTCGATAGATCCCGAGTGGGAGAATCCAGCCGGTGTGCCGATCAGCGCCTTTCTGTTCGGTGGGCGGGTGAGCCACAACTTCCCGCTGGCATTCCAGAGCTACAATTGGGAGCACGGCGTCTACATGGCGGCGACCATGGGTTCCGAAGCGACTGCGGCCTCTATCGGCCAGGAGGCCATGCGCCGCGATCCAATGGCGATGTTGCCCTTCTGCGGCTATAACATGGCGGACTACATCAAGCATTGGCTGCGCATTGGGCGTAAGAATGTGGCCACGCCCCCCGCCATTTTCCGCGTCAACTGGTTTCGCAAGGATGAGCACGGCCGCTTTATCTGGCCCGGATTTGGCGAGAATATGCGGGTCTTGAAATGGGTCGTGGATCGCTGTAATGGCCGTGCCCATGCCATAGAAAGCCCGCTCGGCTGGGTTCCCGGTTACAACGCCATCACCTGGGAGGGTCTCGATTTCGGCAAGGAGGAATTCTATGAGATCATGAACATCGACCGGGAAACCGCTCGGCATGAGACCAACGATCAGGAAGAGATGTTTACCCGATTTGGCGACCATCTGCCAAGGGAGATGGAGATCGAACGCGAACTGCAGCTCGCCCGGCTCTATCACTCACCTGCGGTCTGGGACCTCTCGCAGACCTGTGAAACCGAATAGCTGATCGGCTTGATCATTCCTGGAGCAAAGGGATTTGCTTTTGAAAACCAGCAGGTTTCCAAGCCGTGATCTATCGCTAACTGGATTGGAGTTCAATTTAAACCAATTCAGCAGCAGAAGTCGGTACTATTATCTTGGTTTGTTTTTCATGTTGTTGGTTTCACCTGGATGCATTGCAGGTGTCTGTACCGGGATTGAAGCAAAAAACTCCCTGACGAATAACGACCGGGCATCAAGCTCCTATTTTGATGAATATTTGGTCCGCGAACGCCATGATGTCTATTTTGTCTATGCCAGCAAACAGGTTCTACTGGATCTGGCCCTAGCAAGAAAGGTGATGAGTGACCTCGAGTCACACCCAAATTTCATTCCCGGTTATCAATCGATCCAGGTAATCACCGGCCCTGACAATGAGATTTTGACCGGACTCCGTTTTCGTGCGCCCTTCTCGCCTTTTTCCTCCCGCCTGACCAATCAGGTGGAAATCAACGATGAGCAAGATCGGTACAAGCAGTGTTGGGAACAACTTGAGGCAGACGACAGTCGTGTGCTTGAGCCACATAAAAATGCACCCAATATCAATATGGGATACTGGTGGTTCGTCAGGCTTTCAGAGTCCAGCGTCAAGATTCACTATTTCAGTATTGTGCGACCTCCGCTGGCGATACCCACCTGGTTGTACACCCGTATTGTCAAAGGCAGCTATGAGGATCTGTTCGAGAGAATAATCGAACGAACCAGGCAGATGGGTGAAAATGTCCTGTGGGATGATAAGAACGCAGAACCCGAAAGTCGGCGGCACACCCCGAATTAGACAGCGATTAGAGGCTGAATTGCTGGAGATCCGCTCAAGCCAATTGCTTTGCGGGTGACAGCGGAGCCCCACCGGCCTTGCGTAACTGCTCGAGGTCTTCTGACCGCTGTTTTATCTCCTTTACCGCCTTTTTGTAGAAACCACGCAGATGGCTTTTCAGATGTCCGCTCACAGCTGAGTTTGGGAGTTTCTTCAGCACCGCGAAGATCGCGATGGCATAGGTAGCCTCCCGCTCGGAGAGATAGGCGTCGCGATTCGCATTGGGGTTATAACAGCTGCCGCAGCCGCCGCGGAAAGTAAAAGCGCTGTTGGCGAACATCAGGCCAAACCCCAGGTAGACTGCCAGTAGCTCTGTCACATGAGGCCAGTATTCCACGCCCCCGGGTGGCGGTGTCTTGGCCATCTGTCCCATGTAGTGGGACAGGGTGTGGGCAAAGGCGGCGATCATCCCTTCGGGATTATTGATCTGCTGCGGATTGTAAGGAATCTGCAGGCGGCGCTCGCCTTTGATCGATTCATCGGCGATTCCATCCGGCCCGCGTAATGCGCCCCTGATCTCGACCTGCGGGGCATTCAGTATGACGCAACTGCTTTGGTCGGCAAGCCGGGTAGGCCAGTGACTTATGCCGGCGTAACGTTTGACTTGATCGAAAATCAGATTGGCCATGCCGTCCACACTATCGACCCGCCCAGGAAAAAACTGATTGGTCGGTAATACCAACTGGGTGTCGGAATAGAAAAGGTTGGCATCGAAATTGTCCAATGACCAGGCAAAGGCCTCGAACAGCCATTGTGACGAAGATTCTTCCAGCAGAGCTTTATTTTCAAACAGACCAAACATAAGGGTTCTATTCATACTTGATGGTAAAGCAGTACATCATACCAACAGGCGCAGTCGAGTGTGATTGGGATTAATCCCCATTTTTCAGCATTAGTGAGCAGAGGACTTGTCAGGCAGGAACACCATCGCCATCAAAGAACACGCTACGGTCCTTGCCGGTCAATTTGGCCTGGTCCCTGCGTTGATCCACCAGGTCGATCAGGTCATGCCAGTCCTCAGCTTTGTCTATCATTCGCTCGGCAATGCCAATGCTGACGGTTACTGGTTTGCCATCAGGTAATGAGCCTATGCCTTTTTTGCGAATCCGTTCGACAGTAATCCGCACCCCTTTACTATCCGTGTTCGGCAGGATCAGCAGAAAGACCTTTTCTCCCCAGCGGACCAGCATGTCGTTATGCCGCAATTCCTCCTGCAACACTTCAGCCGCCTCCAGAATGGCATGGTCGTAGGTGGAATAGTCGTATTCGGCGATGATCGTCTCCACATTATCCAGATCGAGCAGGGCGATGGCGAAGTTGTCATTATGCATCAGGGCCATTTGATACTCCCGCACCAGCGTATCCAGGCCGGATCTGCGGGACAGAGCGCCGGTTACCGGATCGAAGGAAGGCCTGCTGACCAGTGAGATCATGTATTGGAGCTGAATGGTGGCGGAAAAGAGCACCAGTCCCACCAGCACGAGTAACAACCAGATAGAAGGTATCAGCTGGTTCAGGGTAGCGGTGTCGAAAAAGCTCCAACCCCCAATGGCGATCATGGATAATGGGATGGCATAGGTCAGGGTTTCATAGACCGTCAGTGGGAAGACACCGAGTCCCGCGACCGACATGTAAGGTAGCAAAGCGTAGAGTTTTGCCAGCAGGAGGCTGGCGCCATCCAGCTGAGCACCGGAAAGGAAATAGATCGAAGTGAGAAAGGTAATCGGAAGATTGAAGAGAAAGATCCCCAGCGTGATTCTACATGCGGCAAGTGATTTATCGGTTTTTCCTGGCCAGGCCTGATAGATGAATACCAGTGTTGAAACCGCCCTGATGGCGGCGATCTGAATGAAGAGCTCAAGCGGAAATACCAGGTAATCGATAACCAGCCAGAGTGGCATCAACACCGCAAACAGGGCTGCGAAGAAACGCACCCGCTCAATGCTCAGGGTAGCGCGATGTTCATTGACGAAGGTGGGATGCCGCTGTGTGGAAAACAGATCAGAGAATTGTTCCGAGGTATAGATGCGGTAATTGGCGCCGAGATGTTCAAAAAATTGATAAAGCTGTTTCATGTTACAAAAAAATCAGGGTGCTGGAAGACTCAATATTTAAGCATAATTAGTGGTTTGGCGTACCTGTCTGTTGAGGGTTACAGGGCGTTGCCGAGTAAAATCACAGTACTGCGAACGGCTCTCGCTGCAGGACGGCCACGGGGTATCATGACGAGAATGGGGTATCCTTCCCCCATTTTGTTACCACTGCCGATCAGTGGCAGGTTGCACAACCTATCGGCGTACCCTTGCTCACCACTACTGTGCCGTTATCCTCGGTCTCCAGGGTGCGGTCAGCCTTGGCCAGAGAGAGCACTGTGCCCTGGTTGTCTTCCCGGGAACCGGGTCCGTGACAGACCGAACAGTTAGCGCCGTTGTTGGCGTCAGCCAGATCTTCATGCCCTCCCCTGGCAAAGCTGGTGTGACCACCTACCGGGTGCAAACCATGCGGACCGTTCAGGGTGTTCTGGTTGTCCATGGTGGAGTCGTGGCAGGCGCTGCATTCGATAAGGGTTCCGGTATGTCCCTGTAGCTGATTGGCGGTGACATTGTCGTTGGCGTTGGGGTTCGCATTCGGCCACTCCGCGTGGGTCGCCCCATGACAGCCTTCGCAAAATACCCCGCCATGTCCGGTGCTGACCCGATAGAGTTTAGGGTTGCCCGCGCCAGGGTTGGCAAAGCTGTTAAATGAGGCGGGCACCGCCGGTTCGGCAAAACGTTTGTTGCTGGGGACGATGGGGGTGGCCTTGCCGTCACCCGTGAGATAGGCCTGACGCAGGCGGATGCCATCGGTGTTGCCGTAGCTGTCCGCTGTGTTGACGATGGTATTCGCGGTACCCACCAGATTGATCTCCACATCGCCGGTATGGCAGGAGCCGCAGCCGGGCTCGTTGGCCCAGGGCACGCGGGGTTGTGGGTCATTTGGATCATAGAAGTCGCCTCCCAGGATGAATGCGCCGGGATTACTGGGTGAAACACCTGTGGAGAAGTCTGCGCCCACCTGCAGCATATCGCCGTGACAGTCATTACACAGCATGCCGCCGTTGAACATGGCGCCGCGCAGACACTCCGTAGTAGAGCCTGGGTGACACTGGTAACAGGTTTCATCGAGCACCGTGAGGCGTTCGGCCTGATTGGTGATGGCGCCGCTGGCGTCCTGCTGCGGCGCGGGCATTGTCGGGAACAGGCTGGTGAACTGGCCATGATGGTTGTGCATCACCCGGGAGTTGCTCTGGTGCGCAAGCTGGTTGCGGCCGTTGGCTTCGCTGCCCGGATCGCCCGCCACCGGTCCAACTTGTGCAAGGTCCAGGGCTGGGGTGTAGTGACAGACCTGGCAGACCACCGGCTTGAACTGCACCAATGATTTGTTGGTCAGGCAGTTACTGTCGCCGCTACCGCTGTTGGCGGTAATATCACAGGGTGTGGGCTGATTGGCGGTATCCACATAATTTGCGCCGTGTTTGAGATCGTGCAGGCGCAGCACATTGATATCCGAGGCGTACTCGACGCTGACAACTTGCGGCAGATTGTCATCCGGATCGTCCAGACTGGTGGCCACCGGCAGCCCGGCATTGCTGAGCGTGTCGGTGGGCTGGCTGGTGCGGCTGCTCTGTACGTCGGCGGGATCAGCATGGCAGTTGACGCAGCTCGCCTCGCCGGAGATCGGTAGTACGGTATCGACCGTTGAGACCACATTGTTGTTCAGGGTTGCCTCGACACGCACCAGGGGATAGGGGTTTTCACGGCCGAAATCGTCGAATGCAGAAAACGGAATGCCCGCGCCTTCATACCAATTCACATCCTCCGCCACATAACCGAATGGGAAGTCGACAAAGAACGGCTTGCTGTCATAGTGTTCTTCGATATGTTGCGGGGCATTGATGATATAGGGATTGGTCAGGCCCGGCATCGCCAGTTGCACGGCGCTCAGGGCCTCGTCACCGCTGTTGACCAGCCCGTCAGCCCCGATGTACAGGTGCTCGACATTGGGCACCGGCAGGCCAATATCCGTGGTGGTGGTGCCGGAGAGCGGGGTGACTACGGGTGGATAGAAGGGGTCATAGGCCTCCTTCAGGATGCTGTCCCAGAAGTTGGTCTTGTAGGTGCTGCCGTCGTCCTTCACGCCGGTGAATACATTGGCCTGGTTGAGGATCGGGTCGTTCGGGTTTGAGGCAGCCGAATAGCTCAGCGACACGCCTGCCGGATTCAGGTTCGGCGAACTACCTTTCTCAATCACCTGGGCGAGCAGCACCTGGAATGGGGGCAGAATGCTGGCGACCCGGGTATCGTAGTCACCGCAATGCATCCCCAGGTCATTGATTGCGACGATGGTGTAATCGGTATTTGCCACTTTTGGTTGTTCCGCGACCAGGTTGCTGTTCTGCCCAACTGAATCCCTGCTGGTGGAATTGATGGAGCTGTTTGGCGCAGGGGGCAGATCGGTGATATCCGCGGTTGTCGTATCTGTACCCGTGGCGCCATCATTATCCGTCACGGTGAGGGTCACGTTATAGCTGGCTGCGGCTGTATAGGTATGACTCGGGTTGGCCTCACTGCTGCTGCTTCCGTCACCGAAAGACCAGGCATAGGCATCAATAGAACCATCCGGGTCAGTTGAGCCCGCACTGCTGAATTGAAGAGCGCTGTCCGCGGTGGCGTCGTAGTCGCCATTGGCATTGGCGGTGGGGGATTTATTGGCATCTGTAGATTCATCGTCACTGCTGCTGTCTCCTCCGCAACCCATCAGCCCGCTAAGCAGCAAGATGCAGGCTGCCAGAGTTCTCAGGTAGGCAGGTGATGAGAGTGAGATTATTTTGTGCATGGCATGAACCTCAAATCCGCATAGAGTGAGCAGGGAAGGAAGCTCCCGACTCGAGTTACGTTTATGGATAAGATGGGAAAATAGTCCCAATTAATTTTGTGGTCAAGCCATTTTCGAGAGAATAAGTGTGATATCAACACTCTGGTAGTGTTGCATTTGGTCTAATCTATAATAATTTATATCTATAAATCAATAAGATAGATGTATTTTGTAAGCGCCGTCAAGAAATGGACACGGAGCACGGTAAGCGTCATGGATGAAGAATCTAAATCTTTTGAGTCATGAGAAAGACAGGATTTTCAGCAGATACAGGGAGTTGAGGAGGGTGGTGGCTGACTGGATGGAGAAGCTGGGTACTGTTTGAGAGTGTGGGTCTCTGGATGTATTTATGGTGCATCCCTGCACCTCGAGTCTAAGGGTTTAAACCTCAGCTCAGCCTTTCAGAATGTGGTCATTGATGAGCAATCGGGTCCGGTTCACCATCCGGATCGTTAATCGCATAGCCATCTGTGTTGGGCGGTACCCGATGCAGCAGAATGCCACACACATGGGGCGCCGCCATTGAGGTGCCGGACATGATGGTTACCCCGCCACCCATACGAGTCGAAAGTACAGCGACGCCTGGTGCGGCGTAGTCAACCGGGTCACCCCAATTGGAGAAACTGGCAAACACATCGTTGCTGTCGATAGCTGAGATGGTATAGACATTGGCATGCTCGATATGCGCTGGCTCATAATCTTCCGCATCATCACTTTCGTTGCCCGCAGCTAATGAAAATAGGATGCCTAAATCAGCGGCATCTATGATGGCGTCATGTATGGCTTCCTGGTGTCCAGGGCCGCCCAGGCTCATGTTTGCGCAGTCACCGGGAGCTGCGTTGGCTGCGACATAGTCGATACCGGCAACGATCCAATCGGTCATACCGAAGCCACTCTTTGAAAGCACCCGGACAGGATGGACTGTCGCGTTTGGGGCGACACCAACTACATCAATTAAATTGTCGATAGCCGCAATGGTGCCGGCAACATGGGTGCCGTGACCCGCTGCGTCTTCATAGTCATCTGGTTCATTTTCGGATCCAATAGTAACAAAATTGGCGCCAGAGCCGACATTCAGATCCGGGTGTTCCAGATCGATGCCTGAATCGATAATCCAGGCTTCCAGGCCTGTGCCGTCGATCGGACCGCCGATTCTTTCTATACCCCAGGGAGTGACCTGATCGGGTTCGGGATCATCAGGATCGTCATCACGCCCCGGCCCCTTACCTGGAGAGGCGGCATGATTGCGATCATCGTCTTCGTAACGACGATTTTTGTCTGTGGCCCAGTAGATCTTATTTTGCTCGTAATAGGCAACATGAGGACTGGCTGCAATCTGTGCTGCGGCTGTGGCGGAAACAGAGGCGGAAAACCCTTTGAGGACTTTGGTAAACACGTGGCGTATAGAGCCGCCTGCTTCTTGTACCAGGCGTTTCGTCTGGCCGCGTATCTCTCCTGCCTGCACATTGTCCTCGAAGGCAAAGATGTAACTGGATTGTGCGTCTTCGAGCAGTTCTTCGGGGATATCCTCAGGCTGGCCTGTTACAGCAAAGGCGGGTAAGAGCCAGAACAGGCTCAAGATAAGTGTGAATGTAAGTTTAGTCAGTATGCTACGCATGATTTCCTCCTGATTTGGATTGCGCAGCGCAATGATAAGTAAACGGAATGGAGGGTATCCATGACTTCGGGCAATCAGAATGGAATTTATCTGTTTCCGGAAGTAGCCGTTAAATTTTCTTGAAACACTCTGTAACAGAATGATGTATTTCAGAAGTGATGGAGAAACATTTACTAATTAAACTAGTTAACAAGTCAGGAGGGTTGAGCAGGATCATCCGCCAAAATGATTAGACGCTGTTCCGATAAAAACCCAAAGCAGGTCAGGCCCGAACACTACGGATCTTACCAGGATGCTTCAGATGTAGATCACTTTGTATTCTACATGAGAGACGGTTGGTATGTAGAGACCCGGCTAAAGGAATACGGCCCATATCAATGCCTGAGAGATGCAGAGGACTTTTGCGAAAGAAGATTTAGTGCAGGTGAGTCTTGGAGTCATGAATGACATGAGTAATTCGTATTGTCTGGGTTGTGGAAAGGAATTGATGCGGAAACCTGCATTACATGGCAGCCCATATAGAGTTTGCAGCGATTGTGCAGAGATTATGCAACAGGACTTCCACAAAGACTTTTTTAAGGTGATGAAAACAGTGTCCAGGAGCCTGGACCAAGTTCGGACCGAAAAGATTTAAGCAACGAGACAGGTGCAGAATATATAGAAAGCATACCTGGTTTTGCATAGCTTCCCAACGGGGGTGACTACCCCCTTCCTCCTTTAGCCCCCTACCCCAGGGGGCGTTTCTTTTTGTGCGTCATTAGGATTATCCATTACAGCTTTTATACGGGGTAGTTTGTATGCTATGCCTGTAATTATCCAACTGAAGTCATGTGAGTCCCTGGAAGCGATGAAATGCTACTTCAGTATGCACGGAGCCAAATCAGAAGTTTATGTTCCATGAATGTTTTGGGTTGAGTGAAGACCCGTTTTCGATCACACCGGATCCGAAGTACACGTTTTTGAGCGACCGCCACCGTGAAGCGCTGGCGCACTTGGTGTATGGCGTGACCGAGGGGGGCGGCTTCGTGCAGCTGACCGGCGAAGTGGGGACCGGCAAGACCACCCTGTGCCGCAACCTGCTGAAGTTGCTGCCGGACGAGCTCGACATCGCGCTCATCTTCAACCCGCGGCAAACCCCGCTGGAACTGGTGGCGAGCTTGTGCGATGAACTGCACGTCAGCTACCCGCCGGAGTGCAGCAGCAAGACCCTGGTGGACCACCTCAACGCCTATCTGCTCGAGAGCCACAGCGCCGGGCGGCGCACCGTGGCGATCATCGACGAGGCGCAAGACCTCAGCATCGACGCGCTGGAGCAGATACGCCTGCTCACCAACCTCGAGACCGCGACCCGGAAATTGCTGCAGATCATCCTGGTCGGCCAGACTGAACTGCAAAGCCTGGTGGCGCAGCCCGGACTGTCTCAGCTGGGGCAGCGCATCACAGCACGCTACCACCTCACCCCGCTGGAAGCGGAGGAGACCCAGGCCTACGTCCACCATCGCCTGGAAGTGGCCGGCTGCCAGCGGCGCCTGTTCACCGGCGGCGCGATGCGCCAGATGTACCGCCTCACCGGCGGCGTGCCGCGGCTGATCAACGTGCTGTGTGGGCGGGCGATGCTCGCGGCCTATGGCAGACACCAGGAGACAATCAACCGGCGCCTGCTGCGCCAAGTGGCGAAAGAGCTGGAAGGAGACATCAAACGCCCCGTTAAAGTAAGCTGGGCCTGGGGTCTGGCAGGTCTGCTCGCCATCACTCTGGGCTTCAGCGCCTGGCGCGCCCTCGGCCCTGACGGCTTACCGGTCCTGAGTGTGCTTACTCGCACAACGGCGTCAGTCCGCGAGAACGACATTCTTCAGCCGCCCAACCTGCATCTGGTCGCTACCCGCAGCGCCTCGGCAGCGAATCCACAGGTCAGTCCCCCAGCAGCCGAATCCGAGGCGGCGGCGCTTGCCTCTGCGCCTGTTGAGCCCGCCCCAGAAACCCCCACGCCAGCGCTTTCGAGCGCAGTACAGGGTCCGACACCGGCAGTCGCTCCGCCAAGCACCGAAGCCGCAGCACTAAAAATAGGTGTGCCTATCCCTGCGTCAGGAGGGCCTGTCCCCGAAACCCACGCGCCAGCGTTGCTTAGCACAGCGCCGGACCCGACACCGGCAGCCGCTCCTCCGGTCAGCTCCGAAGTCGCCGCGCTCGAGGTGGCGGCGCCTGCGCCAGTTGAGTCCACCCCCGCAATCCCCGCGCCCACAGCAGCCCGGGTACCGGTGTCCCAGGCTATCGCCCACTCCCTCAGGATGCTCGACGACATCGCCAATGCCTTCACCACCCTGTTCAGCTACTGGCAGAGCGCCTACCCCTTCGAGGCCGAAGGCTCCGCCTGCGAAAAGGCCGCGCGGGCCGGGCTGCAGTGCCTTTACGGGCGAGGAGATTGGGAAAGCCTCCATTTCTACAACCGCCCCGCAGTGATCGAATTGCTGCTCGACAGCGGCCGGCGCTACCACGTGGTGGTCGCAGCGCTGGAGGGTGGGCAGGTCACCCTCGACCTGGGTAAGCAACAGGTCAAGGCGCCGCAAGGCGAGCTTGATCCCCTTTGGAGTGGCAGCTATATCGTCCTCTGGCGACCCCCGGCACTGCAGAGCACAGCCCTCAAACAGGGCAGCCGGGGCGCCGATGTGCACTGGCTGAGCGAGATGCTCGGCCGGATCGACGGTCAGTCCGTCGGGCAACCCACTGATCCCGAACAGGTACGTTTCGACTGGCAGTTGACCAAACGGGTGATGGCCTTTCAGCGCAGGGTGGGCCTGAAAGAGGACGGTGTCGTCGGCAAAAAAACCCTGATCAAACTGAAGGCTGCGGTCAACGACCCCAGCATCCCGGCCCTGGTCAGAAGTTAGCCCGCATTTCTCACAAGGCGGACCCAGATATTTTGAAATAATGATAATAAATATGTATTTACTAAGGAATGAACGATTGGCTATCAATTTACAGCTTGTCCTGTTCGGTTTTTCGCCCAATCTGGCTGCGCATTTTGCCCGATCTTCCTCAAACCATAGCGACGGCTATGCTTTTTCGGATGATCGAACAAACTGCTTGACCAGCTTGACCGAAAATTCCGAACCCTTGTGAGAAGTGCGGGCTAGCGATGTCATCCATCCTCGACGCGCTGGAACGCGCAGAACAAGAACGCAATGCCAGCGGCGCGGCGCCCTTGCAGGAATCTCTGTCCAGACGCCGGGTGCTGTGGCAGCGCCCCGGCGTCTGGCTGTTCGGGACCGGCCTGCTGCTGCTCAACCTGCTGGTCTGGTGGTTGATGCTCGAGCCGGAGACGCCGCCGGCAGTCGCCGAGGTCCGGCCCGAAGCGGAACAGCCCGTTCCCCGTCCGGCAACCCCTCCGACAACGGCGTGGGAAGCCCTGCCGCTGGCCACGGCCCAGGTATCAGTTGGCACAGCGTCGTCAGTTGAACCCCTCGAACACCAGCCCATAAAACCGCTGGCTGCCGCAACGGCCCTGGCCAAGACGCCAGTGCCCCCGCTGTTGGACGAGGAGGTGATTCGTTCCGCGCCCGTCCCTGAGCCACCCGCCGCTCAGACCGCGGTTGAGCCGGCCCAGCCGCAGCTCCCGCTGCCGGCCCCGGTATCCGTAGCGAAGGTCAGTCCCCCGGTGGCGCCGAAAGCCCCAGACCCGCGGCCTGTCGAGCCGTCTGCGGAAAAGACCATCCCTGCCGCTAAAGATCTGACCGCCCAGACACCGGTCGAGCCGGCCCCGCGAACCTTGAAGTCCCCGGCGGCTGCGCCTGAACCCGCGGCTAAGACAAAGACCGTCAAGCGCAGCACCCCACAAGCGCCGAAAATCTCGGCCGAACCGAAAGTCGTGAAGCCGCTGGCTGAAAAGACGGAGGAGGCCGTGGCTGCAGAAGAACCGCGCATCCCCCCGATCTGGGAACTCTCGGAGAAGGCCCAGAAGAAGCTCAAGGGCCTGGAGATCAACATCCATGTCTACCACGAACAACCGGTGGAGCGCTTCGTGATCATCGATATGCGCCGTTATCGGGAGGGAGACCCCTTGGACCGGCCGGGCCTCACCCTGGAGCGCATCACCCGCGATGGCGTGGTCATCCACTATGGAAAGGGCAGGGTGAAGCTGTAACCCCGATCGTTCTGGTTAATCATAACCTGTCATCTCAAGATAACCTTTTCCGAGCAGATCCCCGGATGATTCTTGCCTGACTTCAACCGCGCCCTCCCAGTAGGTTACGCTGAGCCGCATCTCCTGGTCGGCCAGTCGGGTGCTGACCCGCCAGGGGTGGGGCTCTCCCTCCAGCTCCAAGCGCCATTCGATTGGATAGCGCCGGTTTCCCGAAACCCAGTATTTGAGTGGTGTCAGGCGAATCATCTCCGGTCTCAAGTGTTGTCGCAGGCCACGTTCATCACTGAGTGAACCCGCACTCAATGGATCAACTGAGCCATCCTTGCGCCTCAGCTGGTAGAACATTAGATTCCGGCCATCGTTCAATTGCAGGGAGAACCAATCCCAACCTTGCTGATCCGGACCCAGGGCGCTGGTGCTCCACTCCCTGTCGAGCCAGCTCTGGCCGTTCACCCTGAGCGTTTCGCCTCGATAGCTCAGGGCGCCATTGGCCGTCAGCCGGGGGATCGAATAATAGTAAGAGGCATTGCCCGGTGTGCGACTTTTCTGGCTCAGGCCATTGTCGCCCTGCAGGATGATCGGGCTCGCCGGTTTCAATTCGAGGCGCAGGTCAAACTCCTCGGTGGGAATTTGCAGTTTCCACACTCCTGTTCCACCCGCCTGCTGCAGCTGCCAGTCCTCCAGCCAGACCCTTAAGGGCAGGGATTCAGCGCCGGCCAGGCCTGCACCCTGACGGGCAAAGCGCTCGAAGGCAGTATGCTTTCCTGCCTGCAGGTCACTGAGAGCGGCATGCCCCATCCAAATCTGGTTGCTGCGCCAGGCGGAGGGGCTGTCGATGGGTTCTGGCTGCAGGGCGATGCGGAACAGCGTGGCTTGATAAGCGAAATCCCGTCCATCCTCCGCATGTAGATTGCCGGTCAGGTACCACCATTCGTTACGGAATTCGGGATGGGGGCCGTGATCTTGCGGGAAAAGGAACTCCCGGGGGTTGGTTGCACGGGCAAATCCCGCATCGCTGGCCCCACCCAAGGCCTCGGCGACCTGAAACTGCTCGGTCTCTGGAGCAGGATTTCCGCAGCCACTGAGGAGCAGTATCAGAACGATGAACCAGGCAAATCGTGGCATGCGCCTACTCCTCGCGCAGGGCCAGGGCAGGGGACACCCGGCTCATGCGCCAGGCGGGATAGAGACCGGCCAGCAGTGCGGCAACCACCGCCAGCAGCAGGGCCTCGAATACCGCATTGACCGGCAGCTGGGTCGTGATGCTCCAGCCAAAGGCGCGGCGGTTGATGACCTCAATCAGCACCTCGGACATCAGCCAGCCGAGGGGCAGAGAGAAGAGGCCCGCATATAGACCCATCAGACTGGTCTGCAGCAGGGTGAGCCGGGAGAGTTGGCCGGGGGTGAACCCGGTGGCGCGTAACACGGCCTGTTCTCGGGTGCGTTCCAGCTGCAGCGCCATCAGGGCGCTGAGCACGCCGATGAAGGCCACCCCGACAGCCAGCAGGCGCAATACTTGGGTGATGGCGAAGGTGCGGTCGAAGATCCCTATGGAATAGTCGCGGATCTCCCGGTTGGAACGGATTCTCAGGTCCTGATCAAAACCCTCCAGGGCCTGGCGGATAGCGCTTGTGGCAGCGGCCGGTTCCACACCGGGCTGCAGGATGACACCTACCGTGGCAAAGGCAGCATCGCCCCAGTATCTTGTGTAAGCACTGGCGGGCAGGCCGATCAAGCCCTGATCCGAGCCGTAATCGTAGAATACGCCACCGATAGTCAGACTGAGAGGGCCCTCGAGGGTATCCAGTATTATCGGGTCGCCGGTGCGCAAGCCGTGCCGGTAAGCATAGGGCTCCGAGGTCAGTAGCAGCTCGCCACGCTGGTATCCGGCCCAGAGGTCTGCAAGAGGCGGTTCCAGGAACTTGAAGCCCTCGTGGGTGTTGGAGGCAAAATCCAGAACCAGCAGATCCACGGGTCCATGCCGGCTCTGGATCGTCACCCGCCGGCCGGTGCTGGTTTCGGCCACCTCCGGCAGGGCTTGGATTCGTTGACGGGTCTCGGGTAGGAGCGTCGCATCGGAACTGCTCGCCCGGCTCGAGACCGCCGAGACATAGATGTCGCTGCGCAGGGTGTAGGCCAACCAGTCTGCCACAGTGGCGCGGAAGCTGCTGATCATGATGCTGACCCCGAGCGTGGCGGCGACCGCCACACTGAGGGAGGCGATTGAGAGGCCGGTGCGGCTCAGATTGGCGCCGATGCCGCGCAGGGCGAAGCGGACAAGCAGTCCGCGCCGCTTGCCGGTGCGGTTACTCAGGCGACTCAGCAGGGCGACTCCGGGCGGCACCAACAGGCTGTAACCGGAAATGATCAGGAACAATCCACTGAATCCAGCGAGCAGACTATTCCCGGAGACAGCGATCAACAGCCAGCCAAGGAGCAGTGCGGCAATCCCGAGCAGACCCACCCAGGGCAGTCCCCGATGTACACGTTGTTCCAGCTGCGAGCGGCGCAGAGCGCTGACCGGAACCGTGCCTGCCGCTTCGATCGCAGGTGCCAGCGCCGCCAGCAGGGTGACGCCGACACCGACCAGAAATCCTTTAAGCAGAACCACTGGTTGGATGATCAGTTGCTTGACCGTGAGCACGAAATAGAGGTCATTGATGGTGCGGGTCACGAGTTCTACCAGATATTGCGCGGTGAATATGCCCAGCACTAAACCTGCGCCGGCGCCCACCAGTCCCATCAATGCCGCCTCCAGTAACAGCAGGCGGAACAGTGCCTGCCGGGTAACTCCAAGCAGGCGCAGGGTCGCCAGTAACTGGCGACGGCGCAACACCGAGAAGGTCATGGTGTTGTAGATCAGAAAGGCGCCCACCAGCATGGCCAGCAGGCTCATAGCGGCCAGGTTGATCTGGAATGCATCGATCATTTCCATCATCACCCGGGTGCGGGAGGCGGGGACTTCCAGATGCAAGCCAGGCGGCAACGTATCGGCCAAGCGTTCGGCCTGTCCCGGTTGCAGAATCAGGTCGATGCGGTCGAGCCGCCCGGGACTGTCGAGCAACTCCTGGGCGGTGCTGATGTCGGCCAGGAGCAGGCCCTCGAGTACCGCGGGATTGTCCCCTTCGAGCAGATCGACGACTTGCAGGGTGACTTCGCGTCCGGCGATGGTGACCGTCAGGTTGTCATCCGCTGCAACGCCGAGGCGGCTGGCGGTGATACTGGAGAGCAGTACGCTGGCAGGCTCTAAAAAGAGACGCCTGGCGGCATCGGCAGCCAATTCCCCACTGAGATGCCGGAAGTTCTCTTCAGCCAGAGGATCGACGCCGATCAGCTGCAGGTTCTCGGCGCCCAGTTTTACCAGCCCTTCGACGATCGGGGCAGCCTGCCGCAGGCCCTGCTCAATACGCAATTCACGATAAAGGTCTTCGGGTATCCCGGCCGGGCCACCGATAATCTGATGGGTGGCCTTGCCGGTGAGGCTTTCGGCCGAAAGCAGGAAGGCCTGGCGGGCGCTCTGGTTGGCCAGGTCGACGCCGACAATGACCGCGACACCAAGGGCGATGCCAAGGATGGAGAGCCAGCTCTGCCAGGGATGCCGATGCAAGTGACGCAGCGCGCTGATCAACAGCAGACGGCTCACCAGGCCAACTCCGCACCCTGCTCGCTGAGTTGGCCCTGTTGCAGGGTCAGGATGCGGTCAGCACGCTGGGCCACCGTGAGGCTGTGGGTGACCAGCAGCAGACTGCTCTGCTCCTCCCTGGCCAGGGCAATCATCAGGTCCAGCGCATTCTCTCCTGCAGCCTGATCGAGATTGCCGGTGGGTTCATCGGCCAGCACCAGGGCAGGGCGGTGCACCAGGGCGCGGGCGATGGCTACCCGTTGTTGCTCACCGCCGGAGAGCTGGTCGGGATAGGCATCACCCCGCTCAGTAAGATTCACAGCCTCTAGCATCTGTGCCACTTTTTTGGGCATTGTTGCTATTGAGCAATTATTCAATTCCAGCGGCAGAGCGATATTTTCGCGGGTAGTGAGGGTTGGGATCAGATTAAAGAACTGATAGACGAAGCCGATCTGCCGACGGCGAAACAGGGTCAGGGCGGGTTCCTTGAGCTGGGTAATCCGTTCTCCATCAATCGAGATTTCCCCGCTGTCCGGCCGGTCGATACCCGCGATCAGATTGAGCAGGGTGGATTTGCCCGAGCCGCTGCGGCCAAGCAGCGCCACGCACTCCCCAGCTTGAATCTGCATCTCAGCGTTACGGATCACTGGGTGGCTTCGGTTGCCTTCCCGATAGCTTCGGCTGAGATTTGAAATGTCTACCGCGAGTCGTTGCATGGCTGAAATACAATAAAGGGTTGTTTGACGGCTTTTTTATGTACCCGATTAGACTCCAGCCATCATAACCAGCGAAGCGTAGTTTCCCAAACGGGTTATTCGGTGAATAGAAACTACCTGAAAATTGAATCCAATTGCCATCTCTGATGCGTATTTCTCTACAACAACGCGTTGAAACTGTTTTTCTAAATCAATTTTTTACTGAAGAGGAACCTGAAGATGAAAAAATTAATGACCCCAATTGCACTGTTGGTGTTTGTCGGAAGCCTCAATGCAGCGACTGACGCCGAGATCTATCACGGTTTTGCCAAGGGTAATCCCGATCTTGAGACTGGCGCTACCTATGAGATTGCCAGGTCGGCTGTTCAACCGGGTATTGGCAGTGGATCAGATGGGATGCGCTCGAGAGTGGCATCAGATAACCAGATCTACCACGGTTTCGAACGGGGTAATCCTGACCTCTGGTCCGGCAGTTCCGGATATTCAGTTGCGGTAGTGCCCGGAATCGGCAGTAGTTCCCATGGCCGACGGCACTCAACGGTGACGGGCAATTATATCTATCATGGATTTGAAAAGGACAATCCGGACCTCTAAAACGACAGCAACCAATAATCACTGTTTACTACAGCACTCCACTTCAAGGACTCTCGTGTCCTGGAGTGGATTGCCGTATGGCAAATCGTCTATATTCGGATTGAGTCTAACGAGTGTCCGTCCAGAAACAACGTCATTCCCTCCCCCCAGCCCCCTCCCGGTGGGAGGGGGAGTTTCTGGACGGGCGCTAACTAAGTTTAAATGGAGTGAAGATGAGTAAAGTCGCAATCATTCTGCATGCAGAACCCGGTACCCATGATGCTCTGGGCAGAGCGCTGCATGCGCTGCTCTATTCTCAGGAGTTATATGCTGAAGGACACGATGTTCGATTGGTATTTGATGGTGGAGGGACCAAATGGATTGAAGAGTTCAAAAAGCCTGACAATAAGCTGGCGCCAATGTATGAAGATCTGAAAATGAAGAAAGTTATCGCTGCCGTATGTGAGTTTTGCATCGGGGCATTCGATGGAGATAAGGCGTTGGTTGAGAGAGAAGGTCTCCCACTCGTCAATGAATACAATGGCCATCCAAGTGTGGCTAAACTCATTGCAGGCGGCTATCAAATTATTACGCTTTAGGTGTTTTAGGTAGAGTAACAAAGGCCCCATGAACAAGCTGGTGGTTTATCGGATGAAGTTGCTTGGAATTACCTATAATTATGGGTTATGAATCTCAGGGACTTTAAATACGTTATCGCCGTTGCAGAAACACGCCATTTTGGTCGGGCCGCAGAGCGGTGTTTCGTCAGTCAGCCAACCCTCAGTGGTCAAATAAAGAAGCTGGAAGAGGAGCTGGGGGTGGTGATCTTCGAGCGTACCAAACGCTCTGTCGAGATAACGCCGATCGGTGAGGAGATCATTGGCCTTGCCCGCCAGCTCATGGAACAGGCGGATGCTATCGAGCAGGTTGCAAGGGCGTACAGCGATCCACTGGCAGGTCCATTGCGCATCGGCGCCCTGCCGACCCTGAGTCCCTATCTGATGCCGTTGATCCTGGTTCCTCTGAAGCAGAAATATCCGAAACTCAAGTTGGTGCTGTTCGAGGAGGTCACTGAATCCCTGCTGAAACGCTTACGTAGTCACGAGTTGGACGCGGTGATTATCGCGACCCCGGTCACTGAGCCGGACCTCAAGCAGGTGCCTCTTTTCGACGAGCCATTCTGGCTGGCCCACCCACAGAAACACCCGCTCTACACCAAGGAAGAGATCACCCAACAGGATCTTGCCGATCTGGATTTGCTGCTGCTCTCTGACGGACACTGCCTGGCCCGGCAAGTCATGGAGGTGTTCGGTTTAACCGACAGGCCCCTGCAGGGGGAGATGGGTGATCTCAGGGCGGCGAGTCTGGAGACGTTGTTGCAGCTGGTTGGCGCGGGGTTTGGTTGCACGTTGGTGCCTGCTCTGGCAGTGCGTGGCGCCTGGATGACAGGCAGTGGGGTCATTGCCCGCAAGCTGGAGTTGCCGAATGCCTTCCGTCAGGTGTCCCTGGTTTATCGGCAAAGTTTTCCCCGACGTAAAGTACTCGATGCCTTTATCGACGTTGTCTACGGTCATCTACCCAATACCGTTCGGCCTCTACCCAGAGTGGAAGTCTGAGAAACAGCCTATACAGCTGGGACCCAATTATTTAACCGGTTGTGCACGGTTCTGCTCCGGTAGTCTTGAGCATGACGGTCAACATGATCAAGGTGGCCAACACCGCAGAGGTTAGACACCAGATACACACCGCGTGGATGACGAACAATTCGAGGCTGGTCAGATAGACTGAAAAGATCACACCAAACAGGCTGAAGACAATCAAGCCGAGCATTGAGCGTTGACCCCAGACGCCGGTAAGAACCCGCTGGGAAAACCAGAGTAGCAGGATTCCCAGATAAAAGACCACGCCCCACATGGACATGGGGATGTCAAACAGCTTGGCGTAAGGGCTGGCCTGTACGCTCATACAGTCACCGATGGGTCCACACATGGCCTGATTATGAGTCAGCGCTACAGACGACAGATAGACACCGATGCCCAGACCGAGCAGTGCGAAAACAGGCAGGCTCCAGGACCGCAGGCCGGAAGCATCCAATAAGGACCGGCCTTGCTTGACCAGGCGTGATGCGGAAAACCCGAGGGAGAGCAGCATGCCGGCCATCACTGCCCAGGCAAGAGCCGCCGCGATCTGATCACTTGCACTCCCCGGCGCCTGTGTGCCGTCACTCTCTTCCCCGCTAATCAGCGCTTGTAGTCCAGGCAGATCAGGCCAGGTGGTTAGTTCTGAAGCCAGGTCGCCAGCCAAAAGTGGTGGCAGGCCATCGGTTATTTCCGCCTTGCCGCGCAATAATAATCCACCCGTGAGCAATGCGGGTTTGTCCCAGGCGTCGGGTTTGGCTCCAAAGCGCTGCAGAACCTGTTTAAATATCTCATCTCCGGGCGGTTCGGTAATATCTACTGGATACAACTCCAGGCGTTCACCTTGGCTGGCCGTCAGGGGAAAGAGAAAGTCATCGATGACCGCCGGACACTCTTCACAGAATGCAGGATAAAACAGTACAGCCTTCAGGCTGGTGGCGTCATTTGCCAGTACACCCTGCAGTGGGATCAGCGTCAGCATAAGCTGGAGCAGAAGGTAAGCGTTTATTCTTGCTATTGGATACATATCGAATTCCAGTCAATGCCATTAAAGATAGTGCTTCTGTAGATCCTATTCGACGGCATAGATTCGCAATAGATCCATCTGGAGAGAAGAATTATACAAATAATTGCAGCTGCGGCTAAACATCTGGGGAGTGAAAAAAGATAAAGGCTTGCTGTGACGAATCGATATTGCGGGCGGGCAGATTCAGACGAGGCCTGGAGTACGTTTTTTTTGTTCGGAGTTGTCTGTTAATAGATTCCAAAGAGTCGAGGCATCTGCCGGGCGCCCGAACAGATAACCCTGAGCGATATCGCATTTGGCCTGCATGAGAAACTTGGCTTGCGCTTCTGTTTCAACGCCTTCGCCTACAGCTTCCAAGTCAAGCTCATGGGCAATGGCGATGATCGCTTTTGTCAGACTTGCATCGTTTTTATCAATAAGAACATCACGGATGAAAGATTGATCGATCTTTAAAACGTCCAGAGGAAATTTCTTCAGGTAACTGAGGGAGGAGAAACCAGTGCCGAAGTCGTCCACAACCAAGCGTACGCCAAGCTCTGTGAGGTCATGCAGCAGTCTCAAGATCTCCTTTCTATCCTCCAGGAGCAGGCGTTCGGTAATTTCGATATCAAGCTGATTTGGTGGGAAGTTGTTGGTGTTAAGTGCATCTTCAATGACGCTTAAAAAGTGCTTAGGCTTGAGTAATTGGCGGCAGGAAACATTGACTGCAACACGCAGATGCGCGGCTGCAGGACCAAGTCCGACAATTGTTTGCAAGGCTTGTTGAATGACCCAGTCACCGATATCCAGGATCAGACCAGATTCCTCTGCCAGAGGAATGAAATTGGCGGGTGAGACCTCACCGAGTGTGGCATTGGACCAGCGAATCAGCGCTTCAGTTCCTACGATATGCTTATCTCTCAAGTCGATCATGGGCTGAAAATGGAGATGGAATTCATCTTTTTCCACTGCGCGGATGAGCTGAGTCTCAACAGCCTGTCTGCGTTTGGCGTGGCGGTTCATCTCGCGTGTATAAAATCTGAAGCAATCACGCCCGGCTTCTTTCGCCTTGTAGAGCGCCAGGTCTGCGCTTTTCATCAGAGCCTGGGCGTCGGCTCCATTTTTAGGTCCAAGTGCAATACCGATGCTGGCGGAAATGTTAAATTCCTGATTCTGAACTCTGAAGGGACTGGAGAAATTGTGCATGATCTTTTCACAGATCGCTTCAGCTGTATTGATATCCTGGACATCCGGTAAGATGATCATGAATTCATCCCCACCTAATCTGGCAGCCGTATCTGAGGAGCGGATGGAATGTTGTAAGCGGTGAGCTGCCTGTTTCAGCAGTAGATCTCCGGCATCATGCCCTAATGTGTCGTTGACTTTCTTAAAGTGATCCAGATCGATAAACATCCCCACGACAAATTGATCCTGACGTTTCGCCCGTTCCAGGGCCTGGGAAAGACGGTCCATGGCAAGAGTCCTGTTTGGCAGTTCTGTCAGGGGATCGTAATTGGCCTGATGGGCAAGCTTGTGTTCAGACTCATGGCGTTTTTGAATCTCCATCTCGAGGAGCTTATTTTGCCTGTGTAAGAGTTTGCCATGTCGTTTCGAGGCATCAAATTTTGCTGTGAGTACAAGATTGTGCGACTGGGTTCGAAAACCAATCACAACTGTGAATAGTACAAACAGTGCCATTAACGCCAGGGAAAACAAATACCAGGGAGATTCGACCCAGTAGGTATCCTTTTTATTCCGGGGATGCAATGCAGCCAGGAGAAAAGGTGTATCAGGGACAGTGATTTTTACATAGGCGGTGACATCATCGATGTCAATGCGGGGGTAACTCCAGTTGGTCTGCGTATCAGAAATTCTCTGTGTGTCCCCATCATTACTGGGTGACAGAACAGCAGGATGTTTACTCAGCAAAACATAAGATGGATCATTTTCGTCTTGCTGATTAATGAGTTTATTGAAGACTGCTTGGTGGTTTATTTCCGCAATAATGGCGCCTACCCTATTACCTTTATAGAAATAGGGGACTAACAGAGCCATGTGGAAGTGATCATCGTCCTGGATAATGGTGTGTTTTGCGGTTTTCAAACCATCAATCCATTTATTGTCCCAGTGCTCGGATCGTCCCTGTTTCCGGCCAACATCCACCAGTCGATTGTTATCAGTATCGAGAAACATTAGTCGCAGATAGACAGGGGCCGAGTCGAGCTTCTTCTGGGTTGTGAGCTGCTCGAAGCGTTTTTGCATGTTGACCAGGCTGGCGCGTAAACCGTACTCCATTGACATGCCCAGCGCTTGATTGGAGAAATAGACAGAAAGCGCCTGATCCCCCGTCAGATTGATGATGTCCGCCATGCGCTCAGTATGGAAATAACTGAGTGCAGAGGCGCGTTTATCCAGGTTTAATTTGAGTTCATTGAGGGTGGCTTCGCGCAGATCCTGCTGGGCGGTGTAAGTTGTGCCCAGCAGTAACAGCAGATAGGCTACAAGGAGTGGACCGGCCGCATAGAAAAGGAGTCGGCCGAATCTGACTTGGGGCTTGTCTGTGGTTTGATTGGCAGACATCAGCCGGTAAAAAAGTCAGCATAGTAGGAGAATACTGACGGATAATATTTTTTTACCATTTTATTGTAGGTTCCGTCCTGCCGTATCTGTTCCAGATAGCGATTGAAGGCTTCCCGCAGCTCTACTGAATCTTTGCGAAAGCCTGCCCCCATCACCTGTTTCTGAGAGATGGGTCCGATGACTTTCAGCTGCCCGGGCCATTTCTCCAGGGCAATCAGTGCATCCGGTACATCCAGGAGTGTGGTTTCAGCTTCATGGTTGAGAATTGCCGGGGCCATTTCATTGAGCTTGAGTTTCTTGTCAGGTAGGCGGATTTCCGCCTTGGTCTCGGACATGCGGTAGAGGGCTGGATCCAGGCAGGTGCTCTCCAGGGCCAGTACGCTATGACCATCGAGGGAGTTCTTGACCAGTGAGATATCTCCCTTGAGAGACCCGGATGGCTTGATAGGTGATAGGTTTGATTCCGCCAAGGCAATCAACCAGACGGCAGAGGGAAAGGTCGGTGCTGAAAAGTCGACGACTTCCTTTCGCCATGCCAGCATGGTCATCCCGTTGGCAATCACATCCCCCTTGACGGCTGTCTCATCCAGGAGTTTGGCGCCATCCTCTCCCCGGCGTGCATGGCGCCCCGTCAGGTCGCCAAACACATGTTGCCAGTCTGTCTCGATAAACTGATAGCGCACGCCCAGATGCCCGGCAAAACCCTGCATGAGTTCTACATCTAGGCCATCACCACTGCCGGTAACGAAATTCGCATAGGGTATGCCTAGATGCCGTAGCGTCCCACTATCAAGGATCTGTTGTAGGTCACTTGAATGAGCACCGATGGGTAAAATGAACAGCACCAGAAGCAGAACGTAAAAGAATCTGAGTCTTACAAGAGAGCAGATAGCCATTGAATATCCTTCGAATGTCCATGTGAGAAATAAGCAGAGCGTACTTTACATCGGCACTATTTTACGACTCTTGAATCATCTCGGAATATATCTCCTGTCATCCACGACGGGCTACAGTGAATGACAATTTTGTCATGCACCATTTGGAATTGTTACTGATATTGTAGGGAATGTGTAGCGCAGGCTGTAGATATTTTGGTCATGGCTGAGGCGCTAATCGTCATTTTCAGGACGGAAAAAGAAAACCCACAACCGGCGAGGCCGGTTGTGGGTGAGCGTGAGGAAGGGCATGTCTACTGCAAATCCTGAAGCAGGGAATTACGGACGTCCGTGTCCAGTTCGGTTAGCGTGTGGTTGTAGACCGGATGATCTATGCCCATGGAGAGACCGGCGCCAATATGTAAAGCATCAGCCATCTCCTGGCTGAGTTCAAAGCGCATAAAGTGAACTGATGAGGTCTTGTCCTCGGTTTCACGATCCAGGTCTTCATTGGCGATGGGACGCACCTTGTCGAAGCCTTCGACCTGGACCCAGACGGTCTTATCGATACCGAGCATCTTGGCCAGGGCCTCCCTGCGCTCTTCCGCGTCGGTGAATTCCACCATGAAAGTGGCCTTCCAGTTAAGTCCATCCGGGATCAGCGGATTGTAGACGTTCAGCTCATCCTGGATGCCCTCATGCTCAAAAATGCGCTCGATGCGCAGCATCTCCTGCACTTGGTACTGCATGGTCAGGGCATCCTCGAAATAGAGCGCTGTATTGGGTCCAATGGGGACGCGACGGCTCTTTTTGTGCTGCATGACCCGGGCGCGGAATTCCGGGCGGATGCGGGAATACTCTTCCAAACTATAGAGGTCTGCATGTGACAAGTGGCTCATAGGGTTCTTCTCCAGTCACTCGTGGGCGATAGGTGTTTCTGTGAACAGGTAATCCTTCAACTCCTTGTCGAAATTGGTGTCCTGGCGGCGGATCCATTCCAGCACCATGGCGGCGTGTTCCTTCTCCTCGTCCCGATTGTGGGCAAGAATGGCGCGCAGTTCAGGGTCAGAGCAGGCGTCCACCCGTTGGTTATACCAGTCCACCGCCTCCAGCTCCTCCATCAGGGAGACGATGGCCCGGTGCATGTCGCGGGTTTCTGCGCTCAGTTGTTCGACCGGCTCGTGATAGCCTTCGTTTGCCATTTATTAACTCCTAAGTATTCAGATACCGTACGCCTTACGCAGCATACTGATGGGATGTTCCGGTTCCCGGCCATCCCGCAGGCCATTTTCGATATGATGGCCCGCCATGGGGCAGTCGCTGCCGTAGTGGTCGGCTTCCAGCTGCCTGACCTTGTTCACCACTGGGCGGCCGATCTTCATGGCGTGCTCATGGAATTCGCTCTTGACTGCATAGGTGCCGTCATGGCCTGAGCAGCGTTCGATGATCTCAACCTGGGTATCGGGGATCAGCGAGAGCAGCTCTTTGGTCTTCTGGCCCACATTCTGCACCCGCTGGTGACAGGCGGCGTGATAGGCGACCTTACCCAGGCCCTGTTCGAAATCGGTATTCAGCTTACCGTGCTTGTTGCGGATCATCAGGTACTCGAAGATATCGAAGATCGCCTCAGCGACCTTTTTCACCGCTGGATCATCGGGAAACATCAACGGCAACTCCTGTTTGAACATCAATGCACATGAGGGCACCGGGGCGACGATGTCCCAACCCTCGTCCACCAGCTTGGCGAGCACCGGAATGTTGGCATTCTTGGCTTGTTCGACGGCCTCCAGGTTGCCCAGCTCCAGTTTGGGCATGCCGCAACACTGCTCCTTCTCGGCGATGGTCACCGGGATACCGTTATGCTCGAACACCGCTACCAGGTCTTCGCCCACATGGGGTTCGTTATGGTTGCCATAACAGGTGGCGAACAGCGCGACCTTACCTTTAGTCTTTCCTGCGGCCTCGCCCTCGACCTGGATGTTGCGATGATCGGCCAGACGGCTGCGTAGGGACTTGCTGTGAAATTCCGGCAGTTTGGCTTGTGGATGGACACCCAGGCCCTGATCCAGGATCTCACGGAAATTTTTTGCCTTGTTGAAGGTGTTGACCACCCCGGACACCACCGGTATGCCTGCCAGTTTACCCAGGTTGTCGGTGCTGGTGAGGATACGGTCACGCAGTTTCACGTCACCTTTCTTATATTTTACCGCCTTGGCGCGCAGCATCAGGTGGGGGAAATCGATATTCCACTCATGGGGTGGAGTATAGGGACACTTGGTCATGTAGCAGAGGTCACACAGATAGCAGTGGTCGACCACCTGCCAATAGTCAGCTTTGGCGACTCCGTCGACCTCGAAGGTATCCGATTCATCCACCAGATCGAACAGGGTCGGAAAACTCTGACACAGACTGACACAGCGGCGGCAGCCATGGCACAGGTCAAAGACTCGCTCCAGCTCTGAGAGCAGACTCTCTTCGTTGTAGTAATCCAGGTTTTTCCAGTCGATAGAGTGACGAGTGGGGGCTTCCAGGTTGCCTTCACGTTGGCCAGTGGATCCTGCCATGACGATACCTCTTTGAGTCAGATCGGAGTGGGCGGCCAGTTGGCCGCCCTGAGAAGGAGTTAGTCCATCTCATCCAATGCTTTCTGATAGCGATTGGCGTGAGAACGCTCGGCCTTGGCCAGGGTCTCGAACCAGTCAGCTACTTCGTCGAAGCCTTCATCGCGAGCGGTCTTGGCCATACCCGGGTACATATCGGTGTACTCGTGGGTTTCACCCGCCACAGCAGACTTCAGGTTGTCAGCGGTGCCGCCGATGGGCATGCCGGTTGCGGGATCGCCGCACTGTTCCAGATACTCCAGATGGCCGTGGGCATGTCCAGTCTCACCTTCAGCGGTGGAGCGGAACAGAGCAGAAATATCGTTGTAGCCTTCCACGTCAGCCTTGGATGCGAAGTAGAGATAACGGCGATTGGCTTGAGATTCTCCGGCAAAAGCGTCTTTCAGGTTTTGCTCAGTGTTGCTGCCTTTGAGTTCCATTGAGTGGTTCTCCGAAATTAAGTGGTTATAAGATGGATAAACGTAGGGTATTAATGCGACCCTTCCGTGGATATTAGAATAGCTCTAAATCAGGATACTACCTAATGGTTGTTTCAATGGCATTGATAGGCAGAGCCTATTATTTGTAGGAATCGATGATCCAACAGGGAGAATGAGCCGAATTCTGGTCTGTAATCCCTTGCGGCGTTAGTGCGGTTTCGATCTCTTGAACACTGTTTGTTGAGAATGATTTATACTTCGGTTCATGATGGACGCAACGAATATACACATATCAGATCTACTCGATGTCAGGCAGCAGTTGAATGTGTCGGGAATTACACCGACCCCACAACGGCTTGCCATTGCAGAAGTTTTACTGACCTCCCATCAGCATGTCACGGCGGATGAGGTGTTCGAAAAGGTCAACCGTAGCCGGGTTGGGCCAAGGGTTTCGAAAGCAACGGTTTACAATTCTCTGGGACTTTTTGTTAAAAAAAGCTTGCTGCGTGAGATCTTCGTCGATGCTTCCCGGACCTTTTACGATACGAATACCCAGCCCCACCACCATTTTTACAATCTGGATACCGGCCAGTTGATCGATATGGAGGAGCGCTTGGTGCCGTTCATTCTGGAGAGCAGTCTGCCGGAGAATACGCTTGTCGAGGACATTGAGATCATGATTCGGGTTCGCAACCAGAAGCAGTGATTCCGACCGCTCCGGCTTGCAAAAGCCATCTGCTCAGCCCATGATTCAAAGGCAGCCATACTAAGGAATCTACGACTTTCCTGACTGGTTGAGAATAATCATTGCTGGTTTGTTTAGAAAAATTCTAATCTTAATCCATACAACCGGAAGCTTATTCGCCAACATTGCCGGTGAATTAAGCGATACCTTCAGCAATCTTCAAGGTGGACATTATGAAAGAGACAAGATTTCTGGCGCCGATTACCCTGTTATGTGCGGCCGTGATTCCTGCATTGAGTTACGCGGCGGAGCCCATTCAGCCTATCCGGCCTGTACAGGAGATCAACCTGGCGCAGGTTGAGTTGGGCAAGAAACTCTTTTTTGACCCGCGCTTGTCCAAATCGGGCTTTATTTCCTGCAATTCCTGTCACAATTTGAGCATGGGGGGTACGGATAATCTGAAGACCTCTATTGGACATAACTGGCAGCAGGGTCCCATCAATTCGCCCACGGTACTCAATTCGAGCCTGAATGTTGCGCAGTTCTGGGATGGACGCGCTGCGGATCTCAAAGAACAGGCGGGTGGTCCTATCGCCAATCCGGGTGAGATGGCCTTCACCCATAGCCTCGCCATCGGAGTATTGGAATCCATCCCTGAGTACGTGATTGAATTCAAGCAGGTATTTGGAAACGATAAGATCACCATCGATGAAGTGACCCAGGCCATTGCCGAGTTCGAAAAGACCCTGGTTACACCAAATTCAGCTTTTGACCAATGGCTGCTGGGCGATAAAAACGCCCTCACGGCTGAAGAGCTGGCCGGTTATAAACTGTTTAAGAACAGTGGTTGTGTTGCTTGTCACAATGGCCCTGCTGTGGGTGGCAACTCATTCCAGAAAATGGGTGTAGTGGAACCTTATCAGACCAAGAGTGGAGCAGAAGGCCTGTCGGCTGTTACCGGAAAGGATGCAGACCGGTTCAAATTCAAGGTTCCAACCCTGCGCAATGTGGAAATGACCTACCCCTATTTCCATGATGGCGAGGCAGAGACCATGAGTGAGGCAGTTGAGGTTATGGGTAGGCTACAACTGGGTAAAAAATTCAGTGCGGCAGAAAATGCACAGATCGTTGCCTTCCTGAAGAGCCTGACCGGCGACCAGCCCACTTTCCTGATGCCTATTCTTCCCCCGTCAACAGAGAAAACACCACGGCCGCAGCCTTTCGATTGATTAAATTAGGTCTGTAGTAAACGAAGCCGGCTCAGCCCATCCGGGGTGGGCCGGCTGTACATTTTAAGATCAGTCGATGCCTCAGTGATGCCAGCTGGAAGTGTCGAGTCCCATACCCCCCGCAGCTTCGAGTAAGGATTCAAGCCACGTCGCTGGGCCGGCCAGATAGACATCCACCATGGGTGTGCCGGAAATCGCGATCGCCAGTAGTTCCGCCAACGTTTCCGGGGAGGCGTCAGCATCTGTGGCGGAATAGACAAAGTTATCCAGCGAATCATTCCAGGACCGGCAGAGGTTTTCCAGGGAAGAGCCGGGCGGGTTGCCGCCGACCTGGATCAGCTGCAAACCCTCCGCATTATCGATGGTGATCGCCTGCTCGACCAGGCTCTTGATCGGGGCAAAGCCGGCCCCTTTCGCCAGGAACAGAGTGGGCGCAGTGGAGTCCTCCTGCAGTACGAAGCCGCCACTCGGGCCTTCCACCAGAACCGTCTGTTTACCCAGATTGCCGTCGAAAACCAGCTCGCTGAACGCATCCCCAGGCTTACGGGGGATGATGAACTGGAGATTGCGTCCATCACAAGGACAGCTGGCGATACAGAGTTTAGTGACACTGCCATTCTCGGCGGTTAGCTTGACCTGCTGTCCCGCCTTGAAACGTAATGATTGGGTTCGGGGCGTCTGAATGCTCAGCAGGGCAAACGCATCGTCCATCCGTTCGACCTTGCGGATTATGGCGCGGATCTCCTGAAAAGGCAGTTCTTCCTGCATGCCCGCTTCGTTGGCTTCAATCACCAGGTCTGAGATGGCGGTATTCGAACAGGCCAGGATATAGCCCTCCTCCTGTTCTCTGGCGCTGATCACAAAATCGTGCTCGCGTAACTTACGTACTGCGCCGGAGACCACCTTGCATTTGCAGGAACCACAATTGCCGCTGGTACAGCCATAATCGAGATAGAGGCCCGCCTTCAGCCCTGCATCCAGTATGGAGTCGTTGCCCTCCAGGAAGAATTCATGCCCGCTGGGGAGCAATCGGATACTGGCGGTGACGATTTTCAGCATGGCGTCCTTTGCAAACAGGGCGGCACGCGCATCCTCCGCTCTTTCCATGCGCTGCATGGCTTTTTGCAGTCGTGTGATGCAAAGTCCCACATTTTTCCGTAATGCTTCATCCGGTGAGTTCACGGAGGTTGTGAGCTCGTCGAGGGTCTCCTGCACCAAGGCTTCAGATGCATTCAGCGCCGACTTGGTCTGCACCAGGGTATGTTGAAACTCCTTGAGCCGGCTCATCAGGACTTCCGGATCAGGCATCCAGCCGTCACTGTAGTGAGTCTTGGGTTTGGCTTCCGTGCGGATCTTGGTGACCCGTTCCAGCACCGGATCCGCCTCCATGTCGATGTGGGGATACAACGCCAATAATACTTCGATCGTGACCTCGCCTTCGAAGGTCTTGGCGTCTTCTTTACGAATCCGCTTTTGCAGCTCCCCGCGGCTGACTCCTGCCAGGCGGGCAGCACGGGATAGAGAGAGTAGTTGTGGCATTGGAGTTCTTCCCTTGGCGATCTGATTTTCGATATAGCTTGAACGCTTACCCTTGAGTTGGCAACCAGCTGAACCCATAAAACCAATGTTGTTGGAGTACCAGTGAGGCTGAACCTCAGACCGTCGAGTCATGAGTCGCTATAATCCTACCTTGACACGAAAAAATTGCCTCACACGGAGGCACGAAGACACGGAGAAGAATAAAAAGATCATTTACCTACAAGTAGCAACGCATTCGGGCAGGAAGCCCGTAAGAAGAACAACACAGGAGCCGCTATCAAGGAGCAGTTGCCGGCTCATTCATCTCTTTTCCTTCGTGTCTCCGCGCCTCCGTGTGAGAACATTTTTCTTATTACGAATCCATCCAAACAGAGGGAGAGGTATTTATACGCACAAGAAAATAATTTGACTCACTTGTAAAGATCTTGCTCACCCAAGGATTTCTAGTGTAGTGCGGCAAATCGGGCAGCCCCCAGGAGCGCTGCCTTGTCGTTCAGGATGACCTTGACCGGCATTGCCTCGACCAGATGGCGCATGCGGCCCTTGTTGAAAAAGGCCTGTAGAAAATCGGCTTCTTCCAGTCGCGGGAGAATCTTGGGGGCTATGCCTCCGCCCAGGTAGACGCCGGCGCTTGCCAGTATCTTGAGGGCATGGTTGGCGGCCTCCCTGGCGTAGAGGGTGACGAAGATATCCAGTGCCTCTTCGCAGATTGGGTCGCGCTTCGCCAACGCGGTTTCTGAGATGACCGGGGCGGCCCCCGATTGACGGATCTTCTGCTGCAGCCAGTCGGGTTCGAGGCTGGCGTGGTGGTGACGCAGGAATGCATGGATGTTTTCCAGGCCGGGGCCTGAGACCAGCCGCTCCCAGCTGACGTGACCGTGCCGTGCCGCCAGAAATTCGTTGAGCTCATACTCCAGTTTGTTCGAGGGACTGAAGTCGGTATGTCCGCCTTCGGATGGAAAGGGCCGGTGGATCTGTCCATCCCAGTAGAGTCCTGCTTCACCCAGCCCGGTGCCGGCGGAAATGATCGAGGCATTACCGATACGCCCGGGTTGGCCTGGGTTGAGGGTGTGGAAGTCGTGCTCTCCCAGAGCCCCGATGCCCCAAGCATTGGCCTCCAGATCATTCAGCAGCGAGCAGTGATCGAATCCAAATTCCTTGCTGATTAATGCGGCGCTGATCTGCCAGGGCAGATTGGTGGCATCGCAGGTCTGATCGATGATGGGGCCGGCAATGCCGAAGCAGGCGCGTTTGATGGCCGCTTGGTTATTGTCCAGAAATAGCTTGAGAATCTGCTCCAGGGTTTGAAACTCCCGGCTGGGGAAGATCTCTTCTGCCAGGGCTTGGAAGTTCACCCCATCATTGGTCTGATAGATTGCAAGACGAGTATTGGTTCCGCCGATATCGCCAGCCAGTAGTTCCATCGAGATCTGCTCCGGTGTCATGTGAATTGACCATTTTAGCTGATAACCCGGTTAAACATAAAAAGGAGTAGTCTCATTAGGGGCAGGCTGAGGGCATATCAACATGACGCCGTATAGCTGCTATGAGGGAGTTTGGATCAATCGGTTTGGTTATGTGCTCGACCATGCCAGTGGCCAGGCACTTTTTCCGCTCTTCCGCCAGCGCATGGGCTGTGAGACCGATGACCGGTAACCCTGGAGCCATCTCCCGGATCTGACGGGTTGCCTCGTAACCGTCCATTACCGGCATCTGCACATCCATCAATACCAGATCGAAACTGGTCACACCCAACTCTTCAAGACGATCCAGCGCCTGTTGGCCATCCTCGGCAAACACTACGCGGGCGCCCTCCTGTTCCAGCAGATCCTCCAGGATAATCCGATTCAGCTCCACATCCTCCGCAGCCAATATTCGTAGTCCACTCAGTTGCATCCCTGTCACGCTTGACGAAACGGTATCCTTCTCAATAGGTGGCTGTGACACTTGGAGTGGCAATATCAGGGTGAAGACACTGCCAGCGCCGACCTGACTTTCCGCCTTAATCTCACCGCCCACCAGATTGGCAAGGTTTTGGCTGATGGTCAAACCCAAACCGCTACCGCCATATTTTCGTGTGGTGGAGCTGTCGGCCTGTACGAAGGGGATGAATAGGCGCGATAATTCGTCTTCACTCATGCCGATCCCACTATCACTCACCCTGAAGTAAGTCATCTCCCCATCTCGTGTTACGCAGAGCGACACTGAACCCTGTTGGGTAAATTTGATGGCATTAGAGAGCAGATTGAGCAGTATCTGCTGCAGCCTTAGAGGATCGCCCTCAACCCATGCTGGCAGGTTGCCGTCAAAGTTAACCTTAAATTCCAGCCCCGTGGCTTCTGCCCGTTCAGCCATTTGGCCCGCTATATTCTCCACGCAGGCAATGAGCTGGAATGGGTGTAACTCAATAGTGAGCTTACCTGCCTCGATCTTGGAAAAGTCGAGAATATCGTTAATCACACCCAACAGATGCTGGCCAGAGTCGAGGATGTGATTGAAACTCTCCTGGCACTTGGGTTCCCGACTCTCTCGCAGACCTATTCTGGACATGCCTAATACGGCGTTCAGCGGGGTGCGAATCTCGTGGCTCATATTGGCAAGGAAATCGGTCTTGACACGCGCAGTTGCCTCCGCGGCATCCCTTGCCTCGCGTAGTGCCTGCTCGGTCTGTTCGCGCAGGGTGATATCACGCAAGATCAGGTTGTATACCTGCCGGCCATCGACAGTCATGCTAGTGAGCACAATTTCCAGCGGGAAGTGCGTCCCGTCAACCCGCAGGCCCTGCATCCTGCGAGGTTTACCTACCGGCTGACCTGCAGCAACTACAGCCTGCATAGGTTTCTCCAGTATTAGGTTGCCAATCAGTAATCCGGCCATCTGCTGATACGCATAGCCAAAGATGTCCGCGGCGGCAGGGTTGGCGCTCAATAGCTGTCCATTTTCATTGATCGAAACCAGTCCTTCACCGATATTTTCCAGTACCGAGCGCTGGTAACGTTCGGCCTGCTCCGCCTTGGCAGCTGTCTGAGTCAGCGCTTGGCGCGTCTGTGCCAGCTTGTCGCGCATGGTCTGGAAACTGCGCGTCAGGTCACCGATCTCATCCCTCCCGGGCGACGGCAGGCTGACCTCGTAGTTCCCTTCGGCGATGTGTTGTGCACCGTCGGTAAGTCTCAGCAAGGGCCGTACAAAGCGCTCCGCCAGCACCAGTCCCAACGCTATCACCGCGATGAAAGCGACAGCTAGGAACGCTACCAGGCGATAGATTGCCTCGAACGTCTGCTGCCGTACCACCTGCCAATCGGCCTGTAGTGACACGCGTGCCATCTCCCTCTCCCCCAGCACGATCGGGTGCTCAAGTGCCAATTGCGTGGGAGGCGCCAGTGGCGAAGCGTCCTGCGCCGTGAACAGGGGATACAGGCGCCGCCCGTTCGCCAGATGCAGCGATAGCGCATCCCAGCTGGCCTGCTGCTGCATCTGCTGATCGAGTGACGAGTACAGGGCCGCATAGTCATGCGCCAGGAGGTGGCGAATCAGGTCCGATTCCATGGCCGTCAGGATCATGTGCTGATTGCTTACGAAGTTATTCCGGGCCTGCTGCAGTTGCAACGGCATCCACAGTGTGAACATTACCAGCAGGTAGGCCAGGAAGGCCGTCAATGCGACCAGCAGCAGTTTGAACCGAATATTCATCTACGAATCATCTGATGTTAATTGCTCTTGACATAAAAGCGATCCAGCCCAAGTTCGCGCAGTGGTTCATAGTCCGCCATGCTCGCCTCACCGACCTCTTTGATCGGCACCTTCGCCAACAGAGTCCTGCCCACTTCGCTCTTGCCGAGTTGCAGCAGGGCTTGCCTGACCCGCTCAGCCCGTTCAACGGGTACGCGCGGATGCACCGCGAACGGGTGTGGCGCGACCGGTGTAGTGGTGTGGATCACGTTCAGGTTGTCGCGGATCCGTGGTCGCTGGCTGGCGAGAGTCTTCTGGACGCCACCACCGGCATCGGCCTCGCCGAGCAGCACGTTGAGGTACACCGAGTCATGGGTCTTCACATAGAGTGCTGAAAAATCGATGTTGAAACGATCGGCCAGTTCCTGGCGCATCTGCAGAGAGGCGCCGAGAGCATTGGGTGCGGGAAAGGCCAGGGTCTTGCCCTGTAGATCCTCTACTGAGCGGATCGGTCCATCCTTAAGCACCACCAGTACGCCATACAGTGTCTTGCCCACATCGCGCACCAGGGGCCGATAGCCCCGTGCGTCCGAGGCCAGCATCACGTGGTAAGGATTCATGTAGGCGAAATCGAATTTGCCGGCGAGAAACTCGGCCTCGAAGGCGGGAATTGTCGGCGAACCGACTAGTTCCAGGTGGTAGCCGGTCTGCTGTTCGATATGATTCAGGATAGGGCGCCACACTTGGTGCAGACGTCGCGTCTCGAACTGCGGCACAACACCGACACTGAACGTTTCTTGCGTTAGCTCGGCGCTCACCGGACCTGACAGGCACAATAGCCATATAAACAAAGTCAGTAGTTTACGGATCATCATCAATACCTCAGTTTTTTACACCAGCTGTTGCAACAAAGCCAGCACCCGGTCAAAGCCATATCCTGCAATCGCAACCGATAGTCTATCTAAGAGTTCTGGATGCTGTCTCTGCAGCATCGGTCGCAAGCCTTAATGTCTCATCGGCCAGTTAAGAGGAAAGTTCATCTCAGTCAAAAGATTCGCCAGAACCGATTCAGAAACACTACACGGCATCACCGAAGGCCCGCAAAGAGACTGGCTATTTCTAGAGCAGATACTGTTTTATAGCAACGGGTCGTGAATAACCTGTTGCCTACACTTCCGGAAAACACCATGAGTTGAATTCACTCGATAGCGGTCAATCGCTCTTTGTTAGGTTAAAATGCCCCGATGGATGTCTCGTTAATTCTCGATCCCCTCAATGATGCCCAGCGTGAAGCTGTCACCGCACCGGTGAGCAATCTGCTGGTATTGGCCGGCGCCGGCAGCGGCAAGACCCGGGTGTTGGTGCACCGTATCGCCTGGTTGCTGGCGGTGGAGGGCGCCTCGCCCTGGTCGGTGCTGGCGGTGACCTTCACCAATAAGGCGGCGCGGGAGATGCGCCAGCGCATCGAAGAACTGCTGGGCCAGCCGATCGGCGGCATGTGGGTCGGCACCTTTCATGGTCTGGCGCATCGCCTGTTGCGAGCCCATTGGAAAGAGGCGGGACTACCCCAGAGCTTCCAGATCCTCGACTCGGACGATCAGTTCCGGTTGGTCAAACGGGTGCTGAAGAGCCTGGATCTGGATGACAGCAAGTGGCCGCCCCGCCAGTTGCAGTGGTATATCAACGGGCGTAAGGACGAGGGGCTGCGCGCCCAGCATCTGGACGACGGTGGCGATCCTTACCAGCGGCAGTTCATTCGGGTCTACCAGGAATATCAGGCTGCCTGTGAGCGGGGCGGCATGGTGGATTTCGCCGAGCTGCTGCTGCGCGCCCATGAGCTGTGGCGCGACAGACCAGACATCCTGCAGCACTACCAGGAACGCTTTCAGCATGTGCTGGTGGACGAATTTCAGGACACCAATGCGATTCAATACGCCTGGCTGAGTCTGCTGACCCGCAGCCGTAACAACCTGTTTATCGTCGGTGACGATGATCAGTCGATCTATGGCTGGCGCGGTGCGCGGGTGGAGAATATCCAGAGCTTTCAGAGTGACTACCTCAATACCCAAATGATCAAGCTGGAGCAGAACTATCGCTCCACCGGCAATATTCTGAATGCCGCCAATGCCCTGATCACCAACAACCCGTCACGTTTAGGCAAACAGCTCTGGACCGCCGATGGCGAGGGTGAGCCGATCAACCTCTATTCGGCATTCAATGAGGTGGATGAGGCGCGTTTCGTGGTGGGCCGCATCCGTCAGTCTATCGAAGAGGGTCATGCACGGGCTGAGTGTGCGATTCTCTATCGGACCACGGCCCAGTCGCGGTTGTTTGAAGAGGCGCTGATCCAGTCCTCCATTCCCTATCGGGTGTATGGTGGCCTGCGCTTTTTCGAGCGTGCCGAGATCAAGGATGCGCTGGCCTACCTGAGGTTGCTGAACAATCCGAATGATGACGCCGCCTACGAACGGGCGGTCAATATGCCGCCCCGGGGCATAGGCCCTAAGACGGTGGATGGGGTACGCGCCCATGCCCGGGATTTCAGTTGTTCTCTGTGGCGGGCCACAACCGATCTACTGAAAGGCGGCGCCCTTCCCAAACGGGCGAGTGGCGCGCTGCAGGGCTTCCATGACCTGATTGAAGAGTTAAGGGTGGACACCGCTCCCTTGAGTCTGCCGGAGAAGGTCGACCAGATCCTGGCTGCCAGCCGGTTGCCTCAGCATTTTGAGAAGAGCCGGGATGGCAAGGGTATCGACCGCAAGGAGAACCTGGAAGAGCTGGCTAATGCTACCCGCCAGTTTGGTTATGATGTGCATGAGGATGAGGAGCTGGATGAGCTGTCCGCCTTTCTATCTCATGCGGCCCTGGAGGCCGGTGAGGCCCAGGGCGACCCTTATGAAGACTGCGTTCAACTGATGACCCTGCACTCCGCCAAGGGACTGGAGTTTCCGCTGGTGTTTCTGGTGGGTGTGGAAGAAGGGCTGTTTCCACACAGCATGTCCGCGGATGATCCGGCCAAATTAGAGGAGGAGCGCCGGCTCTGTTATGTGGGGGTGACCCGGGCCATGCAGACCCTCTATCTGAGTCATGCGGAGAGTCGCCGGCTGCATGGCAGCGAGAGCTATCCCCTGCCCTCCCGATTCATTCGTGAGATGCCGGCAGACCTGATGCGCGAGGTGCGCTCCGGTCCACGGATCACCCAGCCGCTCTATAGCTCTCCATTGACCCTTGCCAGTCAGGAGCTCACTGGGTTCAGCCTGGGGCAGAGAGTACGGCATGCCAAGTTTGGTGAGGGCGTGGTGCTGAATGCAGAGGGCCAGGGCCGCAGCGCACGGGTCCAGGTGAATTTTGAGACCGAAGGCAGCAAATGGCTGGTCGTAGCCTATGCCAACCTCTCACCCTGTTGATCATCTATTTGCCACGGAGATACACGACTGCATGGAAGCAGGAGGTAGTGCCCGTCCAGGAATTCCCCCTCCCACCGGGAGGGGGCTGGGTGGAGGGAATGACCTTGTTTCTGGACGGACATTAGGTGCAAAACTTAACTAAAAGAAGTACGCGATTGGGCTGTCCAGACTATCATCTTCAACTTTATAACCCTCTGTGTACTCTGTGTCTCTGTGGCTAACAAATTACACTATTAGGAGCATGTTTCATGAAGCGTCGTGAGTTTATCAAGAAGGCGGGGACCGGTTCCCTGGCAATCGGCCTCACTGGGATATTGTCGGCCTGCGGCAAGGAAGAGCCTGTGCAGCAGGTTCAGGCCAAGACCGGGCAGCAGACCTTCAAATGGAAGATGGTCACTACCTGGCCGAAGAACTTCCCCGGCCTGGGCACCGGCGCCAACCAGCTCGCGGAACTGATCACGGAAATGAGCGGTGGCCGGATCAAGGTCAAGGTCTACGGTGCGAAGGAACTGGTGCCGGCCTTCGAGGTCTTCGATGCGGTATCCCGTGGCACCGCCGAGATGGGCCATGGGGCGGCCTACTACTGGAAAGGCAAGAGCGAGGCGGCGCAGTTTTTCTCCACCGTACCCTTTGGCATGACCGCACAGGAGATGAACGGCTGGATGTACCATGGCGATGGCCTGAAGCTGTGGCGTGAACTCTACCAGCAATTCGGCCTGATCCCGGCGCCGGCGGGTAACACCGGGGTGCAGATGGGCGGCTGGTTCAACAAGGAAATCAACAGTGTTGAGGATCTGAAAGGCTTGAAGATGCGGATTCCGGGTCTGGGTGGTGAAGTGCTGAAAAGGGCCGGAGGCACACCGGTCAATCTGCCGGGTGGCGAGCTTTTCACCTCATTGCAGTCCGGCGCCATCGACGCCACAGAATGGGTCAATCCCTACAATGACCTGGCCTTCGGCCTGTTCAAGGCAGCCAAATATTACTACTACCCGGGCTTCCACGAACCTGGCACCACCCTGGAGGCGATCATCAACCAGGCAGCCTTCGAACAACTGCCGAAGGATCTGCAGTCCATCGTGCTGAACGCCTGTAAGGTGGTCAATCAGGATATGCTGGCCGAGTATACCGCACGTAATCCGGCGGCCCTGCGCACCTTAGTGGAGAAGCACAAGGTGGATATTCGCAGCTATCCGGAGGATGTGTTGGCCACCCTACGGAGATATTCGGAGGAGGTGGTGCAGGAGCTTGCCAATAAGGATGAGTTCACGAAACGTGTCTTCAACTCCTACAGCACCTTCCTGCAAGGCTCGCGTGAATGGGGTGGACTCTCGGATCGCGCCTATCTGCATGCCCGTGATGGTGGTTGAACCTAGAAACTGCAGTTAACCGCTCCATTCTGATAGTAAGGTAGTGTTATGAGAGAAATTAGTGCCGATATACTTATTCACCTACCGAGTGAGCCACGCTACGGAGTAGATTGCACATTTGTGGCGGCGCATGTCTGTGTTGCAACTCCTTGGAATAGAATAACTATTCCGCGTCGTTGCGCCTTGACCTGCACCACCACAAACGCACACTCTACACCGCCCAACTGCAGATTCTAGGTTGATGGAGGTTCAGCTGCCTCCCCTGTCACTCTATATCCACTTTCCATGGTGTGTGCGTAAATGCCCCTATTGTGATTTCAATTCCCATGAGCTGAAGGCCTCGCTGGATGAATCAGATTATGTAAAGGCGTTACTGGCTGACCTCGACCGGGATTTACAGAAGATCGCGCCACGCCCCCTGCAAAGTATCTTTATGGGGGGTGGGACGCCCAGTCTCTTCTCTCCACATGCGATTGCACAAATGCTGGCGGGTGTTAAGGAGAGGGTTGCTTGCACGGATGGCATGGAGGTTAGCATGGAGGCCAATCCGGGTACTCTGGAAGCGGCCCATTTTTCAGGTTACCGGGATGCGGGGGTCAACCGGCTTTCCATTGGAGTGCAGAGCTTCGATGCGGGCTGTCTCGAGGCGCTGGGGCGAATTCACGGTCCTGACGAAGCCTACCGTGCGGCGGAACTGGCCAGACAGGCTGGGTTTGAGCGGATCAACCTGGATCTGATGTTCGGGCTGCCCAGGCAATCGGCGCAGAATGCCAGGGCGGATGTTACCACTGCTTTGGAGTTGAACCCGGGGCATATTTCCTACTATCAGCTGACTCTCGAACCTAATACCGCCTTCCACCACGCTCCTCCCCCGCTACCGGATGAGGAACTGATCTGGCAGATCCAGGAACAGGGCCAGTCACTCCTGGGACAAGCCGGTTACGCTCAGTATGAGATCTCCGCTTATGCTAAAGATGGCCAGCGATGTCGTCACAACCTGAATTATTGGACCTTTGGCGACTATCTGGGCATTGGGGCTGGCGCTCATGGCAAAATTACCAATGTAAAAGGGCAGATCCGGCGCACCACCAAATTGCGTCACCCAAGGGACTATCTATCTAATGCTCAGGCAGGAAATACCATGGAAACTACCTGGAGTCCCTCAGATGAAGAACTGCCTCTGGAATTCATGATGAATTGGTTGAGGCTGCATGAGGGATTCAGTAGATCACAATTTGAGGATCGAACCCGTCTGCCTTTCACTTCAGTGGCGCGGATTATTCAGGAGGCCGTTACGCATGGGTTGGTGGTAGAAAGCGCAGGGGAGATAGTAAGTACTCACATTGGCAGGCGTTTTCTGAATGACCTGCTTGCCTTATTCACACCAGGATAAGACTAAAAAAACAATTGGTTCAGTTGTATTGAAATCAGTCGATACAGGATTATCAGTCCGCCAGTGATTTACAGTTTGTTGGGAGTTGGTAGTTGGGACTGAATAATTTTAAAAAAAATCTTTTGATCGGGGCAGCCTGCCTTGACGGAAGATCGGGATCAGCTTTTTTCATGCAACTTAAAACTAAAATCCTGCTTGCCATGGCAGCCATTTTTCTGGTGCATTTCCTGGCGGTTGGGTATGTTGGACTGCGGCAGATCAAGGCGGATGTGATTGAAGATATTCGTGACCAGGCGCGAACAGTGCGCGGTATGTTGATGTCGCTGCGAAATGTCTATCAAAAGCAATTTGTTGTTCATAATATCCCAATCAACGAGCAGACCCTCGGTTTACTGCCGTCACATTCTATCAGTCGTATTTCCGAAGAGTTTCGCTTATGGGTCGAGACTGGTTTGTCCTTTAATAATGTGTCTGACTATCCATACAATCCAAAAAATCGTGCGGATAAGATTGAACTGGAGGCAATGGCCTGGTTCAGAGGGCATGATGATCAGAAGGAACGATTTGTTCCTTATGTGAAAGAAACGGGTGAGCCCTATTACCACTTTTCTCAGCCCATCTGGTTTAAACCCCGCTGCCTTAAATGCCATGGTGAGGAGGAGTCAGTGCCTTCCGGTATCAGGGAAAGATACCCGGAGAGGCATATATACGAGATAGGGGATCTGCGCGGTGTGATGAGCATCAAATTACCTGCACAGGTCATTGAGGTGCGAGTTGCCACTCAGTTGCAACAGAATGCATTGATCCATCTGTCTGGCTTTGTGATTGCGTTTCTTTTGCTCTCTTGGTTGTTGAATAGAACGGTGCTTGCACCTATCTCGATTTTTAAAAAAGTAGCCAGGCAGGTGGCGCTTGGAGACTATTCAGCCAGATCCGCTCTGAGTGGTCAGGATGAAATAGCCGAAGTCTCCAGAACATTCGATAATATGGCATTGAAGATTGGTGAAAGAGAGCGAGCATTAAGTGTTCAGAAAGCGCTGAATGCTGCCCTTTCTCAGACCAATAAGGCGATTATCCGGGTAGATACACCGGATTTACTCTATGAAAATGTTTGCCGAATTGCAGTTGAATATGGAAATTTCAAATTTGCCTGGATCGGAGTCGTTGATGCAGAAATGGGAGAAATCAGGCTGGCCGCCAGTGCAGGAAAAAAAATCCAATTGGGGCATACAGCTCTGTCTCTAGATCCTGAAGATGAATTTGGCAAAAGTCCTATTGCCCGCGCAGTGAGGGCTAACAGTCCAGTTATTATTCATAATTTCAGCCGGGGAGTGGAATATTTACCCAGTTTTGGAATGCCTCAAGGTGACGAGATCGGTTCAGCGGCGATCTTCCCTATCAGGGATGGCGACCGTGTAGCTGGCGTGTTCTGTTTGTATGCGGAGACCGCCTACTATATTGACTCGGCCATTCAGGCGCTGCTGGCTGAAATGGCGTCTGATGTGGAGTTTGCAATTCAGAACTATCGACAGACCGAGGCTGGTCGTGTGGCGCATTGGAAACTCGAGGAATCGACGAAGCAACTGGCCAAGCTGAATAATCAAATGAGTCTGTTGTTGGAATCCACCGGTGAAGGAATCTTTGGGGTGGATTCTAAGGGCCTGTGTTCATTTGTAAACCAGGCTGCCATGGAGAGTTGTGGTTATTCAAGAGAAGAGATGCTGGGCATGCCTATGCAGGAATTGGCGCATCAAAGGCTTAGTGATGAAGCTCTATACCCAGACAATGAGAGTGCGATCACTCAAGCGTTGACAACCGGAAAATATTTTAGAGATGTGGAAGAGGTTTTCTGGCGCAAGGATGGAACCTCCTTTCCTGTCGAATATTCAAGCTATCCAATACATGAAAATGGCCAGGTTACGGGTGCGGTGACGGTATTTCGGGATGTCACGGAACGGAATGAACTGAATCAACGGATGAATTTCCTGGCCATGCACGATCCGCTGACTCGGTTAATGAACCGCTATGCCTTCGATAAAAAATTAAAAAAATTAATTGAGCAGGCAAGACACAGTAATACAGAGCATGCCCTGTGTTATATGGATCTGGATCAATTCAAGGTGGTTAATGATACCTGTGGCCATGTGGCTGGTGATGCCATGCTGCAGATGCTGGCCCAGCTGTTGCAGACTACCCTTCGTCAAAGCGATACGCTCGCACGTCTGGGTGGTGACGAATTTGGTCTATTGCTTGAGGGCTGTTCCCTTGAACAGGCATACCTTATCTGTAAAAAAGTATGTAGCGAGGTTAAGGCGTCTCGTTTTAGTTGGGAGGGAAAAAATATTGCTGCTGGAATGAGTATTGGTGTCGTCTCTATTGCTCCGGAGACTGTCAGCGCCCAGAAGGCATTGAGTCAGGCGGATGCAGCCTGTTATGTGGCCAAAGACATGGGACGTAACCGGGTACATGTTTACCGGGAATTTGATGAAGCTGTCGCCAGACGCCAGGGGGAGATGAAATGGGTGTCTGAAATACAATCCGCAATGGAGGAAGGACGTTTAAGCCTCCATTTTCAACCAATCAAACAAATGGACCATAAAGGTGGACTAGAGAATCACTTTGAAATTCTGTTGCGTATGAAAGGCAGTGATGGCCAACAGATCTCCCCAGGAAGCTTCATTCCGGCGGCTGAGCGCTACAATATGATGGGTTCTCTAGACCGCTGGGTAATCAAAACGGCTTTTCAGTGGCTTGTCGAAAACCCTGCCAGACTCAATCAGATTGGTACCTGTGCAATTAATTTGTCTGGACAGTCCCTAGGTGATGGGAATTTGCACGAATTTATTATTGAGGAGCGTCGACGATATCAGCTACCCGCAGAAAAAATCTGTTTCGAGGTGACAGAAACTGCTGCGGTCAGCAGTCTGGATCAGGCGATACATTTTATGAGTCTATTGAGAAAGCTTGGTTTTCGTTTTGCATTGGATGATTTCGGAACAGGCATGTCGTCGTTTGAATATTTAAAAAATATGCCTGTGGATTTTCTTAAGATAGACGGTAGCTTTGTAAAAGATATATTAAATGATCCAGTAGATCGGGCCATGGTGGATTCGATTAATAGAATTGGCCATCTGATGGGATTGGAGACTATTGCTGAATATGTTGAAAGCCAGAAAATTCTGGAAGAATTAAGAATAATAGGTGTTGATTATGCTCAAGGGTACGGAATCGCCAAGCCTGAACCACTGAAGCCGGAGACATTTATTTAATTATTAAAATGCAGATATTCTGATCTTCATGGATGGTGGAAATGCTAAGGATTGCCAGGAGCAATCCTTAGCTTTGTCACTGGAGTATCTAAATAAATAAGACCATCCATAATTACTATGAGTTCAATTCCACACTGTATGTGGTGGGATATTTACTCAACCCTGCACTGCTTGAAAAATATTTCCAGCCCGACTTCTTCGGCATATGATTTAAGTACTTTTGGTCTGGGTCCTTTCTCTTTTACCTCAAATACAGTATCTGGCGCACCTGGTACATTGGAGTATTTACCAGCAGGTATCTTAATCATGGGTTTTACTTTTGTGGTCTTTTTGCGCCTTTTGGCCGCGGCCTTCCGTTTGACGGTTTTTGCCTCTATTTGAGGCGCCGTGGATTGTTCTTTCTCTATTTTTGTGACAATTCTGCGGACCGTTTTATAATTGAATCGAATGAATGATTCAAAAGAGATGCCGGAATCTTCAAGGACTTTTAGAATCTGTTGTTGGGTATCTTCAAGAGCCTGCTTTTCTTTTTCTTCATTTTCTTGTAATTCTTCCAGTTTCAAAATGCGTGCGCGGAGGGATTCAATTTCTTTAATTCTGGTTGCCATAATACTTTTGTTTGATTGTTTAATTATTAAGGTATCGGAATTTTAAAATAAAATACATCAAATTATCAATACCGTTTTATTTTGAAAAAAATAATAGCAGCAAACTCTTGTGATCGTTAAAAATAGATTTACTCATAATAAATATAACTAGCCCGAAAAATTCACCCGTCCGCTGAAAATATTCAC
>JBDLIT010000014.1:0-47739 GCA_039714735.1 Pseudomonadota bacterium
GCAGGTGTTGCCCATGAAATCGGCAATCCAGTCACAGGCATCGCCTCACTGGCGCAAAACCTACGAGAGGAAAATGATCGCGAGATTATCGATGAAAGTATTGAGGAGATACTCAACCAAACCCGGCGTATCACCGCCATCGTAAAAACCCTGATGAATTTCAGCCGGCATGGACGCATTGGAACCGACATACAGGAATTTCATCTCAAGGAGTTGGCTGATGAGGCCATACGACTGGTTGGGCTTACCCATCATGGAAGACAGGTCGGTTGTGAAAATTTCTGTCCAGGCGACTTGCTGATTGAAGGTGACCGCCAGTCTCTCTCTCAAGTCATGGTCAATCTTTTAACTAATGCATGTGATGCCTCTGCGGCAGGAGACCGTGTTGAATTACTGGCTGTCGAGCAGGATGAAATGGTGACAATTGAGATCCTGGATCAGGGTAAGGGCATTGAAAACCATCAACTGGAGTATATCTTCGAACCTTTCTACACCACAAAACCAGCAGGTGAAGGAACCGGGCTGGGGTTGGCGCTTGTCTATAAAATCATCAACGAACACAAAGGTACGATTGAGATCGACTCTGAATCCGGTGTCGGTACGCGCATCATTCTGAAACTCCCTAAAAAATCGCAACTCCATCATGAACCAGATATTAATCATTGAAGATGAGAGCGTTATCCGTAACGCAGTCAGGCGGCTGCTTGAACGGCACGGCTATGCTGTTGCAGAAGCCGCTTCAGTCGAAGAGGCGCAATCAGGCCACGAGTTGAGTCAGTTTGATTTGATCATTGCCGATGTGAGGCTCCCGGGACTATCCGGCACAGAAGTCATTCAGTTCGCCGCACCTGTACCCGTTCTAATTATGACCAGTTATGCCAGTGTCAGATCCGCAGTCGATGCAATGAAGCTAGGAGCAGTTGACTATATCGCTAAACCATTCGACCATGATGAACTGCTCATGCTCGTAGAGCGAGTTCTAAAACAGAACCGCCAAATACGCCAGCAGAAAGCACTCAAATCAGATGTTGCAAAAAGTTATCCGGTCACGGGTATGGTTGGACATTGTCCTGCAATGCTCAAGGTCTGGGATCACATTGAAAAGGTCGCGCCAACAGAGGCAACCGTCCTGATCCTAGGTGAGTCTGGTACAGGAAAGGAACTTGTGGCTCGTGCTCTACATGAAAAAAGTAACCGCAACCAGGCGCCCTTCATCGCATTCAACTGCGCCGCTGTTCCCGAGCACTTGATCGAGGCCGAGCTATTTGATCGAAGCAAATCACAAAGTAGCCTGTTGAAAATGGCTGAAGGCGGCACACTGTTTTTAGATGAAATAGGTGAACTCCCACTTCCAGCCCAGGCCCGTCTTCTGCGCATTCTCCAGAATGGAGAATATGACGATTTATCACCTACAAAGAATATGTCACTGGATATTCGTGTTATTGCCGCCACCAACCGGGATATCCGACAGTTGGTGCAGGATCAGACATTCCGTAGTGATCTCTACTTTCGTCTTAGGGTTGTCGAAATGAGTCTTCCCCCATTGAGAGAGAGAGGCAGTGATATTCAGGAACTTGCTCACTACCTGCTGGAAAAGTCATCCAAACAACTCAACAGGCAAAAGTTAACACTCAGCAGAAGCGCCACGGATGCCATCCGGCATTACCGCTGGCCAGGCAACGTCCGTGAATTATCCAACACGATAGAAAGGGCGGTCATCCTATGTGAGGAGGACACTATTACGCCAGCGCTTCTTGCCATTGATCACCAGGTTGCGACCAGCCATATAAAGGCCACCGGTGTGCAAGACAGTCTCTCACTGGAAGAGTATTTCCGCCAGTTTGTGATTCAAAATCAAGACCTGATGACAGAGACTGAGATGGCGAAAAAACTTGGCATCAGCCGCAAGGCATTATGGGAGAGAAGACAACGTTTGGGGATTCCCAGAGAAAAGAAGAAACCATGACACCCTGGCAAAGCCCGAACACAGTTATGTGTCTCTGTGTTCGGGCTAGGGATACGCTACGCACCCCTTTATTCAACTGGGTCAATTGATATCCAGTACTATTTAGCTTTCTGCACACCTACGTCCCCTTCAGTCGGAACGGGCTCAGGTGAATCCTGTGCCGTTGAACTTTTACTACCGATGTCAGATGGATCTTCGACCTGCGTAGCATTCTGTATCCCATCACCGGCAATTTCCGGCTTACCTAACATTTTCTGTTCCATCAATGGGGTTTCCGGCTGAGGATTGACTGCTTCCGCAGCTCCCGCACCAGGACCGCTGCCATTAGCGGCAAACGCAAATGAAGAGCTAACCAACAAGAACATTGCAACTGCTGAAGTATAAAGTTTCATTTTCATCTCCTTCAAGACTCGAATAATCAATCCTGCACACTGTCTTTAACAGGCTGTATTAATTGACAGTCAATCAAAAACAGCTACAGGCCTCATCAAGGTCATGAGTCGCGCCGCGTCTATTAAGTGATAACGGGCTGCTCATTTCCTATGTGAAATATTCTATGCAGTTGGTATTTCCCCTGTATTTCTCTAAAAAAACAAAGTGTATCCCCTTGTTTCAAACCATGCTTCAAATGAAATCAATGAAATATTTGGTTTTTGTGATACAGATACTTGCATCGATGAATAAACATTTAGACCCAGCAACTGATTTATTCACAAGGTCTCGATATGCATTGATGAAGATTGAACTACTGAATCACCGGACTACCCGACTCTGAGATCTGTTTCAGCTGTTCCACCAGACGAGTCCAGTCTGCTGTGCGGTTATAACCGATGATATCGATGCGGGGGATACCACTGCCTTCCACCAGGTAGTAACCCTGATTGGCCTCTCCAACGCCGACCATTTCACAGGTCTCATCACGCAGACGGCAACCGATCCCGATGCGCTTATAGCGAAACTCTTCGAACATACCCAGGAAAGAACGGGCCAATGATCCTGACAGCCCGGCTCCACCCAGATTGGAGATATTGTCCACCGCCTTCTGGCTGATCCGACGCCGGGATTTGTCGTCCTTCGGTGTATAGAAACGTGCGTCAAATGCCACCGGCTGCCAGGCTTCGAGACTGAGGCCCCTGACATAGCCGTCCAGCCTGCCGGTTATCTTGCCGAATGAGAAGGTGCTGGTCAGGGTCTCGAGGTCGAGTGACTGCAGTGCGATATCGGCCTGGAGTTGTGGGTAGACTCCGAACAGATCCTGCAATTGCAACTCTCGAATCAGGATCTCCCCATCAAACATCCGCACCAATAGGACACCATCGATATTGAACTGACCATGTTTGTAAGTCAGGCCGGGAATCACTCCGGACAATTTGCCGGAGAGCGGCAGCCAGCCCAAGGCCTCGCTCAAGGCATGCATGGAAATAGGCTCGATCATACCGTCGAACTGGATTTTCTGTTCCAGGCTGCCCAGGTTCTGGATATTCAAGCGATCCACCACCAGGGCCCCATCGACAACCGGCACTGTCACCTGTCGGATTAGGCTGAAGTCTCTGTCCTGGGCTTGAAATTCGATCCTGCCGGCGCCCAGATCGAGTTGTTCCAACAGATGTCCGGACTGCCAGCTGAGCCAGGAAGGCTGGGATTCCCCGCCCTGCTTCCAATGGAGCCGGCCACTCACATCATAGAGACCCATGCGCCGGGTTCTACCGCTGGCATCCGCGTCATCCAGGTGGAAATCATCCAACCCCAGATCCAGGGACATCAATTCACCGTCCAACTCCAGGGCCAGCTCCGTTCTTCCCGCCAGTTCTAAACTCCCCCAGGGCGTGCCGAACAGAACAGGTTGCAGCAGCTCACCATAGAGTTCCGCCAACTGGAAAGGTTTTGCCTTGAGGGAAAGCTTTTGTATCTGTTGAGAATTGCTTAGATCCAGATCAGCAGTTGCGCTCAGGGTCAGCAATCCCTGTAGATCTAACCGGGCGTTTTCAACCTGTATCTTTTGAAATTGCTCATCCAGGATGATTCTGGCCTCAAGTTTGAGTGGATAATTCGTGGGATTCAGATAGAAGAGCGGGGTCAGCATCTCCCCCTTTTGCAGAGACAATTCACTTCGAATTTGCCAGCGGTCCGATGAATGTTTGAGTCGACCCTGCAGTCTCGCACCAAGCCCTTCACCAGCGGTTTCACCCATGGCGTCAGAAAAGGCCAGATGAGAAATATTGGCTTTCCAGTTCGATCGAATCAATTTTCCCTGACGCCCGGAAAAATGGGCCTCCACACGCATATCCCCAGAATAGCTCCACCCCTCCAATACCTTGAGATCTATCGGCAGCAGTGCAAGCAATGACTGCAGATTCAACCTCCGACCTAGAACCTTAGCCTCCCATTGATCCTCATGAATACTAAAATCGACAGTCGCCCGCCCGCCAGCAATGTAAAGCTCCTGCAGCCGGCCCTCCAGGCTCCCGCTTGCCTGCTGAAACGTGAAACTCAACTCGACAGCAGGATTGTCCAAGCCGTCCCAAGGAAGATGAGCCTGCCCCTGCATGCAACTGATCTGTTGATCCGACAAGGTGCCTTTGAGGCAATCGAGTCTGATGTCACTGAGGATCTGCTTCGGTTCGAACAATTCGAGCCGACCGATCTCGAGCCGGTAAGCGGCACTGTCGAGGGAGGGCCAGTCCAATGAAAAATGCAGCTGCTCCGCCCGCCAGCTGTCCGACTCAAGTTTCTGGATGGTAAAGCTGAGTTGCTCGAAGGCATTGGCCGCACGCAGCAGCCAGAGGATAGAGAACGCGGCCAGCAACAGGGCCGCGATATGCAGTGACTTATTCCGCGGGAAAGACATCGGTGGAGAGATAACGGTCTCCACGGTCACAGATGATGGCCACGATCACTGCATTTTCCACCTGCTGCGACAACTTCAATGCCGCAGCCACCGCACCGCCGGATGAGATCCCGGCAAAGATGCCCTCTCGTGAGGCCAATTCGCGGGTTGTCTGCTCGGCATCCTGCTGGGAGACATCGATGATCCGGTCCACCCGGCTGGCATCGTAGATCTTCGGCAGATACTCTTCGGGCCAACGGCGGATACCCGGAATACTGGAACCCTCCATGGGCTGAACCCCAACGATCTCCACTGCCGGATTCTGCACTTTCAGATAGCTGGAAGCGCCCATGATGGTGCCGGTAGTCCCCATGGCGCTGACAAAGTGGGTGATGCCTCCGTTCGTGTCTCGCCAGATCTCCGGCCCCGTACCCTCGAGATGGGCCTGGGGATTATCTTGGTTCGAGAACTGATCCAGGATCACACCTTCGCCCGAGGCCTCCAACTCCCTGGACTTGTCGATGGCCGCCTCCATGCTGCCCTCCCGGGGTGTCAGGATCAACTCGGCTCCATAGGCCCTCATCACCGCCCGGCGTTCCAGGCTCATGTTTTCCGGCATTACCAGGATCATGCGGTAGCCCCGGATTGCCGCCGCCATGGCCAGGGCAATCCCGGTATTGCCGCTGGTGGCCTCGATCAACGTATCACCGGGTTTGATATCACCCCGGGCTTCAGCATGTCGAATCATGCTCAGTGCGGGACGATCTTTCACCGAGCCGGCCGGATTGTTGCCCTCCAACTTCACCAACAGGGTATTCGAGGTATCCCCCGGCAGGCGCTGCAGACGCACCAACGGTGTGTTGCCGATATAATCTTCAATGGTCTTATATTGCATGAGAGGATTCTAACCTGATTTGCATTGAGAATGACTGTCTATTTTTTACCCTGCATTCCGTCTGCAATATAGCCGGATAATCGGATTCATAACGAGTTTGAGGATATACTGATTCTCAACGATCATATTCAGCATTCTCCAGATGAAACTTATTGAAATCATTGCCGATGTCGGCAGTACGGACACGGTAACCGTGATTGCGGAAAAATACAAAGCCCGGGATTTTCGCCTGGGCATGGCGGGTGAGGACGGCAGGCAGGCCATGCGCATGCTGGTCAACGACGACAAGGTGCAGGCAGTCCTCGATACCCTGCAGAATGTATTGGGCGCCCAGCCATCTGCGCGCATCATTGTGCTGCCCGTAGAAGCCGCCCTGCCAAAACCACCTGCCGAAGAGGAGAAAAAGAGCGATTCAGCCGTTGCAGCCCGGGAAGCCATGTACGATTCCGTGAGCAAGAACGCCCGACTGGATTTCAACTTCATCCTACTGGTCGCTCTCTCCACTGTGGTGGCAGCCATCGGCCTGCTCAAGAGTAATGTGGCTGTGCTGATCGGCGCCATGGTGATTGCCCCGCTGCTGGGACCCAATCTGGCGCTGGGTCTGGGCACCGCGCTCGGTGACATTCCACTGATGCGTAACTCGATCAAAACCCTCGTGACCGGGATCTCACTGGCCGTACTGCTCTCTTTCCTGATCGGGGTATTCTGGCCACTCGGCCTGAACAGTCCTGAACTGCTGGCGCGAACCGAAGTAGGCATGGACTCACTGGCCCTGGCCCTGGCCTCCGGCGCCGCCGCAGCCCTCTCCCTGACCACTGGACTGCCCAGCGTGCTGGTGGGGGTGATGGTCGCCGTGGCGCTGCTGCCTCCGGCTGCAGCGATCGGCCTGACCCTGGGTCATGCGCGATTCGATCTCGCCACTGGAGCCAGCCTACTGCTGGCAGCCAACGTGGTCTGTCTGAATCTTGCCGCCAAGCTGGTCTTCCTGGTCAAAGGTATTCGCCCAAGGGGCTGGACCGAGCGAAAACTGGCGCAACGGGCGATGCGAATCTATCTGATCGCCTGGGCGATTACCCTGGCGCTGTTGATCCTGGCTATCTATGGTCGATCAACACTCGGGGCATAGCCTATATCAAGCTTACGCAGAATTTTCCTGGTTTTTCCATCCGCCTGTTTATGCTCTACTCTTGGTACTAATCAGGCTGATGAAAGGTAAAGCAACTGAATGGTTCTTGATAATTTCATCTTTGAGCTAGCGGCCATTGTCGTGGGGGCAGGCCTGCTCGCCACGCTCTTTCTGTTCGCCCGGCAACCGATTATCCTGGCCTATATCGCAGTCGGCATTGTGATTGGCCCGAACGGTCTGGGGCTCATGGAGAGTGCGGATCATATCGAGCAGATTGCCCATCTCGGGGTCGTGCTGCTGTTGTTCCTGGTCGGCCTGAACCTGCAGCCAAATAAGCTCATACATCTGTTTCGCAAAGCCTCTCTACTCACCCTGGCAACCTCATCAGCATTTGGCTTGATCTCATTCTTGTTCGCCCAGCTTGCCGGGTTCAACCTGGCGGATAGTCTGATTATCGGCGCCGCCATGATGTTCTCCAGTACCGTCATTGCACTGAAACTGATCCCCACCACTACCCTGCATCACAAGCACGCCGGTGAAGTGATGACCAGCGTGCTCCTCCTGCAGGACATCCTGGCGATCATCGTGCTCCTGCTGATTAGCGGAGAATCCACCGAACGAATGCTGCCGACATTTGCAGTATTGGTCTTGAAACTGGTCATTTTGAGCATCGTGGCATTTGCTGCGGTGCGCTTTCTGATCATCCCACTGCTGAGAAAGTTTGGCGCCATCCAGGAGTACATCTTTCTTATCACCCTGGCCTGGTGCCTGCTGGTCACAGAAGCGGCCCATGCGCTAGGCCTCTCTTACGAAATGGGGGCATTCATTGGCGGTATCTCGGTTGCATCCAGTAGCGTGGCACTGGTAATTGCCGAGCACCTCAAACCACTGCGTGAGTTTTTCCTGATTCTGTTCTTCTTTTCGATCGGCGCGAAACTGGAGATTCCGATCCCAGCGCACATCCTGTTTTCCAGCCTGTTGCTCGGGGGCCTGTTGGTGCTTCTTAAATCTTATGTTTTTCGGCGCGCCTTTTTGGAGTCAGGCGAGTCACAAAAACTCTCACGGGAGCTGGGGATCCGTCTCGGACAGGCCAGCGAATTCTCCATATTGATCGCCTTTTCCGGAATCTCAGCCGGAGCCTTGTCGACAGATGGAGCGCTGTTTATCCAGATGACCACCCTGGTGACATTCGTGATCTCCACCTACTGGGTGGTATTGAAATATCCAACACCGGTCTCGATCGGTCCCAAACTCCGGCAGGATTGAACATTCCTAATTGAGTGACAACTGGCGCAACGACCATTCCATAACCAATAGGCGTTCCTGCGTTACAGCACACTTCCTGTTGTTGCCCGTCATCCATAACCACACTTCCCGACAGGACGCAGGCAATTGCTTCCCAAGACCGGGGCGATGCGCCATTTGTTTGTCATAGCTCTCAGGCTTATTGTTGATGCCTTCAATAAGACGCTCATCAAGAGGGTTAGGTATCAATATGGCATCCATTTCATAGTCAACAGCAATCCCCATCCCCGCTGGATCGAAATCAAAATAACCCACCTTCTTGACCGTAGAGGGAAGTTGCTTTATCCAATGGCGGACCGTTTTCGTTCTTTCTGTTCCATGACCGCGATAGACCATGAGGGCATGCGATAACTCTGAAGGAATTCGGCATTGATGCCAGTAGCGGGCTACGATTCCATTTTCGACCAGAACTACTGTATCAATGTGATCTATCAACACTTCACTGGCGCTTACTTCGAGCAGTGTGCCTGGCGGCGTGATCGCATCGCCCTGCACCAGGGGTACAACACCAGAAATCACATTCACCTGCATCATCCCTGAGAAAACGGATTCAGTAGCCCATTTTTCATCCCGGACAAGGGCGGCCGCTTGCAGGCGATTACCAACAATTTCGGTCGTAAGTGGGTCAGCACCGGCTTCGAGTTTAAACCAATCGCGTAGCTTCGTATGATCATATGCCGACAAAATAAGGTGCCTGGATGACAACTCTCCGACACCCAGCTCATCATGAATTTCCTTCCAGAGCTGGTTGAGAGGCACTCTAAATATGTGATTATGCAGAACTCGCTTAACACTTGAATAGGATTTCTTCAACAAAGCCATGCTGTTAGCCTTTGGCTCTCATTGCAGCATCATCACTGAGTCGGAATCTGACGTAGACATCGTGGACAAGATATCGACCACTGAACACCGGATCCAGAGTCTCTCGAAACTTCAAATCGAATAAGATCCGCTCGTTTTCATCCATATTGTTGTAACGGGCGATGACGGCATAGAGCCAGATTTCGATGTCTGACTCGATTTCCTCTGATGGCCGATAATCAACCGCGCTTAGTGGTTTATCGGATTCAACAGCCATCAGGTAATAATCTTCTACCGCCTGGCTGAGCGGCACCCGGCCATCTCGTCCATTTCTTGGACTTTGATTTGCTCAAGGCTGTCGTTGAGGCGTTTCGCCTGGTTCAGAACCGTCTCGTTTTCCTTGATTTTGAGATCGAGCGATCTGACATACCCGAACTCACTGTTGATCTTTTGCCAAAGCTGCCCGGAACTATCCAGCAGACTACTGCGCAGGTCATCAACCAGGCGTTCAACCTGCCCCAGATAATGGCTTACATCATCGCGAGCACCGCTGCAGGCGGCTTCTTTGTATCGATTAACGTTGTTTTCAATAGCGATGACGAAGCCACCGATGTCGGCATCCAAGGTAAGTCGTCGAGGATCGCGCAGGACTCGCTCGAAAAGCCCGGAGAGTTCCCGAGCCAAACGCATTGGCTCATTACTCGCTGGACGCCATAGGAGCCTGGAGTTGACCAACGCTTCTATCGCTGAAAACTCTTCCCCGGCCTCTTCAACCATACCGCTATTGTTTAGATAAGCGGAAATCAGCAGATCTTCGTGCTTTCTCAGCAACTTGAATGTTCGCTTTAGCTCATCGTGGGAAATCATTGCAAGAGTTCCTCTTGCAAGGGTGCATCCTCTTCTCCCTCCAACTGCTCATGAGCTGCGATGAATTGCAGCACTTCATACAGACGTGCCCATTTCCCGGTGGCAATGAAGACCGATCCACTTGCACCCCTTGTGACGAGGTATCCATTATCACAGAGGCGTCGTAGAATGGAGTCCAACTGTTTTTTGGCTCCCGTACTGTTGTTGTTAAACAGTTTCGATCTGGATAAGCGATCAAGCTCATCAACCAATGCTGGGGCATTTTCAATCGCCTCCAGCAGTTCGCTACCGCGAAGCGTGTCGCCGGGCTGAAGTGGTGCCCCTGATTTTCCAGCAGACGCAGCGAGGCGGAGCCAGCGCACCATTGGTTCAAGGTCGTTAATAGCCTCGCTAAACTGCCGTTTTATCTGTTGCTTAGCCGAAGCGTCGCCAAGGTTTCGATAGGCTGTAAAATAACCAGACCCGTCTTGCGTGGGTCGCAATACGCGGCCAATCCGTCGTAGATACCTATCGATATCATCTTGGTGGCTCTGTTCTTGCAGGTACTTATAGAGCGGCTCGGCGGTAATTTCACACACCACGTCACCAGCCAGAAGCTTTTCGATAAGGGTGGCGAAGATATCGCTATCAGTTGAGCCGTTCACTACCGACCTCCATGCTTCGGCGGGCCAGTGCGCGCTCCTTCAAAGACGATTTCGGGATATCGATCACTCGGATGCCTCTCTTAAAGTCAATGACCTGACGATGCTTGAAATGACGGAGCATTACGGGGTCTTCGCTCGGAAAGCCCCCGACCATAACGATGCCGCCCTGATTCAGCATTCCAAACAACCGGGAGATGTTCTCGCCGTGCAAGATGCCAAGCTCATCAATAGGCCAATGAAGTTTTACATCTTTATCCGGGCAGAGCTGGCGAGAGATGGCAATGAAAATCACGCACAGCGCCAGATATTTGAGGCCATCGCTTGTTGAATTGTCCAGTTGATGGTCGTTCTTAATAATCCGCTCGTGACCATTCTCGACCATCCGTATATGGAGATCGAAATAGTCTCTCAGATGATGACCGGATTTGATAGTTTGCAAGGCGCTGATCAACGCTGACATTTCATCGAGAAATTGCTGGTCAGGCAGTCCACTCTCTCCAGTCTCACGCCACTCCTGCCATGACTTAGAGAAATCCTGCAACAACTTCCAGTAGTCAAGGGTTTCGACCCTCGAAGTTAACAGAAGCCCCATGGACGACAGCGCATCAATTTTCATGTTCTCTGATATCGCTACTGTGATCTTCCTCGACTGGTCCTTTATTCGATTGTGAATTACCCGGAGCTTCTCAAAGAAATCAGTCAGGCCCTTGCCTATGCCTCTAAGTGACTCGATACGGGCTGATTTTATACTCTTGACTTCTTCATCGATGAAGACTTCCAAAGCCTGCGGAAGATTGATTAGAAAATTTCGGTCGAACGGATCGTCGAACCCAAGTTGGTGGCGGAGATTGTCTTTGGCCCGCTGCCATGCTTGGGCGATCTGCGTCTCTCCATACTGGCCAATCTTGCTATTGATGCTTTGAATGTCGTCAACTAACTTCTCTTTCAGCGCGTCGCGTGTATCAAGCAAGGTCTCGATTTCTCGAATGAGAAGGTCGAAAGGCATGGAGGGATTCGTAGCTTTTGCATCTTTTACATAGAAACCAAATCGCGGGCGAAGAATATTAATTTGTCCCATCTGTTTATTGAGTTCTAAGAGGCGATGGTTTTCACCCGTTTTGGCTTTATTGATTGCCTCTTTCTGACGCTTGAATTCGCGCTCTTCCTCATTGGCTTTTTCTTCAGATTTATCACGCTGCGCCTTGAAATCCCCAAGTGCTGCAATCAGGCTTTTCCGATTTCGCCACTCCGCTTTCAGCCACTCGCGATAGGCGCTGACTGCTCCAGCGCTATCCTCAATTGCCTTGACCTTTTCCTTTGCTCTCTCTAGATCGGTTCTCGCTGCCTCTAGCGTTGCACTGTCTATACCCTTTTCGCTGCACACCTTTTTGAAATCTTCCTGGATTTCTATCAACCGACAATTGTGAGTCGCAGTAATATCTTCCAGGTCCTGCCCAAGCCGACCGATACTATCATCCATCCGACTTTGTTCAATGGCCCAGGCTCCTAGCATTTCAGATCGCTCTTCGGCGTAGCGCGACTCGATAGATACGAGGCGGTCCTGCAGGGCATTTTGAAATACTTCAATCTCTTTCTTGAGACGCTCAGCTTCCTTTTTTGCTTCTCTGCGTCGCTCAACGACCGCATCATTTATGGCGCGATTTCGATCCTGATAGTGCTTCTGGGCCCCTTCCTTTTGGGAGGCCGCTTGACTCAATGCCAGTTGTGCATGATTGGCTTCACCTTCAGCGGCTTTATAGCGCCTATTTGCCTTCTCGCAAGCAAATTCACGTTTTCCGACTTCATCTCTTGCTCGTTGAAACGCCTCCTCCTGGGTGGCGTAGTCAGCACGCAGTTGCTCTTCTGATTCAGCGTATTGGGGTGTTGCGATTGCATTCAGGTTGAGAGACCAGCCGAAGACGGTTTCCACGTCATCGCCGACATGCTCTGCCTGAAGATCTTTGCGCTGTAAGAGGTCTGGGTTGACCACTTTCCCCAAACGCATAACCCAACCAGAATCACTATCCCGTAACTTCTTGAGCCAGGTTCCATCTTCAGCGAATGCCAGCTTGTGAAGCTCATCCTGCGTATCGCTCTCATTTTCCAGACTGCGTTTTGCACGGCTCAGATTGGTATTGACCTCATCTCGCTGAACCTTGGCGGTTTGCAAAGCTAACCGCTTTTCTTCGAAGATCTGACGTGATTTCTCTACCCCTCGATCCAGTTTCTCAATACGGTCTTGAATGATCGCCAGACTAGTTCTTTCTTCCTCTGTAGGGCCGCCGCTTGAAGCTAAGGCCTGTGCATTAGCTTTGGCATCGCGCAGTTCTTCCCGCGCCGGTCTGGCTTTCTCACGTGTAGCTTCTTTTTCCGCTTGTTCACGGGAGGATAGGGATTCGCGCATATCATTCTGCTGCCGCTCCTTTATGTGCTGCGCTTCCCTCTCCTCATCAAGCTTCTTCTGAGCAGAATATCTTTCCCTCTCGAAGCGCTGATGCTCTGCATTTAGCTGACGATTAAGATCGTTCTCCTCTGCCTTTACGTCTTCATTTAAATCCGTGTATCGCGACTGCACCACTGATTGGTTGGCCATAAAGCGGCCCAGATTATCCAGATCCGAGGCTTTTTGATCCATATCCTGCTTTTCATACGCGGCATATTGTTCATCAAGCAGGTCAATTTTGTCTTCGCGGGAGGAAACTATGTTTCGAGTCTCGATAATCCGCCGATTCAGTTTCTCATACTGAGATTCCCAATCGCTTGTCAGGTCGTTGAGCTGGGCGTGCAAGGCATCAAGCGATTTTTTCTTCTTGTCGACCTCCTCACTGAGATCGGCTTCGGCGTATTTAAGCTGGCCGCCGTACGAATTGAGCCTTTCATCGACATCTAGACGTTCATTATGCCGCCTTAGAACCTCCTTCATTCGGGGAATCTCTTTCTCGAATTCACGAAGAGAGCCAATTTCTTTTGCCAGGGAGGCGTCGGCGCGATGGATAGGTGACTCAGGAAACACAACACCATCTTCTACCATGATGTCGGCCAACATGTCCTTCATGCGTTCCATATTGCTGCTTCGGCTGATGATCGCCGCACAAATCCGGTCAATGTAGCGCATGTGCGTTTTTCTGCTTCCGAGGCAGTAGCTGGAGGCCAGCCGTCGCAACGATTTGCTGTCAGCCAGACGGTTAATCAGTGCGGAGTCGTTCTGAATGATTGCGCGGTAATCGGTAACGACCTCAATTTGTTGAGAACATGTCAGGCTCAACTGCCTCCAGTGCATTTTGAGATCATGACCTTTGCAATAAACCGCCTTGCCAGAAGAGTCTTTTTGGCTGAAGCGCTCTTCCGTAAACCCTCCTTCCAAGAAGCGGTAGACATGCTTGGTTCCGCTCTTGTGTCGATAGGCAACCGCGCTGCACAGGCCGCTTTCGCGGGCGTACTCAAAGACGAGCAGACTCGTCTGCCTGGGCAAGTAGAACAACACAAAGGGATCACGTCCTGCAGCATGGGAGTCGAGCTGGCTTGGGTCGCTACCATAGAAAAATGACAGCAACTTTAGAGTAGAGCTTTTGCCAGCCCCGTTGGTGCCGTTAATGATTGAGTGCCCATCAAGTTCGACTACGGTTCGGATACCGGGGATAAATCCATCTATCTGAATAATTCTACGCAGCCCATACACGACCTATTCTCTCCTTGAAACATTCAGCACGACTAAACACGAAGTCGGTTGTTTTATAGCACAAAATGCAAAAGGTTAAGTAAAACCCATGAACTTAGATGTTCAGGGCTTTCGCAGCAGCGCCTTCATTTCCCTGATCGCCTGATCGAGTCCGGTAAACAGGGCCCGGGAGATGATGGAGTGACCGATGTTAAGCTCTTTGATGCCGTCGATCCCCACAATGGCCTGGGTATTGTGGTAATCCAGCCCATGCCCCGCATTGACCTGCAAACCCAGTTGATTGCCGTACTCAATGGCCTTGACGATACGTTCGAATTCCATGCTTTGAGTTCGATCATTGTGGGCATCCGCATAGTGGCCGGTGTGAATCTCCACTACTGGAGCACCTACCACTACTGCAGCATCCAGTTGCTTCGGATCGGCATCGATGAACAGCGACACTCTGATCCCCGCATCCGCCAGTTCACTGCAGTAGTCACGCATGTAGTTCTGGTTGCCGGCTACATCGAGACCACCTTCGGTGGTCAATTCCTCCCGTTTTTCCGGGACCAGACAACAATCATGGGGGCGAAAGCGTGCGGCAATCGCCGCCATCTCAGAGGTGGCCGCCATCTCCAGATTCATGCGGGTCTGCAGAATCCCCGAGAGCATTTCCACATCACGGTCCTGAATATGCCGGCGATCCTCGCGCAAATGCAGGGTGATTGCATCGGCTCCAGCCTGTTCCGCAGTCAACGCCGCCTGGATAGGCTCGGGATAACGGGTGCCTCTAGCCTGCCGCAGAGTCGCCACATGATCGATATTCACACCCAGCAGTAAATCATTATCAGCCATCATTTCTTACCTTGTTTATTCTTGGTCAACGTCCCAACTCTTCACGCACTTAGATAGATTATTTAGTCATAAGACGCCATATCCACTCCATATCTCTCAATCACATCCTGCAATTGAAGGCGTTTCTGTCCAGCGGCAACCGCCATTACCTTTGCCAGAACTTCCGAGATTTCACCCTTCGATATTTTCTCTTTCTTGGCTTGTTTCAGGTAGTAATCAGTACAAGGCGCACAGTTCATTGCCATGGCTGCCGAAAGTCCCACGAGTAATTCCGTTCTTTGATCCAAATATTCATTTTCATGGGTTGACTCATAGAATGAGTTGTAAAGTTCAGACTGTCGTTGTGTAAGCATGCTGGATTTCCTTTACTGCATTAATCCAAAGATGGTTAAGTTTGGCACATCTGCACCTCATTGAAAAAAACCAATTGGGCCGATCGGAATCACGGGTTGGTTTGGTGGAATCCACGAAACAGCTCACGACTCTTCAGCGGTTTGTCTCCCAGATAAAAAGCTAGAATGCGCCGCATCAGCGCCTTTGCTTCCGTCATGCTCCTGCGATCCATAACTTCTCCATTTTGCAGGCAAAGGAGTGTCCGGCCATGCACCAGATGTCCCCTGAAATCCGTCTGGCTATAGGATTCAACCGGCCCCTGCTCGATCAGGTAATCATAGACCTTTTCGGGGGCAACCGGTGAACCCGACACTGAGTCGTGATCCAACATCAGTGCATAACCGATCTCTTTCAACAATCTGACTTCAAACCCTCTGAGGAATTGATCAACGGCATGGCCCTTGGCCAGGGCGGTAAGCGTATTGTAGTAGTGGACGAAGAGATCCTCATGGGGGTCGCTACGTTGCATGAGCCGCATCAGCAACTCATTCAGATAGAAACCACAATAGAGGAGTTTTCCATGCAACGAAAAAGCCTGACCCTCGGCCTCCACCTGTCCCAGGGCTTTGATCTCCCCTCTGCCGGTGACACTGACCTGCAGGGGAGAAAAGGGTTGTAATAGAGCCGCCCGCTGCCCACGGCCCGACTTGGCGCCTCGGGCAATGGCCGGCAGACGTCCTTCATTGAGTGTGAAGAGTTCGAGCAACAGACTGCTGTTGCGGTAATCCCGTCGATGGATTACAAAGCAAGGTTGCAGCGGCTTACCGGACATGCATATCCCGTCACCGCGAATCCGGGGGGATACTAGTCCCCATAGCCGAGCCGCACCAGCGCCGCTTCGTCACTGGACCAGCTCTTTTTCACCTTGACCCAGACATTCAGGTGAACCTTGCACTCAAAGAACGCCTGCATCGATTTTCTTGCCAGAGTGGCCGCCTGTTTCAGGGCATTACCATCCTTGCCGATCAAGATACCTTTCTGCCCCGGTTTCTCCACCCAGATCACCGCGCCGATGCGATACAGCCCATTCGACTCCTCGAAGCGCTCGATCTCCACCGACACCGCATAGGGCAACTCTTTAGCATAGCGCCGCGTCAACTGCTCGCGCAGCATCTCTGCCGCGAAAAATTTTTCCGGACGATCGGTCAACTGATCCTCCGGAAAGAAATTATCCCCTTGCGGCAATGCGTCGGTAACCAGCGATTCCAGGGTCTCAACATTTCTGCCGTTTTTCGCGGAGACCGGCACCATATCGGAAAACTCGAAGCGCTCCGCCATCTCCGCCAGATAGGGAAGCAACTGCTCCTTCTGCTTGACCTGATCCACCTTATTCACGGCTAATATGACCGGCAGTCTACGATCCTCGAGCAGACCCAGAACCTTTTCATCCTCGCGGGTCCAGCGCAAAGCCTCGACCACAAAAATCAGCACATCCACATCGGCTAGCGCGGTCTTTGCGGTACGATTCAGGTAGCGGTTCATGGCATGGTCGGCCCGCTCATGAATACCAGGCGTATCCACATAGATCACCTGTCCATTCTCCAGGGTCTTGATGCCAAGGATGCTATGCCGTGTGGTCTGGGCCTTATGCGAGGTAATGGCAAGCTTGATCCCGATAATCCGGTTCAACAACGTTGACTTACCTACATTCGGCCGGCCAATGATGGCGGTATAGCCACAGTGATTTTTAACTTCAGTCATGTACCAGCTCCTGTAACATGCTTTGTGCCGCAGCCTGCTCGGCACGCCGGCGACTGGAGCCTGATCCGAATTTCTCCAGCTTGAGCTCACTGATCATACAGCGGACCTTGAACTGCTGATCATGGGGTGAACCACTGACCTCGCTGATCTCATAACCGGGTAGAGCGATTTTGCGGGACTGTAACAACTCCTGCAGGAGGGTTTTGGGATCTTTTTGTGGCGCCTTCAGATCGATCTCCGCAAACCGGGAGGCGAAAATATCGAGTATCACACGACGCGCCGCAACATAACCAGTGTCCAGATAGATGGCTGCGAGGATCGCTTCCACGCCATCGGCAAGGATGGACGCACGGGACTGCCCGCCACTCCGCAGTTCTCCAGGACCGAGATTGAGGTAGTCGCCCAGATCAAATTGATGGGCGATCTCCGCCAGGGTCTCGCGTTTCACCAGGCTCGAGCGCAATCGGCTGAGCTGACCTTCCGATGCGGAATCAAACTGGTGGTAGAGTTCGTCAGCAATCACAAATCCCAGAATGGCATCGCCCAGAAACTCGAGACGCTCATTGTTTCTACCGCCCACGCTCCGGTGGGTCAATGCCTGTTCGAGAAGACTGTCGTCTGTGAACCGATATCCTAGGGCGCGACAAAGGATGTCAGTCGAGGCTCTCAATTCGCAATCAGCTCTATGCTTTCATTGAATGTCATGATGACATCCATATTGCCGGCAATCGGTCTGCGTTGTTCATAATTCAGCTCAATCGTGGTGACCCCACCTGAACGCCTGATCTTGATCTGATCACGATTGAGGTTTCTGATGTTGTTGATATTAAAACGTTTTATCAGCATATTGCGAATCTCGCCAATTGGTTTACGGCTGATGAACGGCTCTTCCTCTAGGGCTTGCAGAATATTCTTCACTGAATAATGTTCCATGTAGACCGGACCAACCCGTAAACCAACCATGATGAAAAAACCGATCACTATCAACACCACCAGCCAGCTGATCATAGTAAGGCCACGTTGTCTCTTCAGCATATGCACCTCTATTGACTGCAGATTAAATTTGTTGCCGGGGATGACGGATGTTCAATCCGTCATTCGATTCCATTACCCAGCCGTTCCCATGCGATGGGTGGGAAACTGTCAAGATTCGAGTCCCAGTTCATCCAGATCCCAAATGCCTTTCCCACCAGATTTTCATCCGGCACCAGGCCCCAGCAGCGGCCGTCGTTACTATTATCCCGATTATCCCCCATCGCGAAAAAGTGGCCTTCAGGTACTGTTATCGGCCCGTTGCGCAAAACATTACAGCCCATGGCAAGATTTGGAGCCATCGGATGAACCAGTATATCGTGCTCGATACCATTAATATTCTCCTTTGACCTGATGGCTCCGGTCATCTGCGCGCCGCTGCCCACACCAGCATAGCGGCCCACACGGGTCTGCTGTATGGGTTTACCATTGATATAGATGGTTTTGTTCTGATAGTAGATGCTGTCGCCAGGCACCGCCACTACGCGCTTGATATAGTCGATCCAGGGCTGTTTGGGATAGCGGAACACCACCACATCGCCCCGCTGCGGATCATCTATTTCGATAACCTTTTTGTTCAGAACCGGCAGGCGGATGCCGTAACTGAATTTGTTGACCAGAATAAAGTCGCCCACCAGCAGGGTCGGCATCATTGAGCCCGAAGGAATCCGAAAAGGCTCGACCAGGAATGAGCGCAGAATCAAGACCGCAAAGATGACGGGGAAAAATGAGCGGGAGTATTCAACGATCAGCGGCTCTTTGATCTTAGTCCCGGTTTCAGTGATGGCGCGTTGCTTGCGCTTGGAGGCAAAAAAGAGGGCGTCAATCAGCCAGATACCACCCGTCAACGCACTGGCCGCTACCAGAAAAGTTGGGAAATCAAAATTCATATTATTTTAAACCTTGCTTGAGAAACCTGCTTCCATGTGGACCCGGAGGACCACTGTTTAATTCAACATTAGAGATTAATTATCCTTTCCCACCCTCAACACGGCAAGAAAGGCATCCTGAGGAATTTCCACTCTGCCCACCTGTTTCATGCGCTTTTTGCCCGCTTTCTGTTTTTCCAGCAATTTGCGCTTACGGGTGATATCGCCTCCGTAACACTTGGCGGTGACATTCTTGCGCAATGCCTTGACGGTGGTTCGGGCGATGACCTTGCTGCCGATCGCCGCCTGAATGGCCACCTCAAACATCTGCCTGGGGATGATCTCTTTCATCTTGACAGCCAGATCTCTGCCACGGGTCTGGGCCTGATCCCTGTGTACGATGATTGAGAGCGCATCGACCCGCTCACCATTGATCATAATGTCGAGCTTGACCAGAGGTGCGGCCTGAAAATGGGTGAACTCATACTCGAAGGAGGCATAGCCGCGGCTCACCGATTTCAGCCGATCGAAGAAATCTAAGACCACTTCGTTCAACGGCAGTTCAAAGATGATCTGCACCTGGCCGCCCAGGTACTGCATGTTCTTCTGTGATCCTCGCTTCCCGATACACAGGGTGATCACATTGCCCAGGTACTCCTGAGGAACCAGAATGGTGGCGTTGATAACCGGCTCGCGCACCTCCTCGAATTTCCCAGGATCAGGCAGGTCGGCCGGATTCTGGATCTGGATCAGCTCACCGTCATTTTTCAACACCTCGTAGACCACCGAGGGAGCCGTGGTTATCAGGTTGAGATTGTATTCCCGCTCCAGACGCTCCTGCACAATCTCCATGTGCAGCATGCCGAGAAAGCCACAACGAAAGCCGAATCCAAGGGCTTGTGAGGTCTCCGGCTCATAGTGCAGGGCCGAATCGTTCAGTTTCAGTTTCTGCAGGGCATCGCGCAGGTCTTCATAGTCGTCCGAGCTGACCGGATAGAGCCCGGAAAAGACCCTGGGGCGCATCTCCTCGAATCCGGGGAGGGGTCCAGCCGCCTGGCGATTCTCCAGGGTGATGGTGTCACCCACCGGAGCGCCGTCGACCTCTTTGATGCCGGCGATGAGAAATCCCACCTCACCGGTACTCAATTGATCCTTGTCCTCTCGCTTTGGAGTGAACACACCCACCTTCTCCACCTGAAAGGCGCGCCCGGTGGACATGATGCGCATCTTATCCTTGGTCCGGATCACGCCATTCATCACCCGGATCAGAGAGAACACCCCCACATAGGGATCGAACCAGGAATCGATGATCAGCGCCTGCAGCGGCGCATCGGCATCCCCTTCAGGGCAAGGAATGCGCTCCACCAACTGTTCGAGCAGATCAGGAATGCCGAGACCGGTCTTGGCGCTGACATTGATTGAATCCGACGCATCGATACCGATGATCTCCTCGATCTCGTTGATCACCCGCTCCGGTTCCGCCGATGGCAGGTCGATCTTATTGAGGACCGGTAAGACCTCCAGCCCCTGCTCGATGGCGGTGTAGCAGTTGGCGACACTCTGCGCCTCGACACCCTGGGCGGCGTCCACCACCAGCAGCGCACCCTCGCAGGCCGACAGTGAACGGGAGACCTCGTAGGAAAAATCCACGTGGCCGGGGGTATCAATGAAATTGAGCTGGTAGATCTCGCCGTTTTTTGCCTGGTAGTCCAGGGTCACGCTCTGGGCCTTGATGGTGATGCCCCGCTCCCGCTCCAGATCCATGGAATCCAGCACCTGCTCCGCCATCTCACGCTCAGTCAAGCCGCCGCAGACCTGAATGAAGCGGTCTGCAATAGTGGATTTACCATGGTCGATATGGGCGATGATCGAGAAGTTACGGATGTGCTGAAAATCTGTCATTGAGTGTCTGGAGTCCTGGCGTCCGACAAACGAAACGCCCCACGCAGGGGCGTTTTGCCGGAAAAACAGCAATCATACCAAATCAACCGCCATGCAAGATAGTTTCAGTCATTTCCAGCCGATTGGGTGAAGACTGTCCGGTTCCGCCCGGCTGCTTTGGCCTCATACAACGCTGCATCGGCAGCGGCAAGCAAAGCACCACCACCCCGCTCATCCCCCGGCGGCGTGAAGGGCGTCACTCCTAAGCTGATCGTGACCTGCACCGCCACCTGTTCATGCATAAAATATTCATCTGCCACCACCATCAGCAATTTCAAAACAGCTGTTCCTCCATCCTGCTTTTAAGCTTTACAAATTCCTGTTCCAGAGCCGACATTTGCTGCTGAGCGGTCTCCAAGCCGCCGGCCTTTCCAGCCTGCTCTATCTCACGAGCCAGACCGCTGAGGACTATACCTCCCAGATTGGCGGCGGCGCCTTTGATCTTGTGCGCCTGGGCGCTGGCCTGCTGCAAATCTTCGGCCGCCACCAGTGCCTTGAGCTGATCGATTTGAGCGGGCATATCGCCCAGAAAGGCCTCGGCTACGGTGCGAATCAATTCGTCATCCCCCATCAGGCGCTCCCTAACGGCGGCATGATCGAACACCGGCTCAGTGGATCTCTGATCTTCTTCCGCCTTTTTGCGCACGGTACCGGAAGCCTGAAGGCTTGCACCTTTTTCTTCTGATATCGCATCCGTTGCAGCTTCATGACAGCGAGTTGGCAGCCAATGCTCCAGCGCCCGGTGCAGTTTGATCGGATCCACAGGCTTGGCAATGTAGTCGTCCATGCCTGATGCGATACACTTTTCGCGGTCCCCCTGCATGGCATTGGCAGTCATGGCGATCACCGGAATAGCGTGGTCTTTGACCGGCGTTTGCGGATCACGGATCCGCCGGGTGGCGGCGTAACCATCCAGCACCGGCATCTGGCAGTCCATGAATACCAGGTCGAAGGGGCGCTGTTCGAGGGCGCTGAGCGCCTCCTCGCCATTCCCGGCCAGCTCGATCTGGATGCCAAACTTCTCCAGCATTCCCCGGCCCACCGCCTGGTTGGTAATATTGTCCTCCACCACCAGCACCCGGGCTCGAAACTGGGGTTGCTCGCGTGCGGTATAGCGGGTGATCAGCCGTTCATCGCCGCTCTCCAGGCCGGCCACTTGCACCAGGGTAAGATAGAGTTCGGACTGGTTTATAGGCTTGGTGAGATAGCCTACAAAGCCTGCCTCACGCATCCCCTTGGCGTCACCGCGCCGCCCCTGGGAAGTGAGCAGCACCATCCGGGTATAGGCAAGCTGCTCGTCAGCATTGATCTGGGCTCCCAGGCTGGCGCCGTCGATGCCCGGCATCTGCATGTCGATGATGGCGATGCTGTAGTGTTGGCCTTCCTCGACCGCATCGTAAAGGACCTGTAATGCAGCCTGACCGCTATCGACCAGGGTATGCTCAATCTCCCAGACGTCGAGTATCAGATCGAGCACCTGGCGATTGGTTGCATTATCAGCGACCACCAAAACCTTCTGACCACTCAGATCTGCGGTCAGGCGTGGCGGGGAGTGGTTTGCTGCATTCTCCAGATCGAGCGTGAACCAGAATGCGGAGCCCTCACCCAGCGCGCTCTCCACGCCGATCCCGCCCCCCATCATCTCCACCAGTTGCTTGCAGATGGCAAGCCCTAATCCGGTACCGCCATACTGGCGTGTGGTGGAACTGTCGGCTTGGGTGAAGCGCTCGAATAATCTCTCCTGTTGTTCCGCACTAAGACCAATACCTGAATCGGTTACCGTGAATCGCAACTGGCTTCGGCCATCCTTCTCTTCCACCACCTCATAGCGCACCGCGACCTCGCCCTGTTCGGTAAACTTGAGTGCGTTACCCACCAGATTGGTCAGTATCTGGCGAATGCGTCCTGGATCGCTCTTGTACCATTGATGCAGCAATGGATTGGCGGGGCAGATCAGTTCCAGCCCCTTCTCCTCGGCACGAAACGCCATGCTTGCGCCGAAATCCTCCATCAGCGCACCCAAATCAAAGTCGAACAGTTCCAGGTCGAGCTGGCCTGCCTCGATCTTGGAGAAGTCGAGGATGTCGTTGAGGATACCGAGCAGGGATTCGGCGCTGCGCTTGACAGTCTTGGCGTAGTTGGATTGCTCCTGTTCTAAATCCGTGTCCAGCAGCAGATTAATCATACCGATGACGCCATTCATCGGCGTGCGGATCTCGTGGCTCATATTGGCCAGGAACTCACTTTTCGCCTGGTTGGCGGACTCAGCCGCCTCCTTGGCCTCCTGTAAGGCCAGCTCGGCCTGCCTGCGTTTGGTTATGTCTGAAAAAATCACCACAACACCCACTGCCTGAGCGTTTTTTTTGATTGCCGTGCAGGTGTATTCCACAGGAAAACTGCTGTCGTCTTGGCGCCAGAATACTTCGTCACTGATCTGTCGTGAGAGACCATCGGACATGGTTAACGCGATAGGGCAGGCCTCAGCGAGATAGGTTGAACCGTCACTGTACGAGTGGTGGATCAGGGCATGGCTTGGCTTGCCAATGAACTCCTCGGCAGTGTAGCCGAGCAGCATTTGTGCCGCAGGATTGGCGAAGGTCGTGTTGTGCTCCAGATCGATGCCGTAGATACCTTCGCCGACGGCGTCGAGCAGCAGGCGGTTTTGCTCTTCGCTCTCCCCCAAAGCCTGTTCAGCCAGCTTACGCTGGGTGATATCGGTTCGAATGGCAATATAGCTTCGTGGTTTGCCATCCGCATTCATGAGCGGCATGATGGTGCTGTCCATCCAGTAAAGCTGTCCATCCTTGGCCTTGTTGCAGATCTCACCATGCCAAACCCTGCCGGCGGTGATGGTGCCGAACATCTCTGCAAAAAAGGCCTTGTCGTGATAGCCTGACTTGAGGATGCGATGGTTCCGGCCCAGCAACTCGTGACGGCTATAACCGCTGACCTGACAAAATTTATCGTTGGCGAAGGTGATGTCACCCTGCTCATTGGTGATGGCCACGTTGGCGTGTTGGTCCAGCGCGAACTTCTGCTCGTCCAGATCGGCCAGTGCCTGTTGGGTTTCGCGATTGCTCTGTTCAAGCGCCTTTTCGTGAGTCTGGCGCACCTCCAGCATATGATTGAAAGCATCGGCCAGTCGCCCGATCTCATTGTCCGCCGCCACCACCACCCGCTGATCCATTTCACCCGCCGCCACCGCCATGCTGGCATCGGCCAGCCGGATGATGGGCTGGGTGATGTATCTCGCCTGATACAAAGCCAGTCCACACGCCACCAGTCCGCTCACCAGCACCAGAGCCAAGGTCACCATTCCCAGCCAATCGGCCTCGGCCAAGGCCTCATCCCGGTCGATTTCGCTGATCAGCGCCCAGTTCGCTCCGGGTAACCGCACCGCCTGATGCAGTCCGATCACCAACTGACCATCAGGGCCGGTATAGGTGAAGGCAGTCTCCTTCTGATCATCCGGCTGCAGGCCCTGCCCGCCATGCTCCATTAACCAAAATCGATACTGTTCTGTACCGATGGCCCTGACTAACACCTCTTCCTGCCGGTCATCGATCGGAGAACGCAGACGTCCATCCTCACCCACCAGATAATAGGCCAAGGAACTCTCTTCCCGATTAACCGCGGACGTCTGCGTGAAAATTCTCTTAAGGTTAATCTGGATGGCGAATACGCCCACCTTGCCGCCAAATTCATCCAGTAGAGGTGCGGTGAGAAAGCCGACCAAGCGGTTCTTGAAGGGGGCATAGCGTTCAAGATCGGAAAATCCGGCCTGCCCGGTTTCCAGGGTCGTCTTGACGGCTCCGGCAAAACGGGTAGCAAACAGCGGCCCGGCGAGCAGGTTGCTACCCAGATCGGATTCGCGGGCCGTTGAGTAGAGAATATTACCCTCGATATCGATCAGCAACAGATCATGGATATAGTCATACTGGCGTGTCAGGGTGATGAGATCGTTTTGTACACCATCCACCCGACGGCTCCAATCATAGCTCTTAACGTACTTCGACGGGCTCATGTTGCTCAGTTGCAATCCCTCCTTGAGCCGCATCAGCAGGGCTGCATGATGTCGATTCTCTGCCTGGCTGTTGAGATCCATCAACCTATAGTCGAACCAGTTCTGGATAAATGCCGCTTGTACGTAAGCGGTCTGCCTCAGTTTATCTTCTGCAGCCTGAGTGAGGCTGGTGTTGGCCTGCTGATAACTGATCCAGGAAACCAGGCTCATTGGCGCTAACGCCAAAAACATGAACCACAACAACAGGGTTCGGTTGAGGGACCGGTGTTTCACCATACTTAGCCCACTGTTGCATTCACTGTTGTGCTGAACGCATTCACTCATTGCCGGAGATCTCCATCTGCCGATGAGTTCATTTCCCTCCCGGCTGGCGGGTGCTCATCTTGATCCGTGCCAAATCGTTCATCGGCAAAGGCATCGATATCCACAGCCGTACTGAGGATTCCCCCCTCCACAGCCAGATCCATGATCTGTTTCAGACCCGGCTTATCCACATTCAGGTATTCGTAATTGATTACCCGCAAATCCGGATCAAGGCTGGCGATGATAGCCTCACGGGTATGGGCCGGGATGTGTTTGCGCACGATGGCGACGATTGCCTCCAGCGCCGCACCACCCTCACGCCTGGCCTGCTCGATATCCTGCCCGGCCTTGTGGATGTAGGTCATGACCTCTTTGACCGCATCGAACTTACCGGTGATGGCCGTATCGGTGGCTAGAGCGATGCACTCTACATGGCCGTGCCGCCAAGGCATCACATCTTTGGAGTACCAAGCCACATGACCGAAGCCGCTGGTCTCCACCACATCGGCCCAGGGCAGGGACTGCTCGAAGGCCGCGGGTTGGGCGCGGTTGCTTCTGCTCTTGAGAAAGGCGGGCGATTTAAGCGGTGGCACTGCGATCGCCAGTACATCGGCTGGTGTGTTCGGCCTCAGGGTGAGGCTGGCGCCCTGCTCCTTGAGGTAGCGGTAGAGCACCACGGTATGCGTGGCCAGCAGATGGGGCATGCCGATCTCTGTGGAGCGGCCCGTCTGCTGGTAGCTCATTTTCAGGGCGCGTGCGACCTTGGCATCAGGCTTGCGGTCTTTGCGCAGAGGCGGCAATTGCACACCCCTGTTAAGCAAGTTATTGATGGCCAAAGCATTACCGTCGCGGTGCATCAACCCCACCCAGCGGAAATGGGGCTTTTCACGGTACATGTCCATGGCCAACGGACTCATCACATAGGCCATGTCCACCTCACCCGACTGGAAGTAAGCCCGCAACAGGTCCCAGTTCTTCATCCGTTCGATGTGGAAATCGGCATGGATCATCTGGTAACGGTAACGCTCGTAGGCCACCAATGCGGCGTAATGGTCGGCCAGGGGGATATAGAGGGCGTGAATGACTTGTCTAGCGTTACCGGCTTCCGCAGCCTGAACAGTGACACCGGCTATAAAAACCAACGTCCGTACTGTTATCCATAACCTGAACATCATACTACTCCACGCTCCATGTTCCCTCAGGCATACTTGCTCCCTTTGCACGTGTATTATGAACATAAGCCGAAACCCTTACTTCAGTCAGAGCTTAACGGCATGCCAGCAAATACCTTGATAGGAGAATAGAGGGGGGATGGGAGACAAACCACAGTTTTTATGTGGGATAAAGCCATACCTGGCACTACTTATTTCAGGTCAAAATCTGTTCCAATTCCAGTTCCGTATAGCCGGCATCCTCTCCGTACCGGTCTCTCAGATCCTTATCCGCAAGAACTCTGGCATTGCTCTTGCCCTGACCTTCACCCAGATGAAACTCGTATCTGTCCCGCAGGTAACCATGGCGCCGCCAGGCCTGTTTCTGTACAACACCGACTCTTTTTGTCTGTCCTTTGAACAGGGGATTCGGGACGTTTTTAGCGGATTTGCTTTTCTTACCTTTCCCGGTCTTGTCTTTCTTGAGCTGGCCGTACAGTTCCTCGATGAGTCTTTTCCGTTTGCTGAGTTCCTTCTCGAGCTTTTGTATTTTCTGTTTCAAGGCCTTGATTTCCGGCTGATCAATCAAGTTATTCGGTGACCGCCCCTGGTCTTTCTTTTTTAGTTTTTTCTTGATTTTCTTATTCATATGACTCACCAATGCAATGCGGGCAATCAGATACCGGGATCAACTTTTGCTTCGCAACTTGTGCTAACCGCGATTCTAATTATCCAGACCATCTCCATCCATAGAAAAGCAGAGAAATAGCGGACTGCTTTAAACCAAGGATAGCAGGGCTTCAACAAACAGCGTGGCATCGTAGTAAGGTGCGCTGCGTTTGCTGACGAGCCTTGTTTCAATGATCTCAACGCCAATTTCTTTCATCAGCATCCTGGACAAGGATGAGTGATATCTGCCATTTTTGCTGTCCATCAGAATGAAATTGAGCAGCTTATGGGTCGGGCATTTTGATCCAGCATCGGTGCGCAGACGATTGACCAGCTTGAGTGCTGCCTGATCGATTGTCATGCCGATTTGCTCAGGGTCATGACCCAGATTGGGGATGTAGACTTTAACACCTTCGTTGACTGCCACCGCAGAGCCAACGCCACCAGGCAGCAGATTGGCGATCAAGCTGGTATAAAAGCTACCGGGGGGAAAACAGATCAATTCCGCTCTCTCAATCAGCTTGCGGTTCTTTTTACGGATCTCCGATTCGGCTGGATTAAACTTTTTCTCATCCTGAGACAAAAAAATTCGCTTGATGGGAGAATCCAGTGGAGCGACCTCCTTCCCTGTCAGTAGATGTTGGCCAATGATTCGCCGGCCGTCTTCCAGGTCGGCCCCCAGATGGAGATCATCATTGACAATCGCCCGCACCGTACCCTGCACCCCGAGTAGTTTGGAAAACAGAAAGATGATGGGATCCAGATGTTTGTGATTATTGAGATAACCACCCGCCAAAATCAGATTGCCGATGCTTGCACCCCGCAGATCGAAAGCGTCCGGCTTCGCATCCAGAAAATAACCGATCTGATTGCGGATAAGCCGTCGCATGGGGTTAGAGATTGCATTGATCAGCAGGTGCTTGCCTTTATGCATGGCTTCCAACTGACGCAGCAGCCGGTCGTTTTTCTCTCTTATGGGAAAGCGATAGGTAAAGAGTTTATAGACCTCCGGGTGACCGGTGACGGTCTCATTGGCCAGCGCCACCTGACGGCTTCTCAAGTCTCCAATGGACGGCATGGAAAAGGCCTTGCGCAACTTTGCCGAACTCCCACCGGAATCGAACGGCGTAACCATATGCGTGGAATTGTGGGTGTAATTTTTCAGCACATGGCTGACGCCATTCAGCGCGCTGCCTCCACTGAAGAATAGAATGCCGGGGCCAAGTTCCGGTGCTTTCTGATAACGGTTGAGGCGGTATGGGTCTGGGATAAGCGCGGTGCGGGTCACTCGAACGGAAGTCATATAAAAGTATTTAATCGCTTATGGTTGAGTTATTTATTCTGGTTATGACAAGTCCGGTTTCCGGGAATGGCCGGCAGGCAATGCCACCGAGCCTAAGTTGGACCAATCTTGTATTATTTACCCTCTAAAGATTAGATCATCGATAAGACTTTGTGTAAAAGCACCTGATAGGAATTCATGTAGAGACAGAGTACACAAGGCCCTTGTTCAATTCCCATCTGTGCAGATTCAATATACTACACTAAGAATTGCTGGACTCTTGGATTCAAATCACTCCATTCATGACAGGGACATGGTCAGTCAAAGACTGTGTGATCTGCCAGCGCATTAATACTCTTGTTGCTGAACCGATGGCTGGTATGAAGAAGAAAAGTAAGACTCAGGATAAATGTGTCAAATATCATGGGAAGAAGTGGCTTCAGGCCGATCTTCCCTCTGAATGTCAGCCATGGGAGTTGGGTAAGAGAAAATCAATCCGCAAGGATCGATACCACCGGTGCGCCTTACATGATGAACTCCGCAGGGTCCTCCAGCGTGACAATTGGAAATGGCCAAAGCGACTCATCTATTTTTTTTCAGACCTGCATGCGGATACGGATGCCTTTATTGCCTCTCTGGTGGCTTCCGGTGGCATAAAGAAAACAGGTCCGCGAGACAAGGATTTCAAACTGACCAAAGATGGACAAAAGGCGCTTTTTGTTATCGGCGGCGATTGCTTCGATAAAGGGCCCAGTAGCATACGCTTACTGCAAGCCATTCGGTTGCTCATGAAACGCAAGGCCGATGTCCGAATTCTGGCAGGAAACCATGATGTTCGGATGATGCTGGGTATGAAGGCGCTGGACCTGCCGCCAGACCCAAGAACAGACCATTTTTTTATCCGTATGGGCCCCAAGGTAGTGCCTTTCCTGAAAGAGGTCTATGACCGTTACCTGGATAATGAGAGCATCATCCATACAATACCGGGCAGGCGGGAATGCCGGCGCAAGCTGTTTCCTTCGAAACGCTGGTTCAACGAATTTCCCCGGGCGGCTGCCTGGGTCATGCCGGATTCAGGTATCGACCGTGAAATGAAGCGGCTCAAGACAAAGATGGAGCGTTTTGAGAATGATTGCCTCAGTGCTGGAATGACGCTGCGCATGGCTTACGCCGCCGCAAAAAAATGGCAGCGGCTTTTTCTCCATCCCAAAGGTGAATTTTACTGGTTCTTTGAAGCTATGCAGCTCGCATATCGGGAGGCCTCCTTCCTGTTCATTCATGCGGGTCTCGATGATCAAATTGCTCAGATCATCGACCATAATGGCATTAAACACCTCAACCGAGAGTTCCGGAACAAGGTAAAGAGAGATCTGTTCGATTTCTATTATGGACCTCTGGCAAACACCATTCGCACCAAATACAGAGAGGTGGACAGACCGTTGACACTGCGTGGTGTGGAGTCTGTCCGAAAAAGAAAAATCCATGCCATCGTGCACGGACATCTTCATCTGCGATATGGACAGAGAATCACCCTGCGCAAAGGCATGATAAATTTTGAGTGTGATGCCACGCTAGACAGAAATACGCGCCAGCGCGAAGGCGTTGAAGTTTCGGGAGCGGCTGTAACCATTATCCATCCAGATGGTTCAGTGAAAGGGATCAGCGCTGACTACCCCTTCATCAAGGTTTTTAAACCTTCATTACTACTCAACCAGGCAAGTCAATAAGCATTCAGGATTAGAATGTGACCCAGCAGATATATTCTTATGAAGCTGTATAATTGTTGTGCCCCTCAAGATATGAATGAAGATATTATTGAGTGGGCTGCAACAATGATTATTCAATCACATACGGAGCATTTGCCAATGGAATTGAATATTCACAAGTATCAATCAAAATCACACTAAGGAGTAAATCATGAATAACATGAGGAGGATGATGATCTTTGCTGGGGTCATACTGCTTTCTTCCGGATCAGTGTCAGGCGATGACGATCATGAATCAGGAATGGCCAGTAAATATGATCTTGATCACGATGGAACAGTCACACGCGCAGAATACGACAAGGCCTTCGAGGCAAAAATGAGCCAGAAGCTCACTTGGCTGGATACCAACAAGGATGGCATGATCTCACCCGAGGAGTTTCGCGCCCAGCACCGTGCCGAGTTTGATCTGCGCTGGTCTATGTGGGATAAAGACAAGGATGGTGTTGTATCGGTTGAAGCCGTTGTAAAACAAAAACAGGAATCGAGAAAACATTGATCCTTAGGGTTGGCTGGCCGTCACTGACAAACTGCTGTTGCATAAGCCCAGACGGCCACCAACCAGATAACAGTCACCTATCCTCTACGAGAATACACAGCAATTAAATAGATCGATGCGAAATCTTGTCCTTTCGCCAATGCCGGTGAACCTGAGAACCGCATCGAATATGTTTATCTTACTGGTATTCTTTTGTCCTCTATTCCTCCCGTCCAGTTTGATCGGTGTCAATTGCAGTTTCAATCACATCGGCGGCAAGGAAGACTATAGAGGAACGGCTGGTATTGGTCTGGGTCTTAACTGGCGGGAAACAGAAAATATGGCCTTTACCGTGGTAGGTGTAGCCAGTGAACTGGACCCTATCGCACACAGCCTTGCTGGTAGATATGTGGGTGTACAGGCCTCAGCAACTGTTGCTGTTGGTGCGAATATTGCGGTTCTTGTTGGTGGCGGACACAAGAATATCAGTCTGCAACCGATTGCTTTAGGAGTAAACACAGGGCTCGGGGCGGCGCTTGGCATCGGGTACCTTTCTCTCGATCCAGCGTAGATTCTGATTGCCAGCCTCCTTGCTGGAGGCGATATTCGTCGATAAATATAGGTAGGGTGAGCGCTGCCCACTCTACCTATCAATGCACGGTATTTTGAGATGCCATCAGTGCAAATTTCAGGAACGTTTTAATTCATCCCTATGGAAGTAAAATATGTGGATTGAGTCAGACCACGATTTTTACATCTTCAAGAGAAGGGCATCCAAAGCCATCGCAACTCTTGCCACTATTATTCATAAACCGGGAGAGTGATGATCCGGGTATCCTCATCGGTAACCAGCCTATCCGCAATCCTGGTGTAACTTCCACCAGATCCAACTATTTCAGTCACTTCATGTAACTGGGGATGATCAGAGCGTGACGCCCAGACATAGAGACAGCGTTTGATCTGGTATCCGGTATCGCTCTGTATAATACCGACTGGATGCAAGCCCAGTCTATCGGCATCATCCCTGGCGATCTGCGCATAGATGGGTTCCTGGTCCCGATCGACAAACCGACAGTCAATCTCGATCCTGTCGCGATCGAACAGGTGAAAGGTTTCCAGAGACGTCAGCAGACGCACAAAGCTCTCGGCCTGTGCAGCTGAATCAACTTTTTCCACATAAGCAGACAGATTGCTGTAGTCATTGATAACTGCCACTACTTTACCGTCAGCCACCACATAGAGTTTCTCACAAGCCTCTATCGGCTCAATGATCTCGCCTTCGCAACCTTTCTGCAGATAAAAGTTTCCCAGATCCAGCGCTTGACCAAGAAAGTCTCCTTCAAACAGTGTTACTGCTTCGGGTTGCATGCTGTTCGAATCCGATACAAATTCAACTGAAATCGGGGCAGTCGGTTCTGTCGGTGGAGTCACTGGATCGTCCGCAGTGGTGATTCTTGCGTTCAGTCACGTGAGAAAGATAGCTGGAGAGTTGCTCGCAACAGGTGGACGGGGTCGTTTCGCTATCGCAATCGTTATCGCGAATCAGGTTGCTGGCGCAGGACATACTCACCGCATAGGCCGCACATTCACTGGCATCCTTGTTGGTGCGAATCCACTGATTCCAGGCTCTCATGATACGGTTTTGTGCTGTGGCATCCCCATCGTCACGGGCGGTATGAAAGGCTGAACGCGCCTGTTCGCAGCAACTGGAGCGTCCATCCACATGGTTCTGTTCATGATTCTGGGTACAGCTACGGCTGCACTCATCATTATTATTCGTGATCACTTGCTCATCACCGGACAGGTTGCATTTGGAAGAACCACCGGTCACCAGTTCCAGCATCTCGCCGCCCTGCATGTCGGGTGCTGATATTTTGGATACCGGGAGCTCCGCTTCAGCCGCGCATTCGGCGCAACAGGCGCCTTTCCCGGCCCTCGTCACCGGGGCCTTGCCACAACAAGCGGTTGTGGAATCCTTCTTTCTCCGTAAAAAGCCCTGATCACCAAATTCATGTTCAAGGGATTCACCCGCTGTATCTGAGGACATGCGGGAGGCGCCGTTTCCCCGCAGGATCGAGCTGACCGCTGAATGTTGCTTACCGGACAAAGAGAACCTCGCCCTGAGGAGATTTCTTTTTCTCTGCTCAACCTTTTGTAATATGAACATATTCCACCCCAGGCTGCAGGACATCAAACAGGTGATTAGTTACAAAGCCCAGTGCGACTGATGAGGACATCGTTGCTTTTCAAACCCTTCCCTCTTGCTGTACTTCGTAGAGAATCACTATAAAAAAGCAGGAAATAAAGTTTTATTTTACGGAGTATAGTCCATGAAACAGCAGAATTTAGTCTACCTGAATAAGATCTTTGCTCATGGCGTCGCTTACAGAGACTTACACTGTCCCCCTGTGCGGCTCAGAATACCGCAATAGACCGCCTCCCAGCCGGTTGCGTGCCCCACACCATCGATGCGCATATCGAGATCACCTGACATGTCGTTGATCGATTCTCCATACATCCCGAATGGCAGATTCCGGTCTTCCGCCCCTCGAAAATGAAACTGGCTGATCCGGCCGGGTAATTCAGGCCTGTCCGCAGGATTCAAAGAGCCTGCCAAATCGGCATAACCATGCTTACGGGTCCATGCTTCGGTGTCCAGATTACCCGCCAGGGTAACAACCTGTGTGGTCTGGGGAATCCGTTCCGCCAGCAGCATCGCCAGGGCGCCGCCTCCGCTGTGGCCGAATAAAGCAATTTCGTTGATTGCATGGCGCTCGATGAGCGTATCAAGTGCTGCCTGCATGCTCGAAACGACCGGCTCTGAGTAGCGGCCATGGGTCCATACCCAGGGCTTGCAGGCAGCCTCAATCGCCATACCCTGATAACAGGGCCGTCCCAGATAGATACGCGGCGCCGCATCCTGCTGCATGAGCCTGAGCATCAGGGGCATAGGTGATGTAGGATCATGTGCAACCGAGGTGCGACTCTGCCAGGGCTGACCATCCCCTTCGATGTAGATATGCCAGACAGAATCCTCCCCGTTAGCGGCCGCATAGATGACATGGGAAAAGTCTGCGCCTCTGACCAGGGAACGGGAGAGCCCTTGGGTGGCGGCAAATCGGTCATTGAGTTCCACAGGGCCGGCACATCCCACAACCAGGGAGGCTATGGCAAACAGAACCATGGCCCTCGAGAGACGATCCAAAAGGCCTAGATTACGCCAAGAGCCTGTCAATCCCCCTCCTAACCTCCCCCTTCCAAGGGGGAGGAAGCTTGTTTAGCTGGACGTTGAAGCAAGTAACTGGCCGCGATGGGATCAGCCTTTGACGAAGATAAACTCTCCGCCACTGTGTCCGGAGTACTTGATCGGCGCATAGGTTGGCGTCTGATCAAACCCCACGAGAGCGGCGCTTCTCTGCACTTTGCGCGTTACCCTGAGATAGATCTTGTAGGCATCGATGGGACCTGAAGCCTGCTCGAGTTCATCGAGAAATGCCTTTGCGAATACCGAATGCTCTCCCCCACCGCTGTCGAGTACAGGTGCTATGCCGCCAGAGGTCAGTACAGTCCTGGAGGGTGTGCGGGCCATTACCTTGAGCCATTTTTTCAGGTTTTCATCACTCAGCTGAGTATCCAGTCTCGCCACTGAGCTGCGTGTCATGGAGCCTGAATAGCAGGAGTCGGCGACCACCAGAATATGCTTCGCCTGCATGGTATTCAGCAGATCGGAGATGGCGGAATTGGGAATCCAGTTAGCGGTGTTCTCCTGCTCCGCATCGACCGGCAGCCAGTAACCCTGCAGGGTGCCCACATCCCTTTCACCATGCCCTGCATAGTAGATCAGCAGGTTATCATTCTCGTTCAGCTTACTTTTGACCTCGTTCAAGGCAGACAGGATGGTGTAGCGGTCGGCATTTCTGATGAAACGAGTATTGAAGCCATACTTATTCTTGAGCACCTGCGCAACATTCTTCGCATCGTTGATGGCGGTCTGCAGAGGTGGGAAATTCTGATATTCGTCGTTGCCGATAATCAATGCGAAATAACGGCCAAAATCGATGGAACCGGCCACCCGGCTGACTTGATTGTTGTCGGCCTCTGTTTTCACCAGACGTTGTTCAGGTATCAGCATGAAGCTGAATTCGGCTTGCCTGCCAAGCTTATCGTTCACCTGGATCAACACCCGTTTCTCACCTTCAGTGACAGAGACGGCTGAATTGAACAACCCATTACTGTCTGGTGAAATAGGGTTGCCATTGATCGAAGCGCTGATCAACCCGGCCGGCGCATCGATCCTGCCGCTGATAACCCGGGCCTTGCTGCCTGCCCGTACCCTGACACTGGGTTCGCCACTGCGGGTGATGGCAATCGTGGGGTCGAACACCTCGATGGACGGACCGCTCTGCTTTTGCTCAGCCAGCATCACCTTCTGTTGCTGCACGGCGGAAGCCTTCCTGTCGAGACTCTGTTGGTTGCGCTGCGCTTTTGTTTGCAGTTCAGTCAGCTGATTTTCTAGTTGAAGGATCTTGTTCTGCTGCGCTGCGACTGCCTGTTTGAGATCATTGGCCTGGGTTGTGTCAGATGTGTTTTGCATCTGCAGCTTGAGTATACGCAAACGTCTTTTCGCATCCTGTAGCGACTCCCGCTGCATTCTCAATTGATTTTGCGCCAACGAGAGGGTCGCCTTCAAAGACTTGATCTCACGCTCCCGGCGTTCCACCTCCTGGCGGAGAACCTCAGTCTGTTCCTCGGCAAGGGTGGCGGCCTTCACTTCGATCGCCGACGCGTAATCGATATCATCATCCATCACCCCCGAGGCGCGCCGGTACCAGTTGAGTGCGGTCACCCGGTCTTGTTTGACACCCAGTCCTTTTTCATAGAGGTAACCCAGATTGATCTGGGCCCTTGAATAACCCTGTTCCGCGGCTTTGCTGTACCAGCTGTGGGCGGTCTTGTAGTCATTCGGCAGACCGAGGCCTTTTTCGTAGATCTCCCCCACATAGGTCTGCGCTTCCGGATCACCCTGTTTGGCCTTTTCCAGCCAGACGTTGAGAGAGGTTCGGTAATCGGCACGGTCGTAGGCGACATATTCACCACCGCGTATCTCACAGTCGGCCGCCGTGGTCTTGATCGCCCGGCGTGGCGCCAGGTAGGTCATCTGCGTGCCCAACTTGCGCATCTGCGCCGGCAGCAGGCAGTCTACCGGCAAGAGTTTATCGGCCGAGATCCTGCCTGAGGGCTGAGCTGCATCTGCCATTTTTGGTTGTGACGCGCCACACCCGATCAGCAGCCCCAGCAGGAGAAACAGCGGAAGGATCGCCAGGCGGTGCAGCCAGCTCATGGTATCCAGTTCATTTTCATAATGTCGCATGATCACCCCGGGTTATCATTGCAGTTTTGCCGCCAATTCTTCATTCAATAACTGTAGCGCTTTGTGTCCGTCATGGATCGTCAATCCCTCTTTGACCAATTCCTCCGCCCTTTCCAGGTCACCCGCTTCCACCGCGCTGTGCGCCTGTTGCAAGAGCGTCTCCAGCATGGCCGCCAGACCTGCGATGGCCTGGCGATTGTATGGGTTGAGCTCGAGGACCTTTTTATACTCATCCAGCGCATTACTGCCCGGAGGATTGAGCAACCTGCCAACCATCATATGCACTTCCGCCACTTCCAGCATCTGTTCCACCTTTAATTGCTGTTCAGGTCCCAGCTCTGCTGCGGGAGGTGGATTTTCAAACAGACTGGGTTCGACAACCTCAGGCGGCCGTGAGATGAAATATACAGTCGTCAGGCTCGCCAGCAAGAGTATGACAAAGGCAATAATCTTCCAGGGTTCTCTGCGGCGCGGCAGAAAGCCATGGATAAATTCATCGACGCTGGCAACCCTCTTGTCCCGCTCCAGGGCCAGTCCAGATAAAAGTGTATTCCACTGGGCATCCTTGAGCCCTTCGATCCGACTGGGCAGCATGCCTTTTTCAAAGGCCTCCTTGGCCGATCTTTTTCGATAGGGATGCCGGCTCCCCACCAGCAATTGATAACAGATACAGGCAAACGCATAGATGTCATCGCCGGGATCGGGGGGTTCACCCAGAAACATCTCGAGGCTGGCATAGGAAGGGGTCAGAGCGAACACCTCATCTGTTTCGGCAAGATGGGTCTCCGTTGTTGAAGTAGGGGTTGGTTTGCTGACCTCAGGAACAATAGTCGATTTCTGATCTGTCTGCATGACGGCCCTGGCGATTCCGAAATCGAGTATCTTTACGCCATTTTCGGTGAGAAATATGTTCGCCGGCTTCAGGTCGGAATGGATAATATTTTTCTGGTGGGCGTATTTGAGGCCTTCCGCGATCCCGCTGATTATCGGCAGCACCTCTTCCAGGCTGGCCTCCCTGTCCTGCTGCTCCTCCAGATAATCCTTGAGTGAGCGGCCGGACATCAGTTCCATGGTCATGTAGACCGTGTCTGCATCACGGTCGAAGTCATACACCGTGATGATATTGGGATGCGCCAGCTCCCGCGCCTTTTTGGTCTCCTGCTGCAACATGCGCAGGGCATCGGGATGATCCTTGAAATCATCCGACAACAACTTGATGGCGATCAGCGAGTTCTGCTCACCCACACCCTCCTGTACCAGGTCACGCGCCGAATAGACCACGCCCATGCCGCCGCGCCCCAGTTCCTCCAACAACTGAAAACGCCCCTTGATCAGCGCACCCGGTTCAAAGGTACGCAGGCCTTCCATGCGTTTGGCTGAATCGAGGGCAAATCGAGTCGGCGGATCCATGCCCAAATCGGCGATCCGCGATTCAGTGGGGCTCAGAACGGCGGTCTCTTCATCACTCAAGTCGGTTTGCGGCGAGAGAACCCGGGGCTCTTGGTCATCTTGGCGGCCCGGCCCCGGCATGGGCATGACCTGTGTCGCATCATCCCCTTGTGGAGGATACCGACGGGTGAGTTCATCATCTACCGGATGCTTGGCTGTATCTGAAAGAATGCGTATCCGGGAATCTTCAGTCTTGTTCATATCAGGCAGAGGATGTCATAAGCGGATTGTCAGCACTTCTTGAAGAGCCCATGAATGAGTCACGAGGCGCTCATTCATGGGCCTCAATCAAAGATAGTCTGAAACTGCTGACTCCGCTCAGAATTCAAGCCGGAAACCCGCCGCCAGTGAATGCTGCTTGACATCCTCCTGGCCGAGCATTGTCTCGAGATAGATATACCCGGACTTACCCGCACCAAAGGTGGCGGAGACTCCCGCACCCAGATTGAAGTAGTCCCGATCAGGATCATCGGTGGCCAAACGGAAGGAGGTCTGGGTCGGATCGTGGAGGAATCGCGCCTCGATGAACCGGCTATCGTCCATGAATTCGTGGGCCCACTCGAGACGCAGTTGCGGAGTAAAGACACCCCGCGAGGTGCTGATGGCATAGCTGATCTGACCGCCGAGCAAGGTGGTCAGGGACTCCACCTCCTGATCGTCGTAGACCAGCTCCAGGCCGGTGGAGGTGTTTTCAGTATAGCCGTCGATATCCGCATTGATGTAGTTGATGCGGCCAAAGGGCCCGAAGCTGAGCGCATTGCGGTTAAAGTCATAACCGCCCCCCAGGCTGACCGACAACTCTTTGCCATCGGTATCGCCGGACGCCTCCTCATTGAAGCTGAGAAAACTGACCTTACGGCTGCTGTCGAAATCGTTCCAGCCGTAACTGATGATGCCGTCCAAATAGCTCGATTCACTCGAGTAGTAGGTGGAATAGACGGCCAGGGTATACCCCTTCACATCCATATCACCCCGGGAGGAGTCAAATTCCGTATCACTACCGACATAGCCGAGCGAGCCACCAACGATGAACTGATCGGTAAACCGATAATCCAGTCCCGCCGTGATACCTCGGGTATCGACATCGAAACCCAGCTCATTACTCGAGCCATCCTTTTCGCCAAAGCTGAGATTGCCGTTGAGGAAGAAGCCCAGTTTGCCGAGCAGAGCAGTGCTCCCATCGCCGGCCGAACCGCCACTCTGCCTGGCGGCAGAGGTGAGCAGATTGATGGGCAGCGCTTTTCCCTGATAATCGAGCATCAAACCGGCAACACTGACGCCTGTGGCGCCGCTGCGCAGCGCCTTCATGCGGGCTGTGATGTTGTCAAATTGCCGTTGGGAGACCTCAACCGAAGAAGTCCCCTGGGCCGGCGCCTGTTTTGGAGTGATCTGCTTGATCGCATCGACTTGGTCCTCGATCGCCGCACTGTCCATTGCATTACAGATCTCCAGCAGATTTTCTACCGGCGTCTTTGCCGCAATCTCATCCGGGGGCAGGATGACTTCGGTATCGGAGAGCGCCGCACAGGCCTCGTCCAGGGCATGCGCCACCTCCCGTTCACTGTCGGTCAATCCAGGCAGGTCGGCAAACAAGTCACCAGAGACTGTGACTGAAACGGCAATGGTTGTCACATTGTTCGCATCATCAGTGATTGTGATGGTATCCGTAATCACCTCATTGTCGACTGCTGTTGACGGCACCGTCATGGAGTATTCAACGGTGCCTCCACCGGCCGGCAGTATTGTTGGGTCGACTGAGCTATTAACATCCGGATCAGTGGTGATTGAAGTAGTCGGCAGTGCATTGGATACAGTAAACGTGCCGGTGGCGGTACCGCCAGGCACAGCAGTGAGTGTTATGTCAGTCACTGTGACTGTATCCGCAACCACAGTCACGGAAACCGGGATGGTGGTAACAACAATACTGTCGCTATCTGTGATCGTGATGGTATCGGTTATGACCTCATTCGCGATCGCTGTAGTTGGTATCGTCAGCAAATAGTCGACACTACCACCTCCAGCAGGCAGGCTAGCCGGAGTTACTGAGCTGTCGTTATTTGTTGTAGAAAAGTCGGTGGACAGATTGTTAACGACAGAAATTGTTCCTGTAACAGTACCTCCCGGAGCTGCCGAATTAGGAATTTCAGTCGTCACTGTAACTGATTCTGCTGTGACTGAGGTTCTTATTGATGCGGTTTCCCCCAGGCAAACACCGTCAAACTCACAACCGACATCAAATGTTAAATCATGATCTCCCACTGACGGGGGAGTTATCCAGGTAAATTGATAGTCCTTAGTCACTCCAGATGCCAGCGGATCACATGAAAATGCGCCAGTTAATGGATCTATATTGCATTCCGGAGATAAGGATGAAAAAGAGGAAGTACTATCCAGCGCACCATCCAAAATTGAAACAGTAACATCAATCACATCCTGGCTGTTGGCAGGGTTACTGACCGTCAGCGTGTATGTGGGATTATCGCCTTCAATTATCGATTCAGGCAGATCTGAGGTAAGAGAATCCACCGTAACATCCGCATGAGCCGGCACCATGAAGATAAGTAAGAGAAGAAAAATGGTTGGCTGTGTTGAGAACCAACTGATCCTAAATTCGCCCTTTAGCATGAACCATCCTCCCAGAGTTAAAAGAATATTGGCCTTCTGCCATTGGCACATCCGGCATCAGCCTTGGAGTACACATTATTATTTTTCTACGATGCATTAGAGAGATCATCCTGTCAATCTCGAGAGTTGCAAACCTCTAGCCTGAGGCTCCACAGAGGTTGTGACCAGAAAACCCTTCAAGCATCAGAAACTAATGGCATTTTCATGGCCGTGGAAATAAAAAACGCCCCTTACGGGGCGTTTCTATTGATAGAATGTCTGGGATAAGGATGATCAAACCCCATCCAGATAGTTGATTAATTTCACTTCATCCAGAAAATACTCACTCAGACAGGCGCCTTGCGCAGACTCCAGAACCGGAACTCGACTGCCGTAGTCATCCAGCTTACCGGGTGAGCGATCCACATCGATCAGCTCCAGTTGGATTTCCCTGTTCTGCAGGACCCGTTGCAGATCTTTGAGCATCTCTTCACACAGGTGGCAACCCTCCCGCACATAGAGTCTCAGAGCTGTCATTCCTCCGGCATGCGCAGGGGCAGGAAGATCGGACCGGTATTTCGATGCACCAATACCGCCAGCGTCTTGCCGGCCGGTAATTCTTTCACCAGCTTGTTGAACTGGCTGACATTTTCCACATCCTGATTGTTCAGCATAAGAATCACATCGCCCTGCTGAATGCCTGCCTCTCGGGCGGGTCTGCCGGTCACGGATTCCACCAGAACGCCATTATTGGATGACACAGACAACTGCTTGCGTTGCTCGCTGGTCAGTTCCGACACCATCAGTCCCAAACGGTTTTCCGAGACCCGGGGAGCGGTCGATTGCGCCAGTTCCATGGCATCTTCCTGGGGCAGTTCTCCGATGTTGACCTTGACCATGATCTTTTTCCCGGCGCGCAGGATTTCAAGTTCCGCGGGACGATCCACGCTACTGCTGCCGACCAGCGGCGGTAGTTCAGATGAACTGTGCAATGCCGCGCCATTGAATTTGAGGATCACGTCGCCCACCTGCAGACCGGCCTTGGCCGCCGGACTGTCCGGCAATACGCGCGCCACCAGGGCCCCTCGTGGTCGATCCATGCCGAAGCTCTCCGCCAATTCGCCGGTAACATCCTGAATCAGCACGCCAAGCCAGCCGCGACTGACTTTGCCATTGGCCTTCAGTTGTTCCACTACATCCATGGCGACATCGATGGGAATCGCAAAGGAGAGGCCCATGAAGCCGCCTGAGCGACTGTAAATCTGGGAATTCACCCCCACCACTTCACCATCCAGATTGAACAGCGGGCCGCCTGAATTACCTGGGTTGATCGCCACATCGGTCTGAATAAAAGGCACATAATTTTCGCTCGGAAGGTTACGCCCCTTTGCGCTGACGATTCCGGCCGTCACCGAATGATCAAAACCGAACGGCGAACCGATAGCCAGGACCCATTCACCCACCTTGAGATCCTTCGCGCTGCCGATACGCACCACCGGCAGATCATCAGCATCGATCTTGATCAACGCGATATCGCTACGCTCATCCGTACCAATCACCTTGGCCGTAAACTCACGCCGGTCCGTCATGCGCACGATGATCTCATCCGCCTCGGACACCACGTGATTGTTGGTCAGGATGTAACCATCTTCCGAGACGATAAACCCTGAACCCAATGACTGTTTCTCCACCTGATCATCATCCGGCATCTGGTAGCCATGCTCACCGAAAAAGCGCCGCAGCAGCTCTCCGAATGGATTGTCCTCCGGTATGTCATTGAATTCAGGGATATTAAAACGCTTCATCTGTTGACGTACCGATGTCTGCTTGGTACTGATATTCACCACAGAGGGCGCATTCTGCTCGGCAAGCACGGTAAAGTCCGGCAGGTGACTCGCCTGCACGGGCAACAGAAGGGATACAAGCAAGACAAGACTTGCCAACAGGTATGACGGATTCACGCTAGGTATCATTTTTTGAAAACTCCTGGAAACTGCAAATAGGTTGAGTCTGAATCATCCAGACCTTCCAGCGACACAACACCAATCCGGCTCGTGACTTCACACGTCCTTACGGGTCGGATCTGTCGCCATTTCCGAGTGCCACAAGCAATTAATTGAAGGAAATGCAAAATCTCATTTTATAATTTCCAAACGCTGATCAAGCCATTATTCAGCGCTTGGATAACCAATCTGCACGGGTTGACTGATTTCCTGCCGCAGGATAACCGCCTGGAAGCTGGGATCATGTTGACGGCGCTGTGAAAATCGCTTCAGCAGACCAAGGCCGATTATCAGTCCCAATAGACCACCGGCAATACTGCTGAGTTCCGTATCGGGCCAGCGCCAATACAGGGCAGCCTGTTGTGCCGCAATTGCAAGAACGATCAGGCAGACGAGCGGGAGCAGATAGGTGGTGAGAGAAGCGGTTACCAACGCGCGTTCCTGAAGGCCGATGACCACCTGTTGTCCAGGTGTTGCATGAATGGGATTGAGTACCTTTAAGTGGTTATGGCGCCGTTTAAAAAGGCCCGAAAGGACAGAAGCACCGCAACTGCCCGCGGAACCGCAGGAACCACACGCGGCCCTGGTCTGGGTTTCTACAAGAGCAAAACCGTCTTCACTGGCAATGACCCGGGCGGATTCTTCGATCATCGAAGTTGCATGGCATTCACGATACCAAGCAGGGTCTCCTCAGGCACCTCGCCCACTACGGTCACCTGATAGTCTTCCAGTTCACCCCCCCAGGCATTGATAGAGCCGAGCCTGGAAACACCGTTCAATGCCTCCCCACGCCCGGCAGACTCCACGAAGACCGACAGCGATGCCAGTCCGTCACTGAGCACGTACTGCTCGATCATATCGTCACTGCTGGGATCAGGCAGCTGGTTGCGCATATTGAGGGAGAACCCATTCGGCAGGTTGCGAAACATCCAGACGCCCTCATCCAGGGGCTGCTCCGCTTTGATGGCAACCGGCTCTCTTTTAAGTTCCATTTTATACGCACCCAGCAGTGCGTCTTGCGCCTCTTTAATCTCGGCAACTCCCACTTCAATGTGCGTAAACATGGTTTGCTCGATCGCCTTTCCATGCTCGTTCATCAGATCGGATTTGAGTGGCAGACCGCTCTGCTCATCCACAAAGAAACGGTAGCCATAGCGCAATCCGTCCTTGGGGATGATCGCCACCACCCGCGCATGCCGGCCGGCGACCCGGCCCTTGCCCAAGTGACGAAAATTATAGTGAGAGTCGAGTTGCTGGAGATCTTCCGGTAACTGTGCAAGGAATTTTCTGCTCAGGGGGCGTTCGTCCACGGAAACCTGCTGTGATTCCGGCATCAAGCAGGTCACTGAACTCTGATCCCTGATCACCTCCCGGGGGGCTCCGTTAAGGGATGCCAGGCGTTCACGCTGTTTACCGTCCGTGACGGCATGTACGATGCGCATCGCCTCGAGCTGATTATCGTGCAGATAGATGAAGGTCCCCTGATAATCGAGACTGTTGACGGCCTGAACCATCCGCTCCAGCCACTGCTTGGCAGTCTGGTTATCAGCGAAAACGGAAAAGGTCGAGAAAATCGTGAGGAGGGTAAGACCTGAGATCAGCTTATTCTTCATCCTGAAACCAGCAACAGTTTTCATAAGAATCCGGCTGTTACTGGCTGCCGTCATAACTGACAAATTTGGCATAAGGCATGATGCCCTTCATGTTTCCAGCCGGCGCATATTCCTGATGATTAACCAGGTAGCTGTTGAGGCGTGATTCAACCTTCGGTTTGTAAAGCAGTTCCCAGCGCGTCCCATCATCAGCGACATAGATCTTCTCTGCTGCTGACTCGACCTTGGCCACCGGATTGATCGATTGCTCCGCCGACTCCATGTTGACGACCCGGGGCGCCACGGTAATGGCAAGCATGGCCACGGATGCAGCGATGGCGGCCCCCGCTGCCGGCTTGAACCACCTGTTGTTGGAACGTTTGGCTGCCCCAGGGGCAAACACGACCGGCTCGTCCTCCAACCTGCGGCTGATCCTGTCTGCCAGACCGGCATCGACAACCGGCCCCAATTCCTGGCGCATCGCATCTCCAATCAGATGGTAGCGCTGCCAGGCGCCGTGATTGCTATTGTTAAGCGCCAGTTTCCTGATCTCACCGGCAATCTCCGGATGGGGCAATTCTGCATCCACCAGGACTGAAAGTCTTTGACGTTCTTGTTCTGTCATGGTCTTTTGATCTTAAGGGTTTAACAACGGTTTTAGGCTCTTGTCGATCGCCTCACGCGCCCGAAATATGCGTGATCGCACCGTCCCCACCGGGCAGGACATGGCATTGGCAATCTCTTCATAACTCATTCCTTCCAGCTCGCGCAATATAATGGCGGCGCGCAAATCCTCGGGCAGATCATCGATAGCCTGCTGTATGGTTACCGAAATCTCTTCACTAAGGACATGATTCTCTGGTGTACCTGTCTCCTTCAGGCGAAAACCAACATCCATCTGCTCTGCCGTCTCCGCTTCCACGTCATCCATGGGAGGACGTCGTCCCATGGCCACGAGATAATTCTTGGCGGTATTGATGGCAATGCGATACAGCCAGGTATAAAACGCACTGTCACCGCGAAAGTTCGGTAACGCCCTATACGCCTTAATAAAGGCCTCCTGTGTCACATCCATAACCTCATGTGGGTCCCGAATATAACGTGAGATCAAATTGGCAATCTTCTGCTGGTACTTGAGCACCAACAGGTCAAATGCCTTCTTGTCACCCTGCTGCACACGGATAACCAGTTCCTGGTCGACTTGCCTTTCGCCCATCCGGGCCATAACCTCCTCGCGACCCGCACTGCCCTGTGCACAGTCTCATTGACAATCGTGATTGTATTTAGTTCTCGAAAACCTATACCTGAATTGATCTAGTTCAACGAACCATCAATTTAGGCTAGGATGCTGACTCAAATTCGGTCAATTATCAACCTATCGCCACCAGCCCGCAAATATGTCCATTGATCATATGCATGACGTTCTCATTATCGGCAGCGGCGCCGCCGGTCTCAGCCTCGCGCTGCATCTCAGCAGCGACCTTCGGGTGGCGATCATCTCAAAGCGAAATCTGGAGGAAGGCAGCACCCTCTATGCCCAGGGCGGTATATCGGCGGTGCTTGACGAGAAAGACACTGTATCTGCGCATATCTCAGACACGCTTGGCGCCGGTGTCGGGTTGTGTGACGAGTCTACCGTAGAACTTGTGGTCAAAAATGGACCGGGCAGTATCGACTGGCTCCTGAATGAAGGTGTCGACTTCACCAGGGACGACAACGCCACCAGCAGCGGCGGCTATCATCTGACCCGCGAGGGTGGACACTCCCACCGCCGGGTCATACATGCAGCGGATGCTACCGGCCGGGAGGTCGAGACCACGCTTGAGGCAGATGTACTCGCCCGTCAGAATATCGAAATCTTTGAACATCACATTGCCATCGACCTGATCACCAGAGGCAATCCCGGCCGGGGGCAGCATAAACGCTGCCATGGCGCCTACATTCTGAACCAGAATACCGGCAGGACTGAGACGTTCCGCGCACGCTTTGTAGTGATTGCCACCGGCGGCGCCAGCAAGGTCTACCTCTATACCAGCAACCCGGATGTCTCCACCGGGGACGGTATCGCCATGGCCTGGCGGGCGGGTTGCCGGGTGGCCAACATGGAATTTATCCAGTTTCACCCCACCTGCCTCTACCACCCGCACGCCAAGACCTTTCTGATTACCGAGGCAGTGCGAGGCGAAGGGGGACATCTGCTGCTGCCGGACGGCAGCCGATTCATGCAGAATTTCGACGAACGGGGTGAACTGGCGCCCCGGGATATCGTGGCCCGCGCCATCGACCATGAAATGAAACGGATCGGTGCGGATTGCCTGTTTCTCGACATCAGCCACCAACCCGCGGAATTCGTCAAGGAACATTTTCCCAACATCCACCAGCGCTGCCTCGATTTTGGTATCGACATCACCCAGCAGGCGATTCCCGTCGTTCCTGCGGCCCACTACACCTGTGGTGGCGTGATGACGGATCAGCGGGCCCTGACCGATATTTCCGGCCTGTATGCCGTGGGAGAGGTAGCCTATACCGGTTTACATGGCGCCAACCGCATGGCCAGTAACTCACTGCTCGAGTGCCTGGTGTTTGCCGAATTGGCGGCTGAAGATATCCACAAAAAGATGGAACAAACTCCCGCCGCCCCTGAACAGCCACCCTGGGACGAAAGCCGGGTCACCGATTCCGATGAAGAGGTGGTGGTCTCCCACAACTGGGACGAGCTGCGTCATTTCATGTGGGACTATGTCGGCATCGTGCGTTCCAACAAACGTCTGCAACGGGCCAAACGCCGGGTCGACCTGTTAAGGCATGAAATTCTCGAATACTACAATAATTTCCGGGTCACCAACGATCTGCTGGAACTGCGTAATCTGGTGGACGTGGCGGATCTGATCATCCGCTCCGCCCAATGCCGGCGTGAGAGCCGCGGGCTGCATTACACCATCGATTTTCCACTGCGTGACGACAAGGTGCAGGGCCATCCGACCGTACTGATCCCGGACAACTATTCACCCTACGATCCCATCGATCCGGACTAAGGATAAGTCCATTCAGGAAACCGACCCACGCCTCTCCGCCGTGCCGGTCTGCAAAAGATGAATCCTGAGTCGCCGCGCCAGGTCCGGGTCGAGACTGTCTGGCGGCAGGACCACGCTCCTTGCAGAAAATAAGGGTCCGGTTCTGAAATTCAGCACCACCAGCCAGGGTTTGACAAAACTTTTCGGCAACAACTTACCCTCGATTTTTGCCCCGTTGTTGACAATCAGCCACCAGCTTCCATCGGCATCGAGCAGCACCTCCCTGATGGCGCTCCGCGTATTTCGCAATAGATGATGTCGAACCTGCCAAATGAGATATGAGAGTAGAAACAAACTAATAGACACCTTAAACAACAGATGCAACTGCAGCTGCCAAAGCACCAGCAGGCCAAGCAGATGCAAGGTGGTCAACCAGAACGTGAGGTATCGTGAGAATGCCGGCTGCAGACGTATCGGCTCAATCCTGGACCCCATACTCCCGGCCTTTTGATCTGATGATTTTCACGATATCCCTGACCGCCATATCGACATCTGCACTGGTGTCAGTACCAATCAACCATCGCTGCAACGATTGGTCCGGGTATTCCAGCAGGGCAACAAAGGCCTGCTGTGAAGCCTCATCAAGCTGTGGATAGCGGCTCTCCAGAAAATCCAGCAGCAACAGATCCAATTCCAGCATGCCCCGCCGGCACTGCCAGCGGAGTCGATTAAATTTAGAGTCAACGATCATTGTACAGCGGATTATTGCATGTAATGGTGATAGCGTAGTATCTCTCTGACCTGATCCATCAAACGCCTGGAACCAGGCCTGAAGAGAGGTTTGTCAGATGATTGAGAAGAATACTGAGACACCCGTTATTATTCCTGCTTTTGCCTTGAATATACCAATACCTGGCATTATAGTCTGTATATATGAGAATAATATAGGGAATCATTGATTCCTGTTATCAGCAAGTTGGACAAATAAAAGGAAGGGAAAGGCCTTAGTCTGACACAAACGAAGGCGCACCCGGCTAGATACAGACACTGTGGAACTACATGAAAGCGACACTCCAAAGCCTCTTCATCAACCACTTTGATCGCTATCAGAAACAGCATGGTTTGAGTACCGATCAACACCATGCGGCCCGCGCGA